>NZ_JBFBKR010000017.1:0-104342 GCF_040686575.1 Arthrobacter sp. NPDC080073
GTCCCGAAAACCCAGACAAATGACAAAGGGCTGGCCCGGAACACATGAACGCCCCGGACCAGCCCCTCAAAGCAATTAGTTCAGCAGTCTCCTAGCGTTGCCGGGCCACCCAGCGCACTGAGAGGGTAGTACAGACGCAGAACGCCGCGACCGAGCCGAGGATTACCAGGAGCGGCACGGTCCAGCTGCCGGAGATGCCGTGCACGTAGCCGATGATGGTGGGCGCCAGGGCTGCGAAGCAGTAACCGACCCCTTGCACTACGGCGGACATCTTGCCAGCCGAGGCTTGGTCGCGGGCGAACTTGATGATGGCGATGAAGATGACCGTGATGCCGCCACCCTGCGCGATTCCGCCCAGGGACGACCAAAGCCACCACCAGCCCGGGGCCAGCAACAAACCCAGGGGCACCGTGAGCCACAAGGCACTCAAGGTGGCCGCCACCGCCGTCGTACTCGCGAAACGGGCGAGCAGCGGTACACCGAGCCCGCCCAAAATCGCGAAAATCTGGAAGAGCGACGATCCCGCACCGGCTTGTGCGGTGCCCATGCCCAGCTCGTCGGCGAGGAAGCTCGGAAGCCACGCGGTCACGCCGTAATACGAAAATGCCTGGCCGGCGAAGCCGAGCGTCAGGCCCACCGTCAGCCAGCCAACGCCGGAAGCGTTGCCGGACCGCGAGCCTTCGGCGGCCGGAACGGGTTCCGGAACGAACGCGCTGCGGGCACCGACGGTGGGGATCCAGAACAGGATGGCCACCAGGGCCAGGAGGGCACTTGCAGCGAGGGCAAGCCGCCAGCCCACGAGTTCGGCGAGCGGGGCGGTGGCCACCGAGGTCAGGAAGGACCCGATGTTCAGCGCCGCCGTGTACACACCCATAGCGGTTGCCTGGCGTCGCGGCGCGAAGTCCCGGCGGATGATGAGCGGCACTGCGATGTTGCCGATAGTGATGGCGAGGCCGACGAGGACGGTGCCCACCATGACCGGAACACCACCGCCGCTTGAGCGGATCACGACGCCGGCCAGCACACCCACCAGCGTGAGCATCACCGCGAACTCGGCGCCGAACCTGCGTCCGGCCATCGAAGCCAGCGGCGCGGCGAGCGAGAAGCAGAGCACGGGAATTCCCGTCAGCAGCCCGAGTTCCACGGGCGAGAATCCCAGATCCCGTTTCAGGGAATCCACCACCGGCGCCACCGCGACGAAGGGTCCCCGCATGTTGAGGGCGATGAGGCCGATGCACGCGAGGATCAGCCAGCCGCGCGGGACCTTGGCGAGGAATTGGCCGGTCATGGAGCGCAGTGAAAGGCGGGGAAAGTAGGCATCACCTTCATTGCTATCACGGCATGGCGCGGCGGAACGCCATAATGGCGCGTCAGCCCGTTGCTTGGAGCGTGGCTTCGATCACGGCCGGGGACAAAACGTGCTGGGTGACCATCTGGCTCGCACCGAGGATCGCGGCGCGGTCGCCGGCCATCGAGATGCCGATGCGCAGATGCGAGGTGGCCAATGGAAGGGAGCGCCGGTAGACAACTTCGCGGATGCCGGCCACGAGGTGCTCGCCGGCCTCCCCCACGCTGCCGCCGATGACGATCATGGAGGGGTTAAGCAGATTGACGACAGTTGCCAGGACATCGCCGACGTCGCGCCCGGCCTGCCGGAGCGCTTGGATGGCCTGCAGGTTTCCCTCGGCCACGAGTCGCAACACATCGCCGCCGTTGGTCGCGGCGAGTCCTTGGGTTTGAAGTTGGCGCGCGATGGCGGGCCCGGAGGCCAGTGCTTCAAGGCAGCCGTAGTTCCCGCAACGGCAGAGGACGTCGTCGCCGCGGGGAACCCGGACATGGCCGAGGTCCCCGGCAGTGCCGTTGGCGCCGCGCTGCAGCTCGCCGCTGCTGATGATGCCGGCGCCGATGCCCGTGGCGATTTTGATGAAGAGCAAATTGTCGTGGTCCGGCCAAAACGCCGTGCGTTCTCCCAAGGCCATGATGTTGACGTCGTTATCCACCAGCACCGGAACCGGCAGCGAGCGCTGCATGTAAGGGACCACGTCGAATCCGTCCCAGCCGGGCATGATCGGAGGCTTGACCGGCCGGCCCGTGTCGTGTTCCACCGGGCCGGGCAGTCCGATGCCGATCCCGGCAAGGTCCTCAAGGTTGCGGCCGGCTTCGGCGAGCAGTTCCCGCCCTGCCGCGACCACCCTGCCGAGCACCACATCGGGGCCGTCGGCGACTTCCTGTGCGAGGCGGCGCTCGGCAAGGACTGTTCCGCCGAGATCGGTGACCGCGACGATCACGTGCGTCGCTCCGACGTCGACCGCCAAGACAACCCGGGCCGCAGGGTTGAAGGCAAAGCGCGACGGCGGCCTGCCGCCACTGGAACTCGCCTCACCGGCGGGGCCCACGAGTCCGGAGTTCATGAGGGCGTCGATGCGCGAGGCAACTGTGGAGCGGGCCAGTCCGGTGGTGAGGGCGAGTTCGGCCCGGGTTCGTGCCTGGCCGTCGCGAAGAAGCTGGAACAGATCTCCCGCACGTGAAAGGCTTCCGGCGTCCTGTACGGAGCCGTCCTTGCCGGGCTCTTTTCCGGGTGCTGAGGTCATGCATTAGTGATAGCACGATTGCTTATGTGTGTCACGCAGCAAAAGATTGTCTGACGAATTCCATCTTTTGCTTGCTCATCGACAAAAGTCATCGTAGGTTGTTCGTGAGAAGGGTCACGTAGCCCACGAAGCCGCGCTGAAACTCCAGAGACTCCGTTTACGAAGAGGTAACTGATCTTGTCTAGCCACTCACAGGCAACACCCTTACGATCACCACGGCCCCTCGGCATCGGCATCCTCGGCGCCGGCCCGGTCACCCAAGCAATCCATCTTCCTTCCCTCGCCCGGCTCCGGAACATCCTGGAAGTCCGCCACATCATGGACGTCGACTCCTCGGTTGCCGAATCGGTCGCAGCCCGGGTCGGCGCCAACTACAGCACGAGCATGGATGCGCTCCTGGGCGATCCCGACGTCGACATCGTGGCCATCTGCAGCCCCCACCAGTTCCACGCGGACCAAGTCATTGCCGCATGCCGTGCGGGAAAGAAGGCCGTCCTCTGCGAAAAGCCCTTCGCCATGAGCGGCGAGGAAGCGGCCCTGATTTCGGCAGTCAGCGAGGAAACCGGCGTTCCGATCATCGTGGGCGCCATGCACACCTTCGATCCAGGCTGGCTCGCCGCCGAAGCCAATTGGGGCGATCTCCCCGGCAATGTCCACACCATCCGCTCTTCCATCGTCCTCCCGCCCAATGCCCGGTTCGAAGACTTCGCCACCGAAATCATCACCCGGCCCGCAGGCGGCACCCCTGACTACAGCGACGTCGAGGTCATCAAGAACGCCCTCCGAGGCGGCATCATGGGACTCGCCATCCACGACCTTCCCCTCGTCCGCCGCTTCACCCCGGATTTCGAAGACCTCGAGGTGCTGCAGGCGCGCCACGTGCGCCCCTTCGGTTACGTGATCTCCCTTCGGTGCGGAAAACCGGGTGCAAGTGAGCGGATCATCGAGCTCAGGGCAGCCATGAACAAGACATGGAAGCCGGAATGGGTCTTCGAAGCGATCTCGGACGACGCAGCGCTTCGCGTGGACTTCACTCCTTCCTACGTGCAGGCGGGTTCGGCCGTCGCAACCATTACCCGCGGCACCACGAGCACCACGTACGGACCGTTCGAGCACAACGGCTACGAAGGTGAGTGGCGCGAACTCGCCCAACTGGCCCTCGGAACCAAGCATCCGCCGTCGGCCGAAAGCCTCATCAATGACCTCACCTTCGCGATAGCCATTGCCGACGCCACAGTTGATGAGGCGGCAGCCGAGCATGCCCAGCACGCAAACAGCCACGCAGGAGCCCGCTCATGAGGACCCAATACACGGTCACCTCCACCCCGCAGGCCGAAGAGAGCGGCGCCGTCGCACTCGCGGTCGCTTCACTTCCGGCAAGCTTCGGCCCGGTAGCAGCCGGGGAGACCGCACGGATCTCCGCGATCAACGGCGATCCTGGTTGGACCACGGAGGCCATCAAGGCGATCGACGGCGGGGCGTCGGGCATCGTCGTCGTCAATCCTGTACCGGAAAGCACCGCCGCCCTGCTCCACGCCGCTGAAGTGTCCGGCGTCGCGGTTGTCCTGGACCAGCGCTGGGCATCGAACCCCGGTCTCGCCGGAGCAGAAGACGCCGCCCGCACGGTGGCCGGCCGTGCCGCCATGCTGGACTCAGTCGCAACGGCCGCGGCAGGCTCGGATCCGGACGGGCTGCTCACCGAGCATCTCGCCGCCGTCGTGCGCGTCACCGGCGGGCTCGACGCGCTTCGCCTCCTCCGCCGCGGCACGCACGGCTACACCGTTTCCGGGCGGCTCGCCAACGGTGCTCCGGTTTCGCTCCAGGGCGTGCTGAGCAACTCCCGGCCCGCCGGCGTCGACTTCCGCCTCTACACCGACGACGGCGGTGTCAGCATCACGGTTCCGGAGCCGCATGCCGCCTGGCCGGCGGAGGTCCGGGCCACCGGACCCCAAGGAGAAATCCTCCTGCCCACGCTTTACGAATCCGCCCACCGCACCACCTGGCGCCGGCTCAAGGAGCACCTCGACGCCGGCACTCTCCCTTCCGACCTGGCCGGCTTTGCGCGGCTGACCGAATCCATCGCGCACCTGACCTGAACCCGAGCTCCTCAACTACGCAACCCAGCAAATCGAGCAAAACAGAGCACCAAAAGCAATCATCAGCCTTCTCGACGACGAGCAGGACCGCATCAAACGCGAAGACCACGCAGCGGTCCCGAAAGGAACCATCATGAATGTTCAGTCCGAAGCCAGCCGCAATTTCTCCCGCAGGGGTTTCCTCGGCCTCACGGCGGCAGCAGCGGCTGTCCCCCTGCTCGCGGCTTGCGGAGGCGGCTCCAGCTCGAGCTCTGCTGGCGGCGCCATCAAGTTCTGGGACATGCCGTGGGCCACCCCGGCCTATAACGATGCCGCGAAGAAGATCACCGAGTCCTACGCCCCGACCGGCAGCAACGGCAAGGCCGGTTACCAGCTCATCCAGTGGAACAACTTCTACCAGACCTTCTCCTCGGCCATTGCATCCAAGACCGGCCCCGCGGTGTCCACCGGTGGCGGTTTCCAGGCCTTCCAGTTCGACCAGCAAGGGCAGATTGCCTACGCGGACAAGGTCATCGACGCGCTCAAGAAGAACGGCCAGTTCGACGACTTCCTGCCCGGCGTGCTTGACCCGTTCAAGTCCGACAAGGGCTACGTTGCCGTTCCCTGGCAGCTGGACATGCGCGTCTTCTGGTACCGCAAGTCCCTCTTCGACCAGGCCGGCGTCGCACTGCCCACCGACTGGGCCTCGTTGCTTGATGCAGGCAAGGCCTTGAAGAAGATCGGCGTCTTCGGCTTCGCCACCGGCTCCGGCGCCGGCAACAACATCGGCAACCACTCCATGATCATGATGATGGTCAACAACGGCGGTGGCGTCTTCACCAAGGACGGCCAGCTGGACGTCATGAACGACCGCAACGTCGAAGCCACGGAGTACCTCCTGGAACTGGTCTCCAATGGCATCATCGACCCCGCTGCGGTCAGCTACACCTCGGACAACCTCAACGCTCAGTGGAAGGACAAGAAGGCTGCCTTCGGCCCGTACGTCCTGGGCGTGCCGGCTCGCGTCGGCGACACATCCGGCGACATCAGGGTGGCCAGTCCGATCGCAGGCCCGCACGGCGACAAGCACGGATTGGTGTTCCCGAACAACATCATGATGTACAAGAACACCCCGTCCCAGGAATCCTCCGAGGCCTTCCTGACCTACTACATGGGCCAGCTCAAGGAGCTGTGGCGCCAGAAGCTCATGAATGCGCTCCCGGTATTCAAATCCATCACGGAAATGCCCGAATTCACGAGCGACCCGAACAACGTCAAGATCGTCAAGGAATGGCAGCCCATCGCAAAGACCTTCGCCGCACAGGGAACCTCGCTCAACGCCAACCTCGCTGTCCTCGACGGCGGCCAGGCGCTGAACCAGTTCACCCAGACCATCCTGACCGGCAAGACCGACGCCAAGACGGCGCTCACGGCCTTCAAGACCGGCCTCGAGTCCGTCATCAAGAAGTAAAGCCGTCGCCATGGCAACCACCACAACACAATCCGGGCTCGCCCGGGCCCGTCGGGGGCTCGCTCCCGGCGGGTCCGGCGGCGGGTCCCTGAACCGCAAGAGCAAACTTTCGGGGCAAACCAAGCGGACGTTCTTCTGGCTCCTGCTCCCCTCGGTCATCCTGCTCGTCCTGATCCACGGCTACCCGCTGGTCTACGCCGGCGTCCAGGCCACCCACGACGGCTCCCTGATCGACACGGGCAGCTTCGTCGGAGTCGACAACTTCGGCCACGTCCTGACCTCCCCGGCCTTCTGGAAGGCCGCCCAGTTCACCCTGTGGTTCACAATCGTCGGCGTCTTCGGCTCCTGGCTGGTCGGCCTTGGGCTGGCCCTGCTGCTGCGCACCAAAATCCCGGCGGGCGGGACCTTCAAGGTCCTCCTCCTACTGCCCTGGGTGGTCCCGATCGTGGTGTCCTCCACTGCCTGGAACTGGCTCGTCGCGACCCCGGACAGCCTCATCCCCTCCATCTTCCGGAACCTCGGACTCGGCACGCCCCTGTTCCTGGCGGACCCGCATCTCGCCGCCGTCATGGTCATGGTCTTCAAGGTCTGGGTCAGCTTCCCTTTCATGATGATGATGATCTCCGCCGCCCTGGCCTCGGTAGATACCACCGTCTATGAAGCCGCAAGCATGGACGGTGCCAGCAAATGGCAGCAGTTCACCCAGATCACCCTGCCGCTGATCGCCCGCTCCACCTACATCAGCTGGATCCTGATGACGATCTTCTGCGTCAACGACTTCCCCACCATCTACCTCCTTACCGGCGGCGGCCCCGTTGACGCCACCACCTCCCTCGTGGTGCTGGCCTACCGCACGGTCTTCCAGGACTTCCAGACCGGTCCCGGCGTCGCCATCGCCTTCCTCATGACCCTCACCCTCGTCGTCGTGTCGGTCTTCCTGTACCGCCAGATCCGAAAGTCGAGCGTCGAATAATGAGCGCAGTACTCCACGCCCATCCCGAATCCGGACCCGCGCTCGGTGTCGCGGGCCCCCAAAAAACCCGCCGCGTCCTCTCCGAAGCAGGCATGCGCGGACGCTGGTGGCGGTTCGTCCTGATCCTAGCCATCACCGCCGTCGTCCTGGTTCCCATCATGGTCACCGTGGTCCTGGCCCTGACACCGGGCCCTAACAGCACCGCCACCGGCCTCACTTTGGAGAACATCAGCAACGTCTTCTCCAAAACCCTGGCCGCCACCTGGCTCAAGAACAGCCTCATCACCACCGTCAGCACGGTGATCGTCGCCGTCGCCGTGGCCGCGCCCGCCGGCTATGTCCTCTCCCGCGGCCGCTCCAAGGCAGTCTCCGGCTACTCGCTGCTGCTGTTCGTCATGCAGTCCCTGCCGATCATCACTTCGGTGGTGCCGTTGTTCATCTTGTTCGCAGGCCTGGGACTCGTGGACAACCTCATGGGACTGATCATTATCTACGTCGGCTCGACAATGACCGTGGCCACGTGGATGATGGCCGCATACTTCGATTCCATCCCGGTCAGCCTCGAGGAGGCCTCGTGGATCGACGGCTGTTCGGTCTTCGGTTCGTTCACGAAGGTGGTGCTGCGCAATTCCCTGCCCGGCATCCTGTCGACCGCCATCTTTGCCTTCCTCCTGGCCTGGAACGACTACCTCGTCGCGATCGTGTTCCTGCGCTCCAACGAAATCTTCACCCTCCCCATGGGCGTCCAGTCGTTCTTCCAGCAAAACCAGACCGACTGGTCCGGCGTCATGGCCCTCGCGGTCATCATGATGCTCCCGCCGATCATCGTGTTCGCCACCCTGAACAAATACTTCAGCGTCGGCGGCATCGGCGGTTCCCTCGCCGGCCGCTAATCGAACTTTTTTCACGCAACTGACAAACGCAAAGGAAAACCATGTCTTACTCCGTCCAGCTGTACACCCTGCGAAACGCCATGCAGGAAGACCTGCCGGGCACCATCAGACGCGTTGCCGAGATCGGTTACACGCAGGTTGAGCCCTACAACTTCGTGGCTACAGCGAAGGAGCTAGGCGCTGCTTTGAAGGAGAACGGGCTGAGCGCCCCCTCCGGCCACGCGCCGCTGCTGAGCCAGGACCAGGATGAGATCTTCGCAGCCGCGAAGGAACTGGGCATCAGCACGGTCATCGACCCGTACCTTCCTGCCGAGCACTGGCAGAACGCCGAGGACATCCAGGCCACGGCGGCAAAGCTCAACGCCGCAGCGAAGAAGGGCGCCGACTACGGCATCCGCGTCGGCTACCACAACCACGCCTGGGAACTCGAGTCCAGCATCGAGGGCCAGACCGCCCTGGAGTACTTCGAAAGCCTCCTCGACCCTGAACTGGTCCTGGAAGTCGACACCTACTGGGCATCGGTCGGCGGCCAGGATCCCGTGGAGCTGCTCGCCCGCCTCGGCGACCGGGTGAAGTTCATCCACATCAAGGACGGCCCCGGCACCACGGACACCAAAGCCCAGCAGCCGGCGGGCCAGGGCACCATCCCGGTGCTCGACGTCGTTGCTGCCGCCAAGTCCCTCGAAGTGGGCGTGGTGGAGTTCGATGACTATGCGGGAGACATCTTCGAAGGCATCGCCCAGAGCCTGGCCTTCCTCCAGAACAACGCAGCACAGGACGTGAACGCATGAGCGCCGGAACGCACCAGTCCATCCCGTCGACGCGCCGGGGCCCGGTCGGGGTCGGGGTGATCGGCGCGGGCAACATCAGCAAGGCCTACCTGGACAACCTGACGGTCTTCCCGGACCTGGTGGTCCACGTCATCGCGGACCTCTTCGAGGACGCCGCTCAGGCGCGGGCGGAGGAATACGGCATCCCGGCGTGGGGTGGGGTGGACGCGGCCCTGAACCATCCCGAGGTCGAGATCATCGTGAACCTGACCATCCCGGCCGCGCACGTCGAGGTGGCCACCGCCGCCGTGAACGCCGGCAAGCACGTCTGGACCGAGAAGCCCTTCTCCCTGGACCGCGAATCCGGCCTGGCCCTGCTGAAGACCGCCGACGCGGCGGGCATCCGGCTGGGCTGCGCGCCGGATACCTTCCTGGGCGCGGGCCTGCAGACGGCCCGCCGGATCATCGAACGCGGCGACATCGGCACCCCGCTGACCGCCCTGACCATGTTCCAGACCCCGGGCCCGGAGTCCTGGCACCCGAACCCGGCGTTCCTGTTCGCCCACGGCGCAGGACCCCTGTTCGACATGGGCCCGTACTACATCACCGCCCTCGTCCAGGCCTTCGGGTCCGTGCGGCGCGTGGCCGCCGTCGGGTCCAAGGCCAAGGAAACCCGCGTGGTCGGTTCCGGGCCCAAGGCCGGGGAGGAATTCCCGGTCGAGGTCCCCACCCACGTCTCCGCGATGCTGCAGTTCGAGACCGGGGCCTCCTCGCACAGTGTCTTCAGCTTCGAATCCCCCCGCCTGCGGATGGGTTTCGTGGAGATCACCGGCACCGAGGGCACCCTGGAAGTGCCGGACCCGAACTACTTCGACGGGGACCTCAAGCTCTGGCGTGCCGGGGCCGGGGAAGCCGAAACCATCCCCGCCACGGGACCGGCCAACGGCCGCGGCATGGGCGTGCTGGACATGGCCCGGTCCCTGCGCGCCGGCGTCCCGCACCGCGCCCAGGGCGCCCTGGCCTACCACGTGGTCGACACCCTGGTCTCCATCGCCGAGTCCGCCGAAACCGGCACCTTCGTAGGCGTCGACAGCTCGGCCGTCACATCCCAGGCCCTCCCCGAGGACTGGGACCCGATGGCCGCCACCCTCTAGGAACCCACCCATGACCAGCCCCACCCCCACCAACCCGCACACCGGCGACCCGGGCAAGACACCCCTGGGTGTTGCCGCGATCGGCTACGCGTTCATGGGCAAAGCCCATTCCAACGCGTGGCGGAACGTGGGCAGCTTCTTCGATGTTCCGGCCTTCGAGCAGAAAGTGCTCGTGGGCCGGGACCCGGACCAGGTCGCCGCGGCCGCCGCCAGGTACGGGTGGGCCGAGTCCGCCACCCACTGGCGCTCCGTCCTGGAACGCGATGACGTCCATATCGTGGATATCTGCGCGCCGGGCTGGATGCACGCCGAGATCGCCATAGCGGCGCTGGAGGCGGGCAAGCACGTGCTCGTGGAGAAACCCCTCGCGAACACCCTGGCCGAGGCCGAAGCCATGACCGACGCCGCGCGCGCCGCCCGGGGCCGCGGCATCCAGTCCATGATCGGGTTCAACTACCGCCGGGTGCCGGCACTGGCCCTGGCGAAGGAACTGATCGCCGAGGGCCGGCTCGGAACCGTCCGGCACGTCCGGGCCGCGTACCTGCAGGACTGGCTCACGGACCCGGACTCCCCCATGACCTGGCGGCTGAACAAGGAAAGCGCCGGATCCGGGGCCCTGGGCGACATCGCCTCCCACGCGATCGACCAGGTCCTCTTCCTCCTCGGGGACAGCGTCACCGAGGTCTCCGGCCGGCTGCACACCTTCGTGGACAGCCGCCCCGGCCCGCACGGCCCGGAACCGGTCACGGTCGACGACGCCGCCTGGGCCACGCTGACCCTCGCCTCCGGGGCCCTCGCCTCGGTGGAAGTCTCCCGCATGGCCACCGGCAGGAAGAACTCGCTCACGATGGAAATCTACGGCGACAAGGGCTCGCTCCTGTTCGACCTGGAAACCCTCAACGAACTGGGTTTCATGGACGCCACGGTGCCCGTCAGGGAGCAGGGCTTCCGCCGGATCCTCGTCAACGAACCCGAACACCCCTACATGGCCGCCTGGTGGCCGCAAGGCCACGTCATCGGCTGGGAACACACCTTCACCCACCAGATCCGCGACTTCCTCACCGCCATCAACACCGGGACCCCGCCGTCGCCGTCGTTCGAGGAAGGACTCGCCGTCCAACAGATCCTGGCCGCCATCGAAGAATCCGCCGACGCCAAGTCCGCCATCATCCAAGTCGCCGGCCACTAAGCACCCCGCAGCGCAATCTTTCATAAGGAGAACCATGCCCCGCCCGTACACCCTGTTCACCGGCCAGTGGGCCGACCTGCCCTTCGAGGACGTCGCGAAACTCGCCTCCGGGTGGGGCTACGACGGCCTGGAAATCGCCGTATCCGGGAACCACCTGGACGCCTGGCGCTGGGACGAACCCGGATACGTCGAATCCAAGCTCGCCGTCCTGGAAAAATACAACCTCAAGGTCTGGGCCATCTCCAACCACCTCAAAGGCCAGGCCGTCTGCGATGACCCCATCGACTTCCGCCACCAGGGAATCGTCGGGGCCAAAGTCTGGGGCGACGGGGACCCCGAAGGCGTGCGCCAACGCGCCGCCGAGGAAATGAAACACACCGCCCGCCTCGCCCAAGCCCTCGGGGTGGACACCGTCGTCGGGTTCACCGGCTCCTCCATCTGGCAGTACGTCGCCATGTTCCCGCCCGTCCCCGAAAAAGTCATCGAGGCCGGCTACCAGGACTTCGCGGACCGCTGGAACCCCATCCTGGACGTCTTCGACGAATGCGGGGTCCGCTTCGCCCACGAAGTCCACCCCTCCGAGATCGCCTACGACTACTGGACCACCGTGCGGACCCTGGAAGCGATCGGGCACCGGGAAGCGTTCGGGCTGAACTGGGACCCCTCCCACTTCATGTGGCAAGGCATCGACCCCGTCTCCTTCATCTGGGACTTCAAAGACCGGATCTACCACGTGGACTGCAAGGACACCAAGCTGCGCCCCACCGGCCGGAACACCGTCCTGGGCTCCCACCTGCCCTGGGGCGACCCGCGCCGGGGCTGGGACTTCGTCTCCGCCGGACGCGGCGACGTCCCCTGGGAATCGAGCTTCCGCGCCCTCACCGCGATCGGCTACACCGGGCCGATCAGCATCGAATGGGAAGACGCCGGCATGGACCGCCTCCACGGCGCCCCCGAAGCCCTCGCCAACCTCAAGAAGTTCGACTTCCCGCCGTCGCAAACCAGCTTCGACGCCGCCTTCAACCAGGACTAACCACCCCTCCAGTTAGCGCGAACTGGCAGCAGATGACCCCAAAATCCGATGTTGCGGGCATCTGCTGCCAACTCGCGCCAGGGAAAGGACAGAGCACTGTGATACGAACCCTTCGGCCGGGCCAAAGGTGCGAGGTCTGGATTGCTTCTGCGAGCACCGGAGCGCTCGAGCTTGTCCTCACCTCTGACGAGGTGCTCTTCGAGGCGCCGAACTGGAGCCTCGACGGCGCCCACCTCATCCTCAATGGTGCGGGCAAGCTGTGGACATTGGATGTCCGGGACCGGACCATCGCCCAAGTACCCCTCACCGGGATCCCGGACCTCAACAATGACCACGTCCTCGCCCCCGACGGCGCGCGCATCTTCCTCTCGGCGAATGACGGACACATCTACCGCGCAGCGCTCGACGGCGGAGAAGTCACCAAGCTCACGGACGACGACGGCTCCTTCCATTTCCTGCACGGCGTCAGCCCCGACGGCTTTGAACTCGCCTACGTAGGCATCGACGGCGGCGATTTCAGCAAGCCTGGCCGACTCATGACGATGCCTGCGACCCGCGGCCCATCGGCGCTCGTGGACACCGGCCCCGGCCATTGCGACGGACCTGAGTACTCTCCTGACGGGAAATGGCTCTACTTCAATACCGAGTCATTCACCACGCTGGCCGGGCATGCGCAGATTGCCCGCGCACGGGTGGACGGTACGGGCTTTGAACGCTTGCTCGACAGCGACACCGTCGACTGGTTCCCGCACCTCTCGCCCGACGGGCGCCTGGCCAGCTACATCCGCTTCCCCAGCGGGACGGTGGGCCACCCCGCGGACTTGCCGGTCGACGTCGTCGTTGTTTCCACCAGCGACTGGGCGACGCCGCTCCACACCTGGCCCCTCTTCGGCGGCCAGGGAACCCTCAACGTCAACAGCTGGTCACCCGACTCCATCCGTTTCGCATTTGTCGCCTATCCAAGCAACTGACACGAACCCGCGGAAGGAACTCTTGCCAAAAAATTGTTGAACAATTCCTCCGAGTGATGCATCATTGGGTGTAGGCCCCGATTGAGATCGGGATCACAAAGCCCGCCCAACGTTCCATGGAGGAACCATGTCCGCGACCACTTCGCCAAGTCCAACACGGCGCAGCAAACCCTCCGCAGGCGCCATCAAAGCCTTTATTGCCAGCGTCACAGGAACCTCCCTGGAGTACTACGACTTCGCGATCTACTCGGTCGCCTCGGCGCTGGTCTTTCCCAAGATCTTCTTCCCCACCAACGATGAAACCACCGGTCTCCTGTTGTCCTTCTCTGCCTTCGCCGTGGGCTATCTCGCCCGGCCTATCGGCGGCATTGTCTTTGGCCGGCTCGGCGACAAGATCGGACGCAAGAACGTCCTGGTCATCACGCTCGTCCTCATTGGCGCGGCCACGGTCCTCATCGGTGCCTTGCCGGACTACCACACCATCGGCATCGGGGCCACGATCATCCTGGTCCTCCTTCGCCTCGCCCAGGGCATCGGCGTCGGCGGCGAATGGGGCGGCGCCGTCCTGCTGTCCGGCGAGTACGCCAATCCCAGCAAGCGCGGGTTCTGGTCGTCCGCAGCCCAGATCGGGCCGCCTGCCGGCAACCTTCTGGCCAACGGCGCACTGGCCGTCCTCGCCGCCGTCATGAGCAACGACGCCTTCATTGCCTGGGGTTGGCGCGTGGCCTTCCTCAGCTCGGCCATCCTCGTTGCCTTTGGCCTCGTCATCAGGCTCAAGCTCGAGGAAACCCCGGTGTTCAAGGCCATCGAAGCCACCGGCGAACGGCCTAAGGCTCCCATCAAGGAAGTCCTCACCACCCAGTTCCGCCCGCTTCTTGCCGCCGCGTTGTGCAGGATCTGCCCCGACGTCTTGTACGCCTTGTTCACCGTCTTCGTCGCGGTCTACGCGACCAAGGAACTTGGCATGACCACCGGCAACGTCCTGGGCGCAGTCCTGGTGGGCTCGGCATTCCAGCTGTTCCTGATCCCCGCCGCAGGAGCAGTCACGGACCGGTTCAACCGCCGGCTGGTCTATGGCATCACCGCCGCCGCCACAGCCGTGTACATCCCCCTGTTCTTCCTCATGGTCCAGTCCCGGTCCGTCCTGGTGCTGACCGTCGGCGTCGTGATCGGCCTTGGGCTGCACGCCTTCATGTACGGCCCGCAAGCGGCGTTCATCACCGAGCAATTCCCGGCCAGGCTCCGTTATGCCGGCAGTTCCCTTGCCTACACGGTGGCCGGCGTCGTGGGCGGAGCCGTTGCACCGTTGATCTTCACGGCCCTCTACGCCGCCACCGGAAACTGGCTCCTGATCGCGGCATACTTGCTCGCGACTGCGGTGGTCACCATCGTCGGGCTCGCCTTGGGCAAGGATCCACAGCCGGAGGAGGATCTCCGCCTGCTTGCGGGAACCCGCCCCTAAGCAGCCCGGCGGCCCCGCGAGCAGAACGCTCCGGCCGGCCACCGCCGTCGTAATCCCTCCTGGAATGCCCCTTAAGATCAGTCTTGAGGGGCATGTCTGCGCCCGATTGCCAGAGAGGACGCCATGAACCAGATAATCCGTGAAGCAACAGCGGACGACGCCGGAATGCTGGCGGAGCTTGCAGCCGTCACCTTTCCGCTCGCCTGCCCGCCGGACTCCTCGCCCGAAGACATCGCGGCGCACCTGCGCAGGACACTCAGCACGGAGAAGTTCACGGAATACCTTGCCGATCCGGACGTCACCATACTGGCCATCGACGCCGCCGGGGAACTCCGCGGCTACAGCATGCTCGTGGCCCGGCCCACGACCGATGCCGATGTCGCTTCGGTCTTGACGCTCAACCCTTCAACGGAACTGAGCAAGTGCTATGTGCATCCGGAACACCACGGCCTGGGTGCTGCCGCGGAGCTCATGAAAGCCACCTTGGACCGTGCTGGCGGCGCCGGTGCTGCCGGGGTGTGGCTCGGTGTCAACAGCCAGAACGCGAAGGCCATCCGCTTCTATGAGAAGAGTGGATTCAGGAGGGTCGGGACCAAGTCGTTCCGCTTGGGCGATGCCGTCGAGCACGATTTCGTGATGGAGCGGGCGGTCTAGGACCCTGGACGCGCATTAGCGACGCGGAAATGGACCCGCTGTGACCAGTCCAACAGCCCATTCCGGGAATGCCGGGCCACCGCTTCCGGTTGTCGCCACCATGAAGATTGAGATCTGGTCAGACGTCGCTTGCCCGTGGTGTTACATCGGAAAGCGCCGGTTCGAAACAGCCCTTGCCGAGTTCCCGCACCGCGATTCGGTCGAGATCCAGTGGCGCAGCTACCAGTTGGACCCGAGCATCCCGGAACACTACGACGGCACCGAGCTCGATTACCTGAGCAAGCGCAAGGGCATGGACCCCGCGCAGGTAAGCCAGATGTTCGAGCACGTGGCGTTGCAGGCAAAGGGCGAAGGCCTCAACTACCGTTTCGACGACGTCGTGGTTGCCAACAGCTTCACGGCACACCGCCTCATCCACCTGGCGGCCGCCCACGGCAAGCAGGACCATGCCAAGGAACTGCTCCTGAGCGGCCATTTTGAACATGGCAAGGACATTGGAAGCCAGGAGTACCTGGCCGGGCTCGGCACCGACTTGGGCCTGCCGGACGCCGAGGTCGCTGAGTTGTTCAGCACCGACAAGTACGCAGAGGACGTCCGCGGCGACATCGCCGAAGCCCGGATGCTCGGCGTCACCGGCGTGCCGTTCTTTGTCATCGACCGCAAGTACGGACTCTCCGGCGCTCAGCCCTCCGAGGTCTTCACCCAGGCCCTCACACAGGCATGGCAGGAAGCGAATCCGCTGGTCGCCGTCGGCAGCCCCGACGCCGAAGCCTGCGGCCCCGACGGCTGCGCAATCTAAGGCGTCCGCCGGCTGGCTCATTGAAGGTTCCGTGCGGCTTCGACGGCGGCTCCCCTGTGGATTTCGTGGCGTGCGTCAAGAACAGGACACGGGTGGCGTATATAGAAGGGAGTCCCTACAGGGCTCGATCTTCAAGCCAGGAATCATTTCCACCCACATGAGGAGCACCATGACAGAGCGCCCGACAGGCCAAGTACCTCCCGGACCGGGCTGGTATCCGGATCCGGCGGGGTCGGGCAGGTCCCTCTGGTGGAACGGCACCACCTGGTCCGGGTATCTGGCGCAGCCTGCGGTTGCTCCTGGCAGGTGGCGTCCTTTGATCAGCCCCCAGACCCCCGTCTACAACGCCCTCGTCTGGCTGATCGTCGCGACCCCTCTGGTCGTTGTCCTGTTGCAGGCAGCCTTGTGGAATCCCGTTCCACGATTGGTTTACGTCCGGGGCGTCAGGACCATTGACCCTTTCTCTGTCATCACGCCCGGGTACTTTGTGGTGGTCGCTGTGGGCTTCCTCGCCTACGCGGGGACTATTGTCGCAGCCTACTTCGACTGGAAAACGCTTGACCGGGCGGGTGTCGTGCGCCCGTTTCATTGGGCGTGGACGTTCCTCAGCCTCGGTGTCTACGTGATCGGGCGGTCCGTGATCGTGCGGAAGGTCGCGCCCGGCAGGGGCTTGGACCCGGTATGGGCCTTGATCGGCGTGTTTGTGGTGAGCCTCGTGATCAGCATCGCCCACGCCTCGTCCATGACCCAGACCTTCTCCGGCCTCTACGGGTACTAGTTCGGGCCTCGCGTGGGATTCGGTGCGGGTCACCGCGCGAGCTGGCAGCAGATGACCCCAACAGCGCGTTTAGAGGTCATCTGCTGCCAGTTCGCCCCTCAACCACGCAACTTTACTGACAGATCACTGTAAAGTGTCGGTATGCCTAGGATTACGGCCGCCAGCAACGCGGCGCAACGCGCTGAAACCCGACGCCGGGTCCTGACAGCTTTCGGCGAACTGCTCTTCACCCATGGCCTGCCCGGCTTGACCATGACCGACGTCGCGCGGCACGCCGGCGTCGGCCGGACGGCGGTATACAACTACTATGCCGACATGGAACAGCTCCTCATCGCGTACGCCCTGGACGAGACCGAGCGATTCCTGGGCGATCTACGCGAATCCCTTGCGGCACTGCAGAATCCGGTGGACCGCCTGGCCCTTTACGTCCGCGCCCAGGTGGAGGACCTGAGCCGCCGGCACCTCCCGCCGGGTCCTGCGATGGCGGCTGTCCTCTCCCCCGCTTCCTTCGCGAAATTGGCAGATCACGTCGGCGAACTCAACCTGCTGCTCCAGGACATCCTGCGCGACGGAATCGCGGCCGGCTACCTCCCGCCCACCGACGTCGGACAGCTCGCCAGGCTCATCCACGGTACTCTTTCCTCCAGCGCGGCACGCGGCAATGCCGCGAACGGGGCGGAGCTGGACGAACGTGAGGAGCGGCTGGTGCAGACCGTGCGGTTCATCCAGTTGGGCGCAGGAGCAAGGTTCGACGACGACGGCCGGCCCGCGCGCTTGGCGTGACCCGGCCGTGGGGCTAACGCTGTCCTTGGAAGGCAACGCTAAGGCGTCGGCATCACCGGCAGCTTCGCATTGTCCGCAATCCTCTGTTCCAACCGGGGACAACTGAGCTTGCCAGGGGTGTTATCCACCAATTCCGGCGGCACCAATGCCGAGAAGCCGGGCGCGAGGATGAGGTCTACAGAGGCATCCGTGCGTTGGTCCTGAACGTAGTCGGTACCCGCGATGTTCCTTTGGATGTTGAACGCCGCCGCTTGGCCGCCGGATCCGGAGACAACCACAGCGGGGCCTGTGTAGCTGGTGGTGGAGTTGTCGACGGTGCCAACGTTGTATCCCCGGGCCTTCAACTGATCTGCCACGTTCTTGGCCAGGCCCGGCCTGCCCGCGGCATTGTAGATATTGACCTTGACCTTGTTGTTGGGCGTGTAGTCGAAAACAGTGGCAGGACACACGGCCGCCGGCGCCTGGCTTGCAACGGCCGAGGGGAAGCGGATCACACCGTTCATCACTGCCCATGCGCCCACGAGTCCGGCAACGACCAGTCCGACGAGCAGCGCGAGAACGATCCCATGGAAGAGGCGGCGGCTGAACCACCCGGGATGGCTCTCAGGGCGGGGAGCCTCAGCAAAGGTTGCCCGAAGTTCCGGACCGGTGACAACCCGATGCCCATGCAGAATCGCCGGGTCTTTCTGACGACGGGGACGTTTCCGGCGCTTCCTCGGATCCGCATTTTCGGGCACTGCCACCTGCTCCTCCGGGATTATTTCGTTAACCATCTATCACCAGGACACGGGCGTGGATGGCCGTGCGCTGGTGGAGCGCAGTACGGACTGCACGGTGGAGCCCGTCTTCGAGATACAGCAGGCCTTGGTACTGCACCACATGCGGGAAAAGGTCGCCGAAGAACGTTGAATCCTCGGCCAGCAGTGCTTCCAGGTCAAGGGTGCGCTTAGTGGTGACAAGTTCGTCGAGCCGGACCGGACGCGGAGGCAGCGAGGCCCAGTCCTTGGGCGTGGAAAAACCATGGTCAGGGTACGGGCGTCCCTCGCCCACAGCTTTAAATATCACTTTGCAAGCCTAAAGAAGTAAGGCGTCCAAGGGAACTTGTGAGAAGTCGGTGACCAAGGTTGTGGCCAAAAGGTAACCGTTGACGGACGGTGCGCGCTGAAACGGCGCCCCCTGTCGCCGTCGCCGTCACACCGATGCCGCCATCACGCCGTACTGACAGAATGGGTTCATGACCGCTTCAATGCCAGGCACGCACCAGGCTGCTCCCGCCCTCGCACTCCTCCTCGACGTCGACGGCCCTGTCGCGAGTCCCGTGACGCGCGACGTGAAGCCGGAAATCATCGCCGACCTCGTGGGCTTGGCATCCGCAGGCATCCCCGTCATTTTCAACACCGGCCGCTCAGACGCTTTCATTCGCGAGCAGGTCATGGCGCCCATGATCGCCGCCGGAATGCCTGCGGGAACGGTAGTCCACGCGATCTGCGAGAAGGGCGCCGTGTGGTTCAGCTACACCTCGGGCGGCCCGGGACCCATCCATGTGGACCATGACCTTGCTGTTCCGAAGGCCTACGGCGACGACGTCCGCCGCATGGTGGCCGAGGACTATGCGACGCACATGTTCTTCGACGAGACAAAGCGCGCGATGGTTTCGGTGGAGCAGCATCTGGATGTCTCAAATGACGACTACCTGGCCGAGCAGAAGCTCTTCGACGCCGATGCCCTGGAGCTCATGGGCAGGCACGGGCTCTCCGCCGCTCTCCTGGATCACCACGCACCAGAGTCCGACGACGCCGCCGACTACCGCCTGGATCCCACCATCATCTCCACGGACATCGAGTCCATCCGGCTTGGCAAGGATCTCGGCGCCAGCCGCGCAGTGGAACTCCTCGCCGCCCAGGGAATCACGCCGCAGGCCTGGCGGACGGTGGGAGATTCGCGCACGGACTACGCGATGGCGGATTGGCTCCACCACAACGACCACAGCGTCAAGCACGTCGACGTCCGGCCGGCGGACGGAGTGCCCAACAAGCCCTACGATGTTCTTACAGCCACAGACCTCGGCCTGGGCGAGGACGTCATTCACGACGACGCCGGAGGCGCATTCCTGCGCAGTTGGCGTGAAGCGTTGGTCGGCTAAAGGTCACCGGGCCCGCGCGAACCACAACCTTTCGGAGAAAAGCCATCACAGTCATGGACCAGCAAGCAATCTACTTCGGTAGCCCCGCCTCCGACGACGATGCGGTCGTTCCCGAACCGACATCGCCCGCAGTTGACGCGCGCCTCAAGCACCGGGCCGACGTCGTCCGCCATCGCGGCCGATACAGCTTGCTGAACCAGAACCGCACCCCGCAGCAGGTGATGGTCGAAGACCTCCTCGTGATCCGCGCCGCACTGGACGCCGCCGGGCTGGACTTCATCCTGGTCCGCGGCAATGATCACCGGCCCGTGATCGCCGTCGATTGGAAGCTCCGGAAGAAACTGCGCCAGGCTTTGGTGTCGGCTTTCCGGAACGAGCCGTTCTACTCCATGACCGTTGACGCGCGGAAGAAATCCACGTTGCTGGTTGCCGACGGCGAGCTCTCGAACAACCGGAAGGCCAGGATCTTCCGGCTCTTCCGTCCACGCGTGGAACCCGGCGGCGGGCTGACCTACGGCCCCTCGCTGGGCGTGCAACTGGAATTGTGGGAGTTCGACGGCGAACAACTCGTGTTGCCGGTGGAAAACTCCCTGACCCGGCGGACCATGTTGCGCCAGGATGCTGTCCGGGGCACGGTGGAACGCCACGGGCTGAGCTGGCCGACCATCGAGAACATGTTCGCGGACCACGCGAGCGACATCGATTTCGACGTCGACATTGTCTTTTCGTGGGTGGACGGCAACGATCCGGCGTACATTGCGGCCCGTCGCGAACAGATGAAAGACGTCATCGTGGGCGAGGGCGACGCCCACGAGGCCCGTTTCCGGCAGATCAACGAGCTCAAATATGCCCTGCGCTCCGTCTACATGTACGCGCCCTGGATTCGGCGGATCTACATCGCCACGGACTCCCCCGCGCCGGAGTGGCTGGCCGAGCACCCGAGCGTCAGGATCATGCGCAGCGAGGAGTTCTTCAAGGACCCCACAGTGCTGCCCACCCACAATTCCCAGGCCGTGGAATCCCAGTTGCACCACATTGAGGGACTCTCCGAGCACTTCCTGTATTCCAACGACGACATGTTCTTCGGCCGGCCCGTAGCACCGGACATGTTCTTCACTCCCGGCGGAATCACCAAGTTCATCGAAGCTTCCACCCGGATCGGGCTGGGAGAGAACGACGCCGAACGCAGCGGCTTCGAGAACGCGGCCCGCGTCAACAGGAAGCTCCTCTGGGAGCGGTTCGGGCGCATCACAACTCGCCATCTGGAGCACACCGCCGCGCCCCTTCGCCGCAGCGTGATCGCAGAGATGGAGCGCGAGTTTCCGGCCGAATTCGCCAAGACGGCGGGCAGCAGGTTCCGCGCGGCAGACAACATCTCGGTAACCAACTCGTTCTACCACTACTACTCGTTGCTCACGGGCCGGGCCGTGACGCAGACGGCAGCCAAGGTCAGGTATGTGGACACCACACTGTGGTCCGGGCTGCACTACCTGCCCACCTTGCTCGCCAAACGCAACGTGGATTTCTTCTGCCTCAACGATGGCAGCTTCCCCGAGGTGGCTGCCGACGAACGGGCCGGACTCGTGACGGACTTCATGGAGAAGTACTTCCCGGTCAAGGCGCCGTGGGAGAAGTAGTGCTCTAGCGGCGGGTCATCTCCGGGCGCTTCGCATCGGCCCTTGAACCGCGTTCGTGCGTAGCTCGCTGGGGAATCCGGATGCCTGCTTCGGCGAGCCGGCGCCTGGTGGCTTCCGGGCTGACGTACTCACCGACAGTCGGCGATTTTCCCAATGGCACCACTGAATGCACGATCGTCTGCTCGTAAACGTGCACCAGGTTGAACGCCTGGGCGCCGTCCCGTCCGCGGGTACCGCCCTGCGGAACGTTGAGGTCCTGTGTGTAGCAACTCGCGGAAGCCACTGATACCGGCACGCCCGCGAACGTGGCTGTGGTGGAGTAGTGCAAGTGGCCGCCCAGGATGGAACGGACATCGGAATTGCGCACGACGTCGGCCAGCGCCGCTTGGCCGCGCAGCTCCACCAGGATGGAGAGGTCAAGGACGCTCGGGACCGGAGGATGGTGGAGTGCGAGGATCGTGCCGTCAGGAGCCGGCGTCGCGAGCTCCGATCCCAACCAGTCGAGCTGGCTCTGGCTTATCTCACCGTGATGGAAGCCAGGCACGGAGGTATCGAGCGTGATGATCCGCAGGCCGTTGACGAAGTAGCTGTGATCCACCGGGGCGTCATTGTCGCTCTGGTCGAAGAGGCCGGCACGGAAGTTCGCCCGATCGTCGTGGTTTCCCATCGCCCAGATCACCCGCGCGCCCATCTCTCGGGAGGCAGGCTCGACGATCGACCGGAGTTTGGCGTAGGCGCCCGGCTCACCTTGATCGGCGAGGTCCCCGGTGAAGATCACGGCGTCGGGACGGACCTTTGACGCGTGCACTTCCGAAAATAGTTGCCTGAGATGGGCTTCGCTATCGACCGCGCCGTAAAGGGGCTCCGACCCTCCCACCAAATGGGAGTCGCTAAGGTGCAGAAGGACGTGTCCTGGCCGAGGATATTCGGCCTCGATGAGCTCCATTACTACCTTCGGGTCGGTAGGAGACGGCGCCTCCAGTGTCTGCCCCAATAAACCCAATCCAACCAGACAAAAGGCTAACGCAGGGTAACTTACGGGCGGAATGTTGGAAAATTACTCACCTTCCGCGGCGATCCCCGCTCACCAATAGGGCAACTTTCGACGACGCCCGCTCACCAAAGGTGAGCGAGCGATAGACCAAAAGACGGCATAGGTGAGCGAGCGATTCACCAAACCGCGACATAAGTGAGCGGGCGTCGGTGTCCTCTTGACTCAAACATGTGCCGCCCCTCACAATAAGTGGCTGGCTTTCACTAAAGAAACAGCGGCAATGGCGCCGCCCGCAACGTCCAGCCCTGAGCTTGGATTGAAGAAGAACGCAATCGGCACTCGCGACATTGTGTTCATGTTGGTGTCAGCGGCAGCTCCGCTGACCATCGTGGTCGGCATCGCCCCGCTCGCCCTCGCTGTGGGCGGCGTCGGCGCTCCCTCCATCTACATCGCCGCGGCTATCGGCCTGGGCCTGTTCGCCATCGGTTTCATGGCGCTCACCCGCCACGTCCGGTCCTACAGCGGGTTCTACGGGTACATCTCGAAAACCCTCGGCCGCGTGGTCGGCCTCGGTTCCGGCCTAACTGCCTGGATGAGCTACAACGGCCTGCAGATCGGCCTCTACGGCCTGCTGGGTATCCAGGCCAACCTCGCCGTGAAGTCCTTCACCGGTGTGGAACTTCCCTGGTGGCTCTACGCGATCGTGTCGATCGGTGCCGTCTGCTACTTGGGCTGGCGCGGGATCGACGTCGGCGCCAAGGTTCTCGCCGTCCTGCTCACCCTCGAAACCCTGATCGTCGCCATCGTCGCCGCCTTCGTACTTGCCCAAGGCGGCGCACACGGAATCAGCTTCGATTCATTCAGCCCGCAGGCCATCTTCTCCCCGCAGTTCGCTGCAGTCCTTGGGCTTGGTTTTTCCGCCTTCATGGGATTTGAATCCGGAGCCCTGTACCGTGAAGAGGCCCGGGACCCAGACCGCAGCGTCCCGCGTGCCACCTACATCTCCATCGCATTCATCGGCGCGTTCTACGCCTTCGCCGTCTGGATCATCGTCCAGGCCTTCGGAGCGGCCGCCGTGCAAGCGTTCGCCGCGGGCCACCTCGACGCCGGGGACACCGCCTACATCGCAGCGGGCAACTTCGCAGGTGGCTGGTGCGTGAACCTTATGAGCGTCCTGATCGTCACCAGCATCTTCGCCGCCCAACTCTCCTTCCACAACACCATCAATCGCTACACCCTGTCCCTGAGCCGCGAGGGCATCTTCCCGAAACGCTCCGGCCGCATCAGCCCCCGATACCGCACCCCCTCCGTGGCCGGCTTCGACCAAACCCTCCTCGCGCTCGCCCTCGTGATCGGCGCGGCCCTATTTCACCTGGACCCCTTCACTCAGTTCCTGATCTGGACGAACACCCCGGGCGTGATCGGCATCCTCCTCCTGCAGGCCCTCACGGGTGTCGGCGTCGTGGTCTTCTTCACCCGGCCCAGGGACCACGGCCTTCGTTGGTACGTCGTCCCTTCCGCCGCGGTCGCCACCATCATCATGTGCGTAGTGACCTACCTGATGGCCAACAATGCCCAACTGCTCACAGGCCTCCCGGCCGGAGATCCCGTCAACACCACGCTCCTCGTGTTCACACCGATCCTGTTTGCCGCTGGAACCGTACTGGCCCTCGTGCTGCGCAAGGTCAACCCGGCCGCCTACCAGCGGATCGGCCACGCCGAGTGATCCCGGAGCCTAGTCTTGAGGGATGCAGACTCCCAGCAAAACCAGCCAACTAGGACGGCCCCGGACACCGAGGCTCTCGCGGAAGGCGATCGGCCGCGCGGCGCTCGAGATGTTCCAAGAGGAAGAGAGCCTCTCCATCCCGCGGCTCGCGGAACGCCTGGGCGTCCGGCAGTCATCTTTCTACAAGCACGTCACCGGTCGCCAGGAGATCATCGAACTGGCCCGCGGCGCGCTCGTGGAAAAAGCTCCGATGCCCGAGTTGCCGGCCGGCAGCCTCGACGACGTCATCCGCAAGATCTTCGACTCACTCCGCAAGGCGTACAGCATGGTGCCGGCGCTCCTTCCCCTCCTGCTCACGCAGCCGGTGTCACACCCGGCAGCCCTGGAGCGCTACGACCAGTTTGTCGAAGCGTTTGAGATCGCGGGGACGCCGCGGCACCTCATCATCCCGGCATTGGAAGCCCTCGACAGCGCAGCGATTGGCGCAAGCCTCGACGCATTGACGATGGAATCAGCATGGAGCATCAACGAAGAGGAGGAAGGCACTTATCCGCATCTGTTCGCGGCAAAGAAAGCCGTGGCAGAGCACCCCGTAGACCGCTTCGCCTTCCTGGCCGATGTCCTCTCGGCAGGATTGAAGGCCGCTATCGACGACGACTGATCCTCACCGGGCAGGCGTCGGAAACCCGAACACCACAAGGAGTTACATCTTGACCACGCCCGAGCCCATCGATCTCGTCATCTTCTCGTCCAGCATCCTCCACGGTGAGGCGCTCACTGAGACCGCCGGTTTCGTCGCCATCTCAAATGGCCGCATTGCGCACGTCGGCCGCGCCGACGGCGGGCAGACAGCCAACCGCGCCGCCGAATGGACCGCACGGGCCAAACACGTGATCGACGTCGGCGACGCAACCATCTGCCCCGGCCTGATCGACGCCCACATCCACCCTATCCACGGGGCGGAAATCGCCCGTGGCCTTGACCTGGGCGGGGTCACCGATCTCGACGCCGTCCGCGCCGCCCTCGCGCGGCACGCCGCGTCAACGCCGCACGCCGTCGGCTCCGATTGGTTGTTCGCTTGGGGCCTGGACCCTGTCATCTTCGGGGATGCCGTCTTCGACAACTCCCTCTTCGACGGCATCCTCGACGACGAACTCGTATTCATCACCCTGTTCGACGGCCACGCCTCACTCGTCTCCGACGCCGCCCTCAAGCTCGCCGGGATCACCGGAATGGAAGAGCTTCCCGGCAGCGGCTATGTCGGCGTCGACCAGCACGGCAAGCCCAACGGCATGCTCTACGAAATGGCCGCCCAGGACCTCGTTCGCGGCATCCTCCCCCGGCCCTCCTTCGATCAGCGGGTCGACGAACTCGGGGAACTCCTGCGTTCCATGGCCGAAGCCGGACTGGTAGCCGGCCAGATGCTGGACTTCGGGGCCCCGGACACCCTGGAAGTGCTGGAGGCCCTCGAACGCAGAGGCGAGCTCGCCATCCGGCTGCGCATCTCCCCGTGGGTCATGCCCGGTGCCACCGAGGAAGAACTGAAGGCCATGCTGGCGATACAGGGCCGGCACGGCAGGCGCTGGCACGTTCACGGCATCAAGCTCATGATGGATGGAACCATCGACAATGGCACGGCATGGCTCTTTGAACCCGATACCCACGGAGAATCGCTCCACCCGCTCTGGCATGATCCTGAGGCCCTCGCCGCAACGATGAAGTTCTTCCACGAAGACCGGATCCCCACCACCACGCACGCCATCGGCGACAAAGCGGTGTCCTTCGTCGCGCGGACCATCGGGGCCCTTCCCAAGAACGGCACGGTCCACCGGATCGAGCACATCGAGTCCATCCCGGATTCGGTCCTGGCGGAAATCATCAGCGCGGGGGCTGCCACGAGCCTGCAGCCGACGCATTGCGCCCTCTACAGCCGCGCCGACCACAGCGACAACTGGTCCCGCAGGCTTGGCAGCGAACGGGCCAACCACGCGTGGCGGACCCGGGATCTCCGAGACGCCGGAGCCATCGTAGCCCTCGGATCGGACTGGCCCATCGCGCCTTTCGACCCGCGGGCGATCATCGCCTCAGCCCAGACGCGCCGCCCGGCGGGCCGGCCCGACGTCGAGCCCGTCCAGCCCCAGCAGTCGCTGTCCGCGCGTGCCGCGCTCGAAGGCTACACGAGCCAGTACTGGCGCTCAGTTGGCGAAGTCGGCGGAATCGTGGAGAGGGGAGCCCGCGCCGATCTGACGATTGTTGGACACAATCCCCTGACCACCGCGCCGGACGAGTTCGCGCAGACGCCGGTGATCCTGACTGTTGTCGACGGAGAAATCGTTGTTGACAACAGCCAGGCCCACACCGGAGGAGTCAGTCGCGGCTCGTTCCAGCCTGCTTAGACGAGGGCCTCTTCGAGTGCCTCGATGAGCTTTTCGGAATCGGGCTCGACGGCGGACGGGAAGCGGGCGAGCACCTCGCCTTCGCGGCTCACGAGGAATTTTTCGAAGTTCCACTTCACCTTCTGCGGTTTGGAGCCGTCGGCCGTCCGGGTCAGCTCGGCATACAGCGGGTGCTGCTGTTTGCCCCGGACCTTGGATTTGCTCGCGAGCGGGAACGAGACTCCGAAATTGCGCTGGCAGAACTCCGCGATCTCGGCGTCGGACCCCTGTTCCTGGCCGGCGAACTGGTTGCACGGCACACCAAGAATCTCGAATCCGCGGTCACGGTATTTGCCGTAGAGCTCCTGAAGTCCCGAGTACTGGCGGGTGAATCCACACTTCGAAGCCACATTGACTACCAGTACGGCTTTGCCCTCGAAACGCCCGAAATCGGCTTCGGAGCCGTCGTTGAACGTCAGGGGGATGCTATAGAGCGGGGACATTGAATCGCTTCCTTACGACGGGGAACCTTGGCAAGCTCGCCTCCGAGTCTACGCGCGGCAGTGCGGCCGGACGGGCTCCAGGAAAGCGATGACTTCTACGGCCGGGGGGCCGTAGGGGTGGTTTTGGTGGTCGCGGTAACCGACGGCGTGGGGCTCGCGGGCGCCGACGGCGTGGGCTTGGCAGGTGCCGGCGTCGCCGGCGGGGGCGGGGCTGA
Source organism: Arthrobacter sp. NPDC080073 (assembly GCF_040686575.1). Lineage (NCBI taxonomy): Bacteria > Bacillati > Actinomycetota > Actinomycetes > Micrococcales > Micrococcaceae > Arthrobacter > Arthrobacter sp. NPDC080073. Next base: position 27,190 of record NZ_JBFBKR010000017.1, read on the forward strand.
CTGGGTGTGCGTCACCGTCGGGACCGGAGCAGGGAGGCCCGACGTCGGTGCCACCGTGGGCGGTACGGCCACCACAGGCGGTGCTGTCACTGTGGGCGTCGATGTCACAGGCGCTTGCGTCCTGGTAGGAGCCTGCGTCACGGTAGGGGACGGAGTGCCGCTCGCTGTCTTGCTTGGCGTGGGGGAGGCACTCGGCGAGGGCTTCGGCGCCGCGCTTGGGGTGGCAGTCGGCGTCGCGGTCGGTCTGGGCGTCGCGCTTGGCGTCCCCGTCGGTCTGGGCGTCCCCGTCGGTCTGGGCGTCCCGGTGGGTGACGCCGTGGGCGTCGCCGTCGGTCTGGGCGTAGCGCTTGGCGTCCCCGTCGGTCTGGGCGTCCCGGTGGGTGACGCCGTCGGCGTTTGCGTGCCCGTAGCAGGCGGGCTTGGAGGCACAACCTTCGTCTCCTGCACCCCGCCGGTGACTGCCTGTCCAGGGGGCGCGGCTCCCGGGTCAGTCGGCACGGCCCCTGGGGTGGACCAGACCGACCCCGCCGAGGTCGCGGTGGCGGAACCTGGCTGGTAGCTGACCATCGGGATATCGCCGAGGGGATCCACCTGTTTGGTCGGCAGGAACGTCCAGTTCATCGGGTTGGTGTAGACGCCGTTGAGAATGGTCTCGAAATGCAGGTGGCAACCAGTCGAGGAACCCGTTGTTCCCACCCTGGCAATGACCTCGCCCACGCGGACCGATTGCCCCTTGGTCACCGCGATTCCCTGCAGGTGGTTGTACGTGGTGACGAGACCGTTGCCATGATCAATTTCCACGCGATTGCCGCCGCCCCAAGGGTGCCAGCCCACGGCCCGGACCACGCCGGAGTCGGCTGCGTAGACGAGCGTGCCGCAAGCCGCGGCGAAATCCTGGCCCCAGTGGAACTCCCCCGGCAATCCGGTGAAAGGATCGATCCTCAACCCGAAGGGAGAGCTCGGAAGCAGCATTTCGAGCGGCGCGTAGAGTTTCCCGGCGGGGGGCCGGTCGAGGGAACTCGAGGAGACGTTGAGAGCACCGACGCCGTTCTTGTCGAGGGTTTGGACCGGGGAACGTTCAAAGGCCACCGTGGCTTTGTCACCTGCCTGCACCGGTGCCGATGAGGGGCTTTGAGGCACGGTCTCCTGCGCGCTCGACGTGGCACTATCCGTGGGCAGCATGCCGGGTTCAACCTGGCCCGTCGCCAACGATCCGTCGCTTGCCGGACCGCCCAGGCGCGGGCCCTGGAAACCAAAAGCGAGGATCACCACGACAGCGAGGAAGCAAGCCGAAAGGATCCGGCCGAGTTTTCTTGTGAGCACCAGATCGACAATCCGGCCAGACTCATGATGCTTTCCCACAGCGGCTCCTGAGACAGGCGCTCATTCCCAGTAGTACGGGCGCGCTTGTCCCATTCTGGCCGCTATTAAATCGAATGGGAACACTCGACTTCCTACTTGGCCTGTCCGCGGATTACTCGCCGGACCGTGCCCGGCTACTCGCCGAGGTTCTCTTTCAGCAGCGCGCGGTGCTCGACGGCGGCATCCGAATGGAGCGCGCGGCCGGCGTCGGTCAGCTCGAGGTACAGTGAGCGGCGGTCATCCGCGCAGGTCACACGGGAGACGAGTCCGGCCTTCTCGAGGCGGTCAACAACCTTGGAGACGGCGCTCTGGGTCATGGGAGTCCGTTCCCCGAGCGCCTTCATGCGGCAGGCAGAGTCGACGCTTTCGGCGACGAGATCGAGGATTTCGAATTCGTTCAGGCCGATGTCGAACTTGGCTTCAAGGGCGCGGTCTATGGCGGCCGCGGTGCGGAAGTACGAGTTCTGGATGCTGCGCCATTGCTCAACCAGCTGGCGATCCTGCGTTGTTGCCATGTCCTGATTCTAGTCGAAACGCCAAATAAAGTCCACGTCATAAGATTCCTAGTCATATTCCTTGTCATTGAATGACGTGTCATATAGATTGAATCCATGACTTCACCGAGCACCCTCACTAGATCTGCCGAGCAGCTCCATACAGCCGTCCGCTGGACCAGAGCCCAGTGGCTGCTGCTGATGGTGGTGTGCACCGTCCTGGCCCTCGACGGCCTGGACGTTTCCATGGTGGGCGTAGCCCTTCCCTCCATCGGCCACGAACTCCACCTCGGAACCGATTCCCTGCAGTGGATCGTTTCCGCCTATGTCCTGGGCTACGGGAGCCTCCTGCTCCTGGGCGGGCGGCTCGCCGACCTGCTGGGCCGGCGCCGGATCTTCCTGATCGCCTTGGCCGTGTTCGCCGCGGCGTCCCTCCTCGGCGGCCTCGTGAACGATCCGACCCTCTTGATCGCCACGCGCTTCGTCAAAGGCCTGGCCGCGGCGTTCACTGCCCCTACCGGGTTCTCCATCATCACCACCAACTTCGCTGAAGGCCGCGAGCGCAACAAGGCTCTGTCCATCTTCACCACTTTCGGCGCGAGCGGCTTTTCGCTCGGGCTGGTGGTCGGCGGGCTCATGACCAGCTTGAGCTGGCGCTGGACCTTCCTGGTGTCGGTACCGATCGCGGTCGCCGTTGTGCTTCTCGGCATGTTGTTCATTCCCCGGGACAAGCCATCCATGCAAGAGAGCGGCCATGACGTCTGGGGCGCGGTCACCCTCGCGCTCGGCATGCTTGGCCTCGTATACACCTTGGTTTCAGCTCCGGAGAAGGGCTGGGGATCTGTGGCAACAATCGCCGGATTCGCTATCTCCGCTGCCGTGCTGGCAACCTTCGCCGTCATCGAAAACCGCGTCAAGCACCCGCTCATCCGCTTCGGCATCCTTCGTGAAGGCTGGGTGGCCCGTGCCAACCTGAGCGCCATCGGATTGTTCGGCTCCTATTTGAGCTTCCAGTTCATCCTCACCATGTACCTGCAGTCGGTTCTCGGCTGGTCCCCTTTGGGCATGGCGCTTGCCTTGCTTCCCACGGGGCTCCTGGTGGCAACAAGCGCCCCCTTCGCGGACAGGTTCATCGAGAAATTCGGGGCCCCGAAGCTTATCCTCACAGGGCTGACCTCGCTGGGACTGGGCTACGTGTTGTTCCTCCGCGTTGGAACCTCGCCCAACTACGTCCTGGACATCCTTCCCTCGGTTATCCTGCTGGGCATCGGTTTCGCCTTGGCCTTCCCGTCCATCAATGTCCAAGCCACCGCTGGCATCCGGGATTCAGAGCAGGGTCTGGCCGCCGGACTCATCCAGACCAGCACACAGGTCGGAGCAGCGCTTGTCCTTGCCGTGACCACTGCGATCGTCAGCGGGCACAGCACCAATGGCACGAGCAGCACGCTCAGCGCGGCAGCCATGCTCGATCAGTACCGTCCCGGTTTGGTCCTGAGCGCTGCCGTGGCAATCGCGGCCCTGCTGGTGGCAGCGTCCCCGGCGCGCCGCCGTCGGGCACTTGCGGAGCAACCCGCAGCCTAAGCGGACTCGTGTGAGAGGTGCCGGCCCGCTGTTTCCACAGCGGGCCGGCACTTTTGTGTAAACAAGGCCGCACCTTGCGCCAACAGAATGCTGCGCAACAATGGACCATGGTCAACTTCCTGAAGAAGTGGCAAGCGGAACTGCGGATGACTTTCACGGGTCACCCGCAGTCCACTCCCGACTGGGTGCTGCGGCTTGCTGAGGGAAACGACCCCGGATACCACCTTCCCGGCTCGGCCGTCTGGGCTGTCCACGGGTCCATGTCCACGATCGTCGCGGGAATCCGGGTGCTGCTCATGCAGTCCCTGCACCCCGGCGCCTTGGCGGGCGTGTACGACCATTCAGGCTTCAAAAGGGATCCCCTCGGCCGGCTGGCGAATACGATCCGTTGGATCTTCACCGTGAGCTACGGCTCCATGGATGCCGCTGAGACCGCAACCCACTTCGTGCGGCGGGTGCACGACTCCGTCAAGGGCAGCTACGTTGACGCCCAGGGCCGCGCCCGCGAGTATTCAGCCAACGATCCCGAGCTTCTGCGCTGGGTCCACGTTGCGTACGCGGATTCGTTCGTGGCGGCGCACCGGATCTGGGGAGGCGCCATCCCCGGGGGCACCGATGCGTACGTCCGCGAGTGGGCCCAGGCCGGCCGCCTGATGGGAGTCGAGGACCCTCCCCTGAGCCTCGCCGAGGTGGCGTCGGAAATGGACCAGTGGTATGCCTCCGGCCACCTCCGCGCGGACGAACGGCTCAGGGAAACCATCGAATTCATCCGTTATCCCCCGTTGAAAGCGTCGCTGCAACCCGGCTACCGGATTTTGTTCGCCGCGGCCGTGGCCAGCCTGGAACCCCGGTATCGGGAACTGTTGGGGCTGGAAAAGGCCCGTTTTGGCCCCATCCCGCTACCGTCGATTCTCGCCGCGCGGGTGGTCCTCGCCGTCGTGCGCCTGACTCTGGGCCGCAGCGGCCCCAGCGAGCAGGCCGCCCGTGAGCGGTTGCGGCGCCTGGGGTACGAGGCGTAGACGCAAAGAAGCCCGGCGGAAAGGCTTGTGGCCGTCCTGCCGGGCTTCTTTGACGAACCGCTAGATCAGCGAGTCCGACAGGTGGTTCGGAGTGCCGAAGCGGTGCGCCGTGATGCTGATGGCCTGCTCGTGCACGAACGGCAGCATCTCGATGCGTCCGGCCGGGGTCACCGTGCCGTGGTAGATCGCGACGTCGGGACGACCGCCGGTCGCGGCGCTCAGCGCGCTGCTGTCCCCGCCGATCAGGCGGATGCGGCCACCGTTGATGCCTGCCGCGGAAGCCAGCCATTCGGCGTCGTTCTGGATGCGGGTGCTCACGCCGAGCACCGCGAACGCTGCCACAACCGATTCGGGAAGCTCGACGGCGGAGGACACCGTGAGTGCCGAACCCGCCACTGCCCCGGCTGCTACGACGCGAAGCAAGTCGACGAGCTTCCCGCCTTCGGACAAGCGGATGGTCACGGGGACGGCCCTGTACCGGAAGACGTTGCGCTCGGCGCTCAGGCCGGAGACGTCCTTGCGGGTGCCGAATTCCGTTGCCCATGCCGCGGCGTCACTGAAGAGCGCCTTCTGCAGGGATTCTGCATCGCCGGCCTCGACCAGCGGGCCTGCGGCCTTGGCAGCGGCAAGGATCGAAGCTGCCGCGCCCTTGAGCGTGGCACCGCGCTTCGCGCCGGGCTCTGCGGGGAGCCAGCCGCCCAGTCCGACGAGGTAGTTGGGTCCGCCGGCTTTGGTGCCCGCGCCCACGGCCGACTTCTTCCAGCCGCCGAACGGCTGCCGCTGGACGATGGCGCCCGTGATGCCGCGGTTCACGTAGAGGTTGCCGGCCTGGATGGTGTCCAGCCAGACGCCGATTTCATCGGAATCGAGCGAGTGCAGTCCGGCGGTGAGGCCGTATTCGATCTCATTCTGGATGGCGATGGCTTCTTCCAAGGTCGAAGCGGTCATGACGCCGAGGACCGGGCCGAAGAACTCGGTCAGGTGGAAGTAGGAGCCGCGCTTGACGCCGAACCGGATGCCCGGGGACCACAGGCGGCCGGTCTCGTCGAGCTTCTCCGGCTTCACGGCCCAGGTCTCACCGTCGCCGAGGGTGGTCAGCGCGTTGAGGAGCTTGCCGTTGGCCGGCTCGATAATCGGGCCCATTTGGGTGGTGGCCTGTTCCGGGTAGCCCACCTTGAGGGAACGTGTAGCGTCGATCAACTGGTTATGGAAACGCTCCGAGGTGGCAACGGAACCCACCAGGATCACGAGCGAAGCCGCGGAGCACTTCTGCCCGGCGTGCCCGAAAGCCGAATAGACGACGTCCTTGGCGGCTAGATCGAGGTCCGCGTGCGGAGTGACGATGATGGCGTTCTTGCCGGAGGTCTCCGCGAGCAGCGGGAGGTCCTGCCGGAAGGAGCGGAAGAGCTCAGCGGTCTCGTAACCGCCGGTGAGGATCACGCGGTCAACGCTGGGGTGCGAGACCAGCTGGGTGCCCAGTTCGCGTTCTTCGAGTTGCACAAGCGCCAGCACTTCGCGCGGCACACCGGCCTCCCACAGTGCGTCCACCATGACGGAACCGGAGCGGCGGGCCTGCTTTGCGGGTTTGATCACGACGGCGGATCCCGCCGCGAGAGCCGCGAGCGTGGAACCCGCAGGAATCGCCACCGGGAAGTTCCAGGGCGGAGTCACGACGGTGAGGTTCGCTGGGACGAACGTGGCGCCGTCGACCTTTTCCAGGTCCTTTGCGCGCTCGGCGTAGTAGTGCGCGAAGTCGATTGCTTCGCTGACTTCGGGGTCGCCCTGTTCGATCGTCTTGCCGGTCTCGGAAGCCATGACCTCAAGAAGCTCGGCGCGGCGGGATTCCAGGATGTCGCCCGCACGGTGCAGGATGGCTGCGCGCTCCGCAGCCGGCATGGCGCCCCATTTTTCGCCGGCCTCGACGGCGGCGGCGATGATGCGTTCCAGTTCCTGCGGGTCACTGACCTTGCTGGCTTCAACGATCGCGTTGCCGGCGGTGGAGCCCGGAATGCGCTCCAGGATGGCGCGGCCCCAGGCCCGGTTGGCGGGCAGGGCAGGATCGGTGTCCGGAGTGTTGACGAAACGGTCCGTGGGCCCCGGCGCCGCTCGCTTGTTGCGGTTCTGGGTGCGGTTGGGCAGCGGAACGGAGTCGTCCACGGCCGCGAGGGAGGCAAGGAAGCGGTTCTTCTCGCGCTCGAAGAGCGCTTCGTTCTCGCTGAGTTCAAATACCGCGGACATGAAGTTGTCCTGGCTGGCGCCTTCTTCGAGGCGGCGGATCAGGTAGGCGATGGCGACGTCGAACTCGCCCGGGTGGACCACCGGTGTGTACAGCAGGAGGCTGCCGACGTCCTTGCGGACGGCCGCGGCCTGGCCCGTGGCCATGCCGAGAAGCATCTCGAACTCGATACCCTTGGTCACTCCACGTTCCTTGGCCAACAACCAGGCGAACGCCACATCGAAAAGGTTGTGGCCAGCGACGCCGATCCGGACCGCATCGATGTGCTCGGTGGTGAGGGCGTAGTTGAGGACGCGCTTGTAGTTGGTGTCCGAATCCTGCTTAGTGCCCCACGTTGCCAGCGGCCAGCCCTGGATCGAGGCCTGGACCTGTTCCATGGGCAGGTTGGCACCCTTGACGACGCGCACCTTAATGGGAGCGCCGCCGTTTGCCCGGCGGACCGCAGCCCATTCCTGCAGTTCCTGCATGGCAGAGAGCGCATCCGGGAGGTACGCCTGAAGCACGATGCCGGCCTCGAGGTTCTTGAATTCGGGTTTGTCCAGGATGCGCTTGAACACGGCCATGGTCAGGCTGAGGTCCTTGTATTCCTCCATGTCCAGATTGATGAACTTGGGCTTGGGGAATGATGCAGCCAGCCTGTAGAGCGGGGTGAGCTTCTCCACCACGTGATCCACTGCCTCGTCGAAGGCCCACAGCGAGTGCGGGGCCACCGTGGAGGACTCCTTGATGGAGACGTAGTCGACGTCGTCACGAGCCAGGAGCTTGAGGGTTCCCTGGAGCCTGCGGCTGGCTTCGCGTTCGCCCAGGACGGCCTCGCCCAGGAGGTTCACGTTCAGGTGGACGCCGTTCTGCTTGATCTTGGCGATGGCCGGACCGAGTTTGGCATCCGTGGCGTCCACAATCAGGTGGCCCACCATGTCACGGAGGACCTTGCGGGCGATCGGGATGACCACTTGCGGCAGGACCGGCGCCATGACGCCGCCGGTGCGTACGGCAGCGCGCATGTACCAAGGCAGGAAGGCGGGGACCTTCGGGGCAAGCTTGGCCAGGTTGCGGCCGGCGACGGACAGGTCTTCGGGGCGGATGACGCCGTCGACGAATCCGACCGTGAAGTCCAGGCCGTTCGGATCCTTCAGGACGCCGGCAAGGCGCTGCGCGGAAACGTCAACCGGCACCTTCGAGGCTTCGGTGAGCCAGTGTCGGACAAGTTGGATGGCTTCATCGGCCAACTCCTGGAGGTGACCGGATTCCAGGGTGGACTGCGTCCTGGCGTCGATGCTCGAATCCCGGGTTGGTGTGCTCATGCGCTTCGTTCCTTTGGTGCGGAGAGGGCTTTGTTTCCATCAGTATGGATCTACAATCAGATTAGGAAAAGCGATCTTTTCTGAAGAATATTCATTAGATTTCTAGAACCTTCTGGAGGGCCGAATGCTGGATGTCCGCAGGCTGCGCTTGCTGCACGAACTGAAGATCCGCGGAACGCTCGCAGAAGTGGCCGATGCGATGAAGTACAGCCCGTCGTCGGTGTCCCAGCAGTTGACCTTGCTGGAGAAGGAAGCCGGCGTGAAACTGCTTCGGAAGTCGGGAAGACGCGTGCAACTCACCCCGCAGGCCGAGATCCTGGTGGAACATGCGGCCGCGTTGCTGGCCACCCTTGAGCGGGCGGAGACGGACTTGGCGGCCTCGCTTTCCACGGTCACGGGCACAGTCCGGCTGGCCGTGTTCCAAACCGCCGCTTTGGCTCTCATGCCGGACTTTCTCACCATCATGAAGAGCGAGTATCCGGAGGTGCGCGTCGAGATGATCCAACGCGAACCGGAGACTGCGCTCTATGAAACGTGGGCCCGCGACTTCGACATCGTGGTGGCCGAGCAATACCCCGGACACGCCGCCCCGCACCACCCCGGCCTGGACAGGGCCACCCTGACCAGCGACGCCATCAGGCTGGCCACTCCGCCGGTTGGCCTCGGCGGCGAATCGATTTCCTCGCTTGCGGACACCGCTGCTCTGCCGTGGGTCATGGAACCGCGCGGTGCGGCGTCCCGCCACTGGGCGGAGCAAGCATGCCGTTCCGCAGGCTTCGAGCCCGACGTCCGCTACGAAACCGCCGACCTCCAAGCACAGATCCGGCTCATCGAATCGGGCAATGCCGTGGCACTCATGCCGGACCTCGTCTGGACGGGACGCACCACGCCATTGCAGCTGCTGGACCTGCCCGGGCTGCCCAAGCGGACAGTCTTCACCTCAACCCGCACCGCAGGCCGGATCCATCCCGCAATCCTGGCGTGCCGGGAGGTGCTGGAACGGGTGGCCGCGGAACGGGTGTAGGGCGTTCGAGGGGCCGAGCCCCAGGCTTCGGCGGGCCAAGCCCGAGGCTTCGGGAATGCAAAAAGGCCCCGGTCCAAGGACCGGGGCCAAAACGCGGAGAATGGGGGATTTGAACCCCCGCGTAATATCGCGTCATAAAGCCAAAAACGCCGGAATCACGCGGTTTCTCCTGCCCGCGCCCGAATCGTCCGGAAGCCGATTTTGCGCGCTTTGTTGACGGCGTCAACACCGAAAATCTCCCGTTTGGTCATCATGCGGCAATCCTCAGTGCGGCCTTTCGAACCGCCCCAAGCTCAGACTTCGTGAGCGTTTGAAGGTACGTTTCGAGCACGCTCGGCAAAACGCCGAGCTCGGCCGCCACGGCCACAGACGACTGATGAGTTTCCGCGGCCGTCACGACCCGGTCGAACTCAATCAACCGGTACGCCGCCCACCTGTTCGCCAGGGCTTCCTGCTTGCCGGTCACCCCCACATGACTGTAATAGGCGTGCCCGAGCTCGTGCATTAGCGTGCAGGCCGACTGGATCGGCCCCAAACCAGGGCGAAGCGTGACCAGTCGCCTTTGATGGTCATAAGCACCCCACCAACCGGCCGGCGTCACAGCGGTCCTCACACGCACCCCCATCCGATGAGCAACTACCTTAGGGTTCATGCGGTAGATCGTCGTGTCCAATATTTTCGTCCCCCTTGTAAGCCGCCAAATCATAAGCACCCTGCTCCGACATTTTTGAGTAGTCGGGATCCTCGTCAGTGTCGCCTTCTTTAGCGGCCAGTTCGACCCACTTCGGGTTGATGAACTCTTGGTACCGCTCAAACCGCTCGGCATTCCAAGTCGAAGCCCTGTCGCCCCTTCGAGATGCGCGACTTCTCAGCTCATTGAGTAGGTCAGTGTCAGAAAATGGCATAAGTAAGTGCGCCCGCCTCGCTTCGGGGTGAAGTCCAGGTTCTGGGAAGCCTGCGGGCTTTGCAGCTTCAGCCTCTTGCGCTGCACTACCTTCCTCGGCCCATCGATTCTGAACTTCTTCAGGCGGCAGGGTCTCTTTAAAGGACTGGAACGACGCTTCGAGGTCGAGAGCTTCACGGATAGCACCACCAATAAGCTTCTCGACTCGCGGCACGCGACGTGCCGGGACGCCACTCGTTTCCCAGTTCACGATCGTCCGGGGTGACACATCGAGGCGTTCGGCAAGCTCTGCCTGAGTCAGGTCTAAGTGGTTCCTCGTGAGCCTCAAGTCTTCTGCGCTAATCTCCATACCCACACGTTATGGCAACTCAAGGCAACTTCGCAAGGCAAACTTTCCGGTAGTTACACGGTTTGCGAAAGAATCGAGTTGCGCAACTTGCTTAAATTGCGCTCAGTTGCTTAGAGTTTTCTCTATGGAAACCGCAATGAAGCGCCGAGTTAACGGTGCGGCAGTCCGAGTAATCCGCGAGGCACTCGGCATACGACACATGGACCTCGCCGCCCGCGCAGAAGTAAGCAAGGGCTCGCTTACTCACGTAGAAAACGGCTCCCGCGAAGTATCTCCGGCAACTTTGCGCAAGATTGCCGTTGGCCTCGGCGTTCCTATGGAGGCAATCAGCTACCCCGACTTCTCTGCAAAGAAATAGCCCCCAGCTACTGGCATAGCTGAGGGCCAAGAGAAAAACCTAGAGAAAGGAATCTCGTGTCCGAGATTACCACCTTCAACTTCAACCACTCCCCTGTTCGCACTGTCACGATTGACGGCGAACCATGGTTCGTCGCCGCAGATGTTTGCGACTACTTCGGAGTCAGCAACCGCAACCGCGCCATGCAGGTTGTAGACGTAGAGGACAAGGGGGGTACGCAGATTGACACCCCTGGCGGTCGCCAGATGCTGTCCACGATCAACGAATCCGGGCTCTATGCTCTCCTCTTCTCCCTGCAGCCGCAGAAGGCTCGCGGCCTGCATCAGTCTGAGATCGACGCCAAGATGGAGAAAGTTCGTCAGTTCAAGCGGTGGGTGACTCATGAGGTTCTGCCTCAGATCCGCAAGACCGGCGGCTATGGGGTTCAGGCCGTTCCGCAGACACTTCCACAGGCCCTCCGAGCCTACGCCGCTGAGGTAGAGGCCCGTGAGGCCCTGGCCGCGAAGGTCGCGGACGATGCCCCCAAAGTCCTTTTCGCCGATTCGGTAGCCACTTCGGAGACGACCATCCTCGTCGGTGATCTGGCGAAGATCCTCCGCGGCAATGGCATCATGATCGGCGCTAACCGTCTGTTCGCGCAGCTCCGCGAAGACGGTTACCTGATCAGGCGTCAGGGCACCGACTGGAACATGCCAACCCAGCGCGCCATGGAACTCGAACTATTCAAGGTAAAAGAAACAGCAGTAACCCACTCGGACGGCCACGTGACCGTGTCCAAGACGCCCAAAGTAACCGGCAAAGGGCAGGCCTACTTCATCAACCGATACTCCGTTGAGGGGGCGGCGTGAACGAGGATGAACTGCTGACTGTCACCGAGGTTGCCCAAGCGCTCCGGATGGACGAGCACTACGTCTACCGCTGCATCAACAGTGGGAAACTGCTGGCAACGAAGCACGGCAACAGATACCGTATACGCCGGTCCGACTACCAAGCATTCATCACGCCAGCAACCAAGCCTGTTGAACGTCCCAGGACTCAGCGACAGAACATCAAGCGCCTTATGAAGAGCGCTTAGCCGCTCCCTTCCTCGCCGCAGAGTCGGCCTCGCCGCAGCCCTGGCACCTCGCCTGCATCAGGGGCCACTCCCCCGCTCTAAACCATCACTCTCGTGTTCTTTGCGAGAAGAAGGGTCTATTTGTGATGCCCAAAGACACTGATTATCTGTCCAAACTCGCCACCTACAACGCCAAGCACGGCATCACCGCCACGTTTTCCGAGATGAAGAAGACTGCCCGCCGCATGCAGAAACTGCACGACGAGCGCGGCCCGGTCGACCTCGACGCCTTCTTTCTCCTGTACCAAGATCCCACCGGGGAAACCGCCGTCGAGAATGTCCTCGCCGAACGGGCTGCCCAGAACGAAGCCAACGCGGCTCGACGCTTGGCGGTGGCGGCATGAAGGACGACGACGAGCACACCGATGTCCACACCCTGCTGCGTGAGATGGCGGTGAGCTGCGCATGAAGGCCGCGGTCCTAGAGCAGCACAAGGAGCAGTGGCGAGAAGACGCCATCGCGGCGATCGTCGGAATCTCGCGTGGGCACGAATTCTTTACCGCCGACGACATTCGGGGCGAGATGCCGGCGCCCGCTCACAGGAACTGGACCGGCCAGGCACTCATCGCAGCCAAGAACCTCGGCCTCATCGAAGCAGTCGGCTACCAAACATCACGCGTCAAGTCCCGCAAGCACGGCGTCACACGGACTTGGAGAAAGAAGGAGACATGATCAACGGCCTTTTTGTACTGATCCTCGCGACGTCGATGGTTGGAGGTTTCGTGATGATTCCCCGCGCCGCCGAACATGACCGGTTGTTTGAGGAGCCGGAAGACATCGATTACGACCTGCTCGATGCCGAGCGTGACACCCGCGCCGCTGATGATGCGGACGCTGCCCGAAAGGAACACGGATTCTAATGACCACCACACCCCGTCGCGCCAACCGTTGGACGTTTGGCCGCTATATCGTTGACCGCTTGATTCCGCAGGTTGTCCCGGGCCGCCACCACATTGTTTGGGCCAAGCCATGAGTGGCTACATCGAAGCGGATACCTACCTGCAGCTGCGCCGCACTGAAGGTGTCTGGAACCGACCGCTGCGCGTCATCAAGTCGACTCAGCGCAAGCCCGCCGTCCTTGAACCTGGCTGTGTTGTGGTCAAGGTGCGGATCCGTCTCCCTGCGGCCGCGTTCGAACCATTGACGCCGGAGGCTGTGGTCACCGTGCCCGAGTCGCTCATCCAGCACACCGTTCAGGCCACAGCTGAGGAAATGCCATGACCGGAGAACTGATGGGCCGTAACCCGGTGACGATCCCGACGCCGGCCGAGGTGTTCGAGAAGGCCCGCGAGCACAACATCACGGTCATGGAGGCCCGCAGCGTCATCATCGCCGCCAACAAGGCAGATGCGGAAGCCGTGACGATCCCGACCGCAACCCGCCCGATCGACTTGCCGAACTACGGTCTCGATCCGGAACGCAACTACAGACTGATCAAGAACCTATCCAAACTCCCGGCCGCCTACCGTGACGAACTACTCGGAGGAACGAAATGACCGAGTGTGAAGCCCACCGCCGCAACAAACAAGCCCTCTACGAGATTGAGCTCGCCTGGGGCAACGGCATAGTAGACCTCGGTAAACTCAAAGGAATTCTGGCAGGTCGCGACGCCGAACGGTGTGAAACGGAAGTTGTGGGATCCTGAGAGTCCACCGAGCATCCCGCTCATGCTATTTGATGCGACGCTCTGTTTCCGTTGATTCTTCTTTGGCCGTCACATCACGCCACGGGAAGTGATTTGCTAGCGGCATATGGCCCGCAAGCCATCCCCTAACAGCTGGATGAGCCTGTAGGTCCGGATGACTTTCACCGACCGACACTGAAACCGCGGACCGTGGGAACTTGGTGATGTCGAGGTCAGCAAGCTTGACAATTTTCGGGGGAATCGGCTTCTTCTGGCTCTTGAGAATATCTCTTCGGGCGCGCGCAGCAATGATGTGGGCACGAGTGACTTTAGCCATTTTGTGCTTCCTCTACATCCTCGTCACTGACTTCATCTGTGACATCTTCCAGGATCGCGTCGATCAGTTCCTTATCGCTATCCTCGATCCAGTCTACGGTCGCTAGTGACCGTAGGACAGTGGCCCCGAGTTCCTTGAATTCTGAGTCATTACCGTCCACATGCTCGGCCGCCCAGATGAATCGGTTCCACCATTGTCCACGGTCTTCCCTTTTTGAGGTGGCTCTGCGGGTGAGGAAGCCTTGGTGAATAGTCACGACGACGTTCACAAGCCCGATGAAAGCAGCTCCACCAGCCACCCAGATAGCAGCAACGACCTGGGGCGAGTTCGCCACATCAGCGTCAGCCGCAGACATCATCATTGGCTCATCGTAACAACCTGAGTAAGACAACCGGCCCCGACAGGGGCCTTTTTCATGCCCAAATCCAAGGAGAACAACATGGGGTACAGCCCCGGAATTTACGAAGGTATTTCGAACCTCGACTATCACGCCGATCCTGCGCTCGGATCGACGTCGCTGAAGACGTTGGCAACGCGGACGCCGGCGCATTGGCTTTACGAACGCGATCACCCCGTACACAAAGACGCCTATGACCTCGGCACCGTCGCCCACTCGCTGATCCTGGAGCAGGACGAGTCTGCCGTCGAAGTGATCGACGTCGAGGACAAGCGCGGCGCTAAATGGACAGTACCGGCCGACGCAGCACGAGCTGAGGGAAAGATCCCGCTCAAGTTCGCCGAGTGGGAGCAGGTTAAGGGAATGCGTGATGCCGTCATGACGCACCCCGTTGCGCGGGAGATGTTTACCGGCCACCGCGCCGAGCATTCCGTGTTCTGGGAAGAAGACGGGCAGTTCCTAAAATGCCGCCCTGACGCTTGGCATCCCACCATCCTCGTAGACCTCAAGACCACTCGGAACGCCGACCCAAACGAGTTCGGCAAAACAGCGGCCGACTACGGCTACCACCAATCCGCCGCTCACTACATCGACGGCGTCAAAGCGGCCACCGGCGAAGAGCTGCCCTTTCCATTCGTCCTAGTCGAAAAAACTGAGCCATACCTTGTGTCCGTCGTATCGCTGGACGCCGAGGCAATCAACATCGGCCGGGCGCTCAACGACCGTGCCAAGCGCATCTACCGCGAATGTTTTGAGTCGAACACCTGGCCGGGCTACCCGAGCACCGAGCCCGTCAGCCTCCCAATGTGGGCGATCTACAAAGCCGAAGACCTGCTCGGGCTCAACACAGAAACGGAGATCACTTTCTAGTGGACATATCAAAGGCGCTCGTAGCCAAATCTGACCAACTCAACGCCTCGGACCTGACCGGCGCACCTATCGTCGCAACCATCGCCGCCGTGCGCCGAGGCGACGCGGTCAAGCCCGTCATTATCGATCTCGTCGGCATGGACGGGCGACCGTGGAAACCGTCAAAGGGAATGCTGCGGGTAATCGCGCACGCATGGGGCACCGAATCCGATACGTGGATTGGCCGGCTGGTAAAGCTCGCCAACAACCCCGAAGTGATTTATGCCGGCGTGAAGATGGGCGGCGTGGAAGTCATCGCCATGTCCCACATTGCCGCCGACTTCACCATCCCCGTCCGCCTAAACAGTAAGCAGGTCAAGCAGCATCACGTCGAAGTTCTGGCCGAACCACAGACAGAGCCGTGGCGGGCGCAATGGCAGGCGATCACCAACGCGCTAACCGCAGCCGGCTACGAAGGCGACGGAAAGCAGATGCTCGCCACCGCAGGGCAGGTCATAGGCGCCGCATGGGATCACCCGAACAAGATCAGCGCCGAGGATGCGCAGAAAATCCTTGCAGCAGTACGAGAAGACCACCACCAGGAGACCAACGCATGAGCAACACCGGATCAGTATCCGTCTCAGTCCTCGCAGGCCCCATCGACGTCGCCCCCATCGCATCCAATGAGCGGATCGGCCAGCAAATCCGCATGGGCGACGACTTCTTCTTCCACATCAAACCCGACGTCGCCCGCCAGTGGATCAGCGTGCTCGAAACGATCGCGGAGGCGGCCGAATAGTGGCAAAGATCGAATTCACCGGCAACCTCGGCGGCGAGCCAGCCATCGACTTCAAACGCAGCGGTAACGCATGCCTCACTTTCAACGTCGCTGACACCAAAGGCAAGAAAGACGGGCAAGGCAACTGGGACAAGTCGCAGGAGCAGACGCAATGGTTCCGCTGCACACTCTGGGGCCCTGACGCTGAGTACTACATCGAACGGCTCCGCAAAGGCGCCAGGGTCACCGTCCACGGTGACTTCATGTCCCGCGAATACGTTGACCGAGACGGAGTCAATTGGACATCGCTGGACGTCACCGTCCGAGGCCTCTCAGTAGTCAACAAGAAAGGCTCGCAACAACAGCCCGCGCAGCAAGCCCAGCATCAGGACCAAGGCTGGGGCAACCCGCAATCCGACCAAGCCGCCAGCTGGGGCAACGAGCCCGCTGCCAACCACGGCGGCTGGGGATAACCGCACACCTGTACTACAAAAACGCAAGGCCCCGCTGAGGGCCTTTTTTCATGCCCGCGGCGCCCGGACCCCCTGCCGGGCGCCGCGCCCCTTACCTGAAAGAACCACATGCCAAACCACGCACAAGAACTCCAAGCACTCGAAGGCGTCGCCGTCGTCGTCTACACCAAGCCCAAATGCGTCCAATGCAACCAAACCTTCATGATGCTCGACCGAGACAACATCGCCTACACGAAGGTGGACATCACGCAGGACGCGACCGCCAGGGACTTCATTACCCGAGACGTTCCTGACGGCGGCCTCGGATACATGCAAGCGCCCGTCGTCTACGTCTCAGCTATCGAAGGCGACGAGCATTGGTCAGGCTTCCGCCCCGACCTTATCGAGCAGCACATCACAAAACGAGCCGATGCCGCATGAGCGAGTACATCCTTAGTCATGCTCCTCGAGCCAGCGTCGCCCAGTGGCGGTCGCGGTGCCAATGAAGCTGGAGCCGTGACCCAAATGCCCCTCTATATAACGGCGGCCGAGGAACGTCCGGACCATCGAACGCATTAGGACTTCAGGGACGCCATCAAGCCTCGGCACAGATCCGTGCTCGACGATCTCGCGCAAGAGGCGCTTCTGCTCTGCCCCGACGTCAATTCCTTTCGATTCGTACCTGGTCAACAGCTCGTGGTCCGACATCGCCGTAATCACCCAGTTGCCGCCGAGAAACAGGTCGCGCTTGATTTGACCGTTCTCGGTTAGGACCTGCACTGACTCCATGACCTTCTCGGCGCCGAGTCCGTCGACTTGCGCCATCAGACTGTCGCGATTAACCAACTCCGATCCGGTCTCATCCATCAGTCGAAAAATCAGGTCTAGAACCATCTTGTCGCGCTCAGATGCGCTCAATTCCGCCATTACTATCCCCTCTCTTGTGGCGAGAAAACAGCCACAGCCTACGCCTGAAAGGACCCCGTTTGAAAGATCCCTGCTGTTGGTTATGCCGCACCCCATCTGGGGTGTGCGCAACCCACCACAACTGCGACCACCACAAAGCGGCTCATTCCGAAGAGGAACGGGCCGCTTCCAATTTGACCTACCGCGACCCGACCGGCAATCAAGCCGTCAACAACGTCACGCGCGAAACGCGCGCACCAAAACCCAAGGCCGCCCCAAAGCTGCCTTTTTCGTATCCGAAGGAGGATCGATGAGCGTTCGGAGGCCCAAACGGCCAACCGCCACGCACACCTTCCGCGCCGTCTGGCCCATTGTCGAAGGCACTGGTACCGCCACCACGGACCCTGAACTCATCTTGCAGGCCATCGGCGACCTGCCCAGTGTCGCCCACCGCCACAACGCGACTATCGTCGGGCCGCCACGGGCATGCATCGCTGACGGCCGGCGCGTCCCGGGATCCGGCGGCGCGCTCCAGGTCATCGTCATCGAAGCACCCGCCGTGCCAGCCACTGGCCGCGGATACCGACACAACTCCGGCGGCTGACATTGGACGAGATCTTGGAAGGCCAGACAGACATTTTCGAGCTGTTGGGCCCTCACGAACTCGAGACTCAGCCGCGACCAATCACCGAAACCGACAAGCATCGGCTTGCGCAGGAAGAGACCTCATGACGATCACAGTTACAGACATGTTTTGCGGGGCCGGAGGATCATCCACCGGCCTTTCTGCTGTCCCGGGCATCACGGTCAAGACGGCCATGAACCACTGGGCCCGTGCGATCGAAACGCACAACACCAACCACCCGGACGTGGACCACATCTGTGCCGACATCCAGCTCACGGACCCTCGCTCTATCTCCACCACCGAGATGCTGTGGGGCTCCCCAGAATGCACCAACCACTCCGTGGCGAAGGGCCGGAAGCGGATCACCAATCAGGGTGCGCTGTTCGGGGACAAGGCCCCGGACGAGGCGGCCATGCGGTCCAGGGCCACGATGTGGGACATCCCGGCCTACGCCGAGGTGCACGACTACAAGATCATCATCACAGAGAACGTCGTGGACGCCGCCAAGTGGGTCATGTTCGACGCCTGGTTGCTCGCCATGAAGTCCCTCGACTACGAACACCACATCGTCTACATGAACAGCATGCACGCCCAACTTGGCGGCCTGCCCGCGCCCCAGAGCAGGGACCGCATGTACGTGATGTTCTGGAAGAAAGGCAACACCAAGCCCAACTTCGACAAACTCCGGCCACTCGCGTACTGCCCGTCCTGCGACGAGACCGTGCGCGCTCTGCAGGTGTTCAAAAAGCCCAACGAGCGCTGGGGCCGCTACCGCGCCCAATACAACTGGAGATGTCCGAAAGTCTCCTGCCGGAACCGCATCATCGAGCCCGGCTGGCGGCCCGCCTCAGACGCCATCGACTGGGGCATCGAAGGCCAGCGCATCGGCGACCGTCCAGTCAAGGACTACTACAACAAGGCTGGCGATTTCATTGGTTCCGGACCGCTTGCGCCCAAGACAATGGCACGCATTCTTGCTGGTCTCGAAAAGTACGGCCGACAACCGGTGGCAATCGACGCCGTACGGGGCGCGCAGATCCTGGCGGCCGTGAACTCGGAACCATTTCAGACGCAGACCACGAGCTACACAAGGGGCCTGCTCGTGCCAGTGGAAGGACGGGACGGCAAAGAGACGCGAGACATCAGCGAGGCAATGCGGACCCAGACGACTCGCAATGAGACCGGATTACTAATGCCACCCCTGATTATCAACAACGTCTCCGGGGCAGATGCGAGCCGTACGGCAACAGTCCATGACCCCCTGAGGACACTTGTCGGCGGGGGCAATCACGAGTCGCTGCTCATGCCCTACTACGGCAGCTCGAAGCCGCAGGGCGTGGACCAGCCCATCGGGACGCTGACGACGGTGGACCGGTACGCCATGATAACGCTGCGCGGGCAGAACGCGCCCAAGGACGTCTACGGCCCGTTGGACACTTTCGCGGCCAACGGCAACCATCACGCCCTCATGGGCGTCAACCCGCCCGCCGTCGAAGACTGCACCTTCCGCATGCTCGAACCACACGAAGTCACCTGGGGCATGGCATTCCCGAAGGACTACACGATGACCGGAACCAAGCGGGAAATGGTCAAGCAAGCTGGCAACGCCGTCTGCCCGCCCAACGCCCGGGACCTCGGCATGATCGCCGCCGAATCGCTCCAAGCCGCATGAGCAATGCGTGCCGTTGTCGGTGAGTGTCCGATTTGCCTCTGACAACGGCACGCACGATCTAATCTGTGACGAAGAAAGCCTGCGCCTGCCCGATCACTAGGCGACCCGGCTTCTGGGCCACTCGCATCCCTAGCTGAGTGGAAAGAGCCGCCTCAAGATTCAGCGGTTGGCCACCCCGCAACGCAGTGCTGATGCCGTCGGAGATCTCGCCCGAGTCCCCTGATACCACGTACGATTCGTCACCGAAATTGATGACCGCCATAACGATCCCCTCTCTTCTGGCATGGATAACAGCGGCACTCTACGCCCCGAACCGAGCCGATGAAAGACCTCAGCTGATGCTCTCAGGAGCGCCGGTGGCCTCTCTCAGAGATGGCTTCCCGACCGAACATGCCCGCAAAAAGAACGAAAAGGGTGAAGAGAACCAAAATCATGCTCAGACCAACAAACCAACTCATAAGGCTTGATTCGACCTTCGTCACGGCCACCCAAAGGCACATGAACAAGGAGACCAGGCTCAACATCACCGAAAGCTCTCGGGCCGACCCGATCCGCTTTCTCCACCTCCGAGAGCTAATCTTCGCGGGTTGCAAGCGCTCCTCAAGTGCCAAGAAGACAAGCAACACTGGAATCACCTGTGCCAACAGACCGGCCGTCGTCGCATCAATAGTCATGGGCGGAGCATACAGACCGGCACTGACACTAGCTGCCGAACCTCGGCATTATCGCCGCCGAATCACTCGGCGTGGCCGGGTGAGAATGCTATTTCTCGACACACGCACTACTAAGGAGTCGGCATCCTGACGCCATCGCGGATTTTCCAAACCCGCAGCGCGTAGTAGAGCGTTATCAAGAATAGAACGGCGATTGCCCCGAAGATCAGGATGCTAAGCGCGGGCGCGTCGAACCCGAAACCCCATACCCAAACGAAGGTCCCTGCGGCGAAACAATAAGCAAGGCCTGCTCCTATGGCGACGGTGATGCTGGCGCGGTCATTGATGATGTCAGCCAAACGGGTCAGAGACCTGCCACTCTGTTGTTGCTTTTCCTTGAAGTCTGATGCCCTAGTCATCATCTGCAGAAAACTGCCCAAAAGAACCACTGCCGTTGCAATGAGAGTCGAAAGCGCATTCCAGTGATCTGAGTTCATAGTTCCCCCTCTAAGGGCTCCCGGCGGCGACGTTTGGCCACTTTTGCGGGAGTCCAAGACTTCTATCGACAGGGAGATCGGCCCAGTTAGCCAGAGGTTCTAATCAATTCGCATCACCACGCCCTATCAACTTCATCCCGGGATTCCTTCGGGACATGACCAAGCAGCTACCAACCAGCAGAGAAAGGACGAATCAATGACCAGGCAATACGGGCGGATCAAGGCCCGTGGGAGGTGGACCGATGGAAATCTTGCCACCCTATGACGGATCCATGCCCATCGACGTCTGGAAGGCAATTCGCGTCCACGAATTGAAAGCCATGACCTCCCGTGAATCTTCCCTCCTGAAGCTCAAGGGCCCTGATGGAGACAACCTCTACCGTATAACCGACGGCGGCAACATCGTGCGGACTAAGCCACTGTCGAAGGCGACGCGGAGGAAGGTCGTCGAGCGGGATAGGGCATGCATTCAGTGCGGGGCTGGCAGCCCGTTTGAGGTGGACCATATTATTCGCTATGCGGACGGAGGGACCAACCTACCAGAAAACCTGCAAACCCTCTGCCTTCGGTGCCATAAGAGCAAAGGTGGAAGGTAGATGGCTTGGTTCAACGCGGATGACAAAATGCACGGCCACCCGAAGTCACGGGCTGCTGGTCTGGAAGCGATGGGCCTGTGGCTACTTGCAGGAACCTATTGCACCGACTACCTGACGGACGGGCTCGTGCCGGCCTGGTATGTGGAGTCGTGGCCAAAGGGTAAGCAACTCGCGCAGAAGCTCATCAAGGTGGGCCTCTGGGAATCCGCTGGCGATGACTATCAATTCCTGTCTTGGGAGGAATACCAGCGCACCAAGAGCCAAGTCGAAGCCGACAAGGCAAAGGCCCGTGAGCGCAAGGCGGAATGGCGGAGGAACAGAACCGGAACGGCGGTGGAACGCTGAATGTCCCGCGGGACAAAGGGCGGGACGGAACGCGTCAGGAACAGTGCCCAAGACCAAGACCAAGACCAAGTACTTAATACTCACCTCGTGTGGGCCCCTCTCGCCTTTGAGTTTGAGGTGCTTTTCAAAGAAGTGATGAAAAGAGTTTCCAACCAATCGTCACCTTAGGTGATGCGCGGGTTCGGGACTTTTGGCTTGAAAGGAATCCCAATTTGATCATCACAGACCAGCAAAAGCGGGCCGTCGCCTACCTGCTCCACGAGATCCGACCAGACTGGCCCGTAGCCTCGCTGGTGTCACTCATCGACAAGCACAGCGACGTCCCAAGCCTGGGCGCCCTGACCGTCGCCGCGACGACCAAGGCCATGGAGCCGACATGCCAGACGCCGGCGCCGATCTTCCACCCCGGGCCGCACTGGCCCGAAGCCGCCCGCCGCCAACTACCGAAGCCGCCGCCCTGCGAAGACCACATCGGCCAAGACGGCCACACATGCCGCTCATGCCACGCCGACGTCAAAGCCGGGATCCGGCCGCCGGACAAAATCGGCAAACACCACACACCAGAAAGCGAGGAAGAAGAACCGTGACGGAAGCGACGCACACCGCCCACAGCATGACCGAGCTCCTACGCCAGCACTACAACCCAGACGGCCGCGCAATGGGGCATCTCTTCATGCCCGAGATCGGAGCCCCTGGCGGGCGCCGGCGGGCCGACCTGCTCGTCGCCCCCATATCCATCGCAGGGGCAAAGGCAAACACCCTGATCGGGCACGAGATCAAGGTGACCCGATCGGACGTCATGGCCGAGCTCGCCGACCCCACGAAGGCAGACCCCTGGCTTCGGTACTGCACCCGCTGGTATCTCGTCGTCGCTGACCCGGCCTTGATCGAGGGCCTGACCATCCCCGACCTGTGGGGCGTCATGGCACCACCGTCAGGCAGGCGCACCCGCTCAATGACCATCCTGAGGGAAGCACCGAAGCTCACCCCCGACGGCGACATGGCACCGGCACTGTCCCGCCTCGCCGCTTACATGGTTGGCAGGCTTGAAGGCGTCGTGAAACGAGCAGAATATGACCGCGACAGCTGGAAGCAGCGGGCCGAACGCGCCGAGCAACGCGAGCAAGAAGCCCGCCTGAACGGCGGCGGGCACGTCAGCCCGCACACGAAGCGAATCAACACGATCGTGAACCTGGTCGAGCATGGCAAGCACGACTACAAATCGAAGATGCCCTACCTGATGCCCGACGACGTCACCGAGCAAGATATCGCCGAAGGTATTCTCGACCTCGCCCGCTGCAGGTCGATCGCCCGCGAAGTGAGGCGCGAGATCGACGGAACGATCAGGGAAGTCGAGCGGGCACTGAACCCCTTCGCTCACGTCGCAACGCAGCTCGCAGCAGTCAAAGCGAAGGCCGAAAGCATCGGCGAACGGCAAGCATCGTGAACCACGGCTATTGCTGGCCGTCGCTTGGCGAACCTTGCGGCGGCTGCCATCGCTGCGGGCCACCAGAACCACGACCATGCGAGGGATGCTTCTACGTCTACGGAGACATGCGCGAATGCGACGGCGGCTGCAACGGGCTCACATCATCCGAAGACGCCGAACGCCGGGCCGCAATGTTTGCGGATCCCGAAGGCCGCGCTCTAGTCCAACGAATCCTCGAACGAAAACACCACGAAGCCCCGGCAAACGCTGGGGCTTCAGTCATCTCAGGAGAGAAATGAAGATCACGATCGACGGCAACGACGTCGAGCTTGCGGAACCGGACGACGGCGACATCATCACCGACGTCGTCATTCTCAGGCGGGCAGTAACCCACGGAGACAACGGGAAACTCGCCGACTCGCTCTACATCGACAACACACCGCAAACAACATCCATCGTGCAACGCGGAATGATCGCGGCCGCGAAAGAAGCGATCAACCGGAACGGAATCGAGGACGAATGAGATTCAAACTGGGCGACACCGTCCGCGTCATCAACAGCTATTCCGGCTACTTCGATCAGGTGGGGCGAATTACCGAGATCGAAAAGACAGGCCTCCATCCACGCCCGTTCGGCGTATCCGGCCTCAGCGCCGGAGGCACTGTCTGTTACGCCCCCGAAGAACTCATCCTCGCCGAGAAGGACCAACCATGATCCGCAAGGAAGGCAAAGCCCGCTGGACGTACACCTGCGAACCCTGCGAAGTCCGAGTCACCAAGCCGGACCACTTCCGTGCCATCGAAGCATGCCACCGGCACGAACGAAGCTTCGGGCACTTCGGGGCATTGCTGGGCTCCGCATTGACGGCTGCCTTCTCGCCAATCATTGCGGCATTCGGGTCCGGTTACGCCTCGAAGGCGGCTGTCGAACGAGAAAGCACAGCCGTTGCGGCAAAATACGCGCCGCTCCCCGAGGCTAAGTCCGCACTTGATGCCTTAGAGGCCATGAGCTTCGCCCAAATCCCACTTCCACCGAACATCCCACGCGACCCCACGCTACGTCGGGACCGGCGAAAGTGGGGCGGACGATGAGCTCGCTGCGCGTCGTCGCCTACGGTTTTCCCGCCAGTCAAGGCAGCAAGAAGGCGTTCAAGCGTGGGCGGAAGATCGTCTTGGTCGAGATGGACGAGAAGCTGCCCGCTTGGCGCGCTGCAGTCGAAGGAGCAGCCCGAGCCGCTGCCGGACTCAACTGGACGACAATCGACGGGCCAGTATCCATTGCGGGCGAGATCCGGCTACCCAAACCCAAGACAACCAAGTACGCCGACGCGCCCGCCGGCACCCCGGATCTCGACAAGCTCCAACGCGCCGTCGGTGACGCACTCACCAAGTCCAAGGTCATCAAAGACGACGCTCGAATCGTCCACTGGAATATCCGCAAAGTCTGGGCCGACAACCTCAGCGGACTCGACATCACCATCACCCAGGAGCAGCCATGAGCAACATCAAGATCGAACACGCAGCAGACGACAAGAAAACCGGCATGACCGTCGGCGACGTCTTCGCGTTCGCCCAAAACGCCCTCAACCATGACATCGACCCCCGGACGCCGGTCAAAGTCACCACCGGATTCCGCATGCAAATCCAGAAACTCGAAGCAGGAGGCAGCCGATGACCGTCCCGCACATCGAGGACGAAACCCACGGCAACATTCGATGGTTCCGCGATTACGGGCCTGTCCCCGTCGAAAACTACGAAGGCGAATGCCAGCACAGGGGTCAATCAGTCATCGCATGGGGCTGGGACAGGAAGCACTACGAACTCGTGGAATGCGGGATCAACGGCAAGGATTGCGGATCTCGCGCATGGTCCGACGAGCGCGGCCGAATCACCACCCCATGGATGCAACCCAAAGAGAGGGGAGATCAGGCTTGAGCAACGAATGCACCACGGAAGACTGCCGACGGGACACAACCCTCTACCTCTGCACCGAATGCATCATCGAGCTCGACGGACTACTCAAAGACGTCCCCGCGCTCGTGGAAATGCTCGACGGCCCAATCACCATGACCGCTGTCACCAAAGGCCCGGGCATGGGCAACGGCGCCGGGCACCCCGGATCCAAACCACCCATCAACCTCGACGCGCTCCTGTTGAAAGCATGGCTGTGCAGACTCCCGGACCGGGCACACGGAGAAGCCATGGACAATCCAAACGCCGGGCAGACGCTCTATATGGCCCGTATCTGGGTCAAGCAAGCACGGGAGCTCGTCTGGGGACCCGAAGACAAACGAGTCTTTGGCCATTGCGGTGCGCCGCTCGAAGACGGCGACGCGCCCACGCTGTGTGACGGTCGGCTGGTCGCAGACCCGTACGACGACTCAGTCAAGTGTCCGGCCTGCGGAACAGTCCACGAGATCGCTGACATTCTGGACCGCCTCCGGGAAAAGGCTCGAGGACAGCCAATGACGCCAAAGGATGCGCGGGAATATCTGCGCAACAAAGCCAAAGTGATCATCCAGAAAAAGGACTTTGAGAATTGGGTAATGCTCGGTCGAATTCCGTACGTCCTCGACCGGGTAACAACGGACATCAAAGCCCGCAAGATCTACTACCCTGGCGACGTCCTTAATGTTTTCGAAGACATGCGGGCGCGGAAGAGGACAGTCGCATAAGTTTTGGTACACTAAATCCGCGGGCAGAAGTGTCAGCAACCTCAGGTCGATCCACTCGGATCGGCCTTTTTTGTTGCCCGAATCACTTCCCCGGGAAACCGGGAAGCAAGAGCAACGGCTGGTGACCGTTGCAACGCTGGACCCGGGCGAGGCGCGCCAAGCCCGGGCCTGGCACAAGAACCAACAACTGAATAGCCCGCCGGACATGAACGGCGGGAGGGCTGGACAAATGAGGGCGACCTGAAATCGTCGGCGGTGCAAAGCCGCCCCAGCCCACGGGAACCACAATGGTTCCCCGAATCGAGGCACAGCCGAGAGGCAGCGTCCGGCCCGCGACAACCCCCATGAGCGCGGGCCACAAGGGTCTCTAGTCCAACGGCAGAGACAGCAGCTTCAAAACCTGCACAGTCCCGGTTCGAATCCGGGGAGACCCACTTTCCGGTAGCGGCGGTCAAAGTCACGCCCCGCCTCACGAACGGCCAGCGAACCAAGGCGGAACCGGGTGTGCGCTCTCTCCACCTGCCAAGGCACCACCTGCCGCCGCACCGGAACCACCATCCCCAAGAACATGTGATGCCGAGCCCAGGAGATGGCGACGCGGAATTGGTACGGGGCTAAGACCTTGGAACGTCGGCAAGCAAAGCATCATTCGTCCCGCGACCCGCAAGCCAAGGCACCACATACCGGCCACCGTCTCAGGCAAACCGGAAGCACAACCAGAGACAAGCATTAGGAGGTAGGCATCGCTACCTCACGCACCGGCACAGCCACATGGAAGCGCATCTCACGCCAAGCCAAGAAGCTAGCCAAATCCAATGGCCAGACGCGATGCCCTCACTGCGGTGTCACGCTCAACTACGACGTCGGGCGCACACCATGCAGTGCCGAAGCAGACCACATCGTGCCACACGCCAAAGGCGGACGAGACGAACTATCAAACGTCATCGTGATATGCCGCAGATGCAACCAATCCAAAGGCAACCGCCAAGCACCCAAAGCGGCAACAGTGATGGCGGTCAAACCGCTCAAAACCAGCCGCCGATGGTGACCTGTGGATAACCCCAGATACGAAAACTCGTATCCCAGAACCCCATATCGGGGTATGGGGAGGGACCCCTCCCCGGGGCCTCCCGTTCGCACCCCTAGGCATTAGCGAAAATATCCCCCCGAGCTTAGGAACCGCCTGTAGCATCACTTTGTGACTACCGTCGATTCACAATTTGCCCGCCGTTGGTGGAGGGCACTTATGGGAAATGTCGTTGCCCTCCTCGTGGATGCCCAGCTTCTTCTTGATCATGGTTCTCCTGGACGGGCCCAGGCTCTGGGAGTACTCGCCGCCGAGGAACTTGGGAAGGCTTGGCTTCTGTACAGCGAAGCCGAACATGCGTGGGCGGGGAACCTGCCGGATGTCGAAATCCCAGCCGATTTCGAGAAGCAGGCGAGAAGCCACCCGGCGAAAATTACCCAAGCTGCCCAATACGGGCAGGGCGTAAGCATGATGTGGGAATACTGGTTCGCCAGCTTTGCGTCGGAAGCCAAGTCAGAAGAGGATCTTGCGGTTATCGCGAAACAATACAACCTCAAGAAGCAGGCCGGCTTCTATGTCGACCTGGCTGGGGAGGACGTCCGATCGCCGTCTGATGTTCCTGCTGACGGCGTTTCTGGCCTGCTCTCAGAAATTGCGCAGGCTGCAAACATGCTTTTGGTGGAAGACCACGTGAGAATGCAGAATTCGGGCGAAGAGCCGGATTGGATGCACGACGTATGGCAGCCGATTGTCCAATACGGGAAGAAGAACTTCAACAAGCCAGCCCGGATCCTAGAAGACCAATAGGCGCACAGACAGGGGCATCCATGACCGTTTCTGACCCTGTTGCAGGTCTTGGTGAGCGTGGCTTGTCGATCTGGGAAGCGATGGCCACCGAGGATGTACCGCGGAATGCGCTGGTGCTTGAGGCTGCCCGACTGGCTGACCGTTTGGACGAGTTGGACAACATCATTCAGGGCAAGGGCGTCCTGAACCTCATGCAGTTCCGGCTGGACATGGAATCCGGTGAGGACGGCGAGTACAACGTCGAGGTGAAGTTCCAGAACGTATTTTCTGAGGCCCGCCAGCAGGCGATCGCCTTTTCCACGATCCTTTCGAAGCTTGCCCCGGCTGACGCTGCCGCGAAGCCGGCCAATGTGCCGATGCCGACGAATGTTACCCCGCTTGATCGAATCAAGGCGCGGGGGTTGAAGAAGGCCTGACTGGTGGTGGTGTCCGTTGAAGGGTTCGCAGGACGCCCGCTTCTACATCGCTCCGACTCCTCGCGGGTATTCGTGCGACCACGCTGAGGCCGCGATCGACCTTGCCGCTGGTTACGGCCTGATCCTTGACGAGTGGCAGGCGCAGGTTGTGCGCGCGTGGCTGCGGACTACGACGACGGGCCGCTGGTGTGCTGGCACGTGGGGCGTTTCAGTGCCGCGGCAGAACGGCAAGAACGGCAGTCTGGAGGCTGTCGAACTGTACATGCTTGTTCAGTTGGGCCTCAAGATCCTGCACACCTCGCACCTGCTCACCTCGGCGCGGAAGGCGTTCAAGCGCCTGCTTCATTTTTTCGGTCAGAAGGTCAACGACCCGAACGCCAGATTCCCTGAGCTAAATGCCATGGTCATTGAGATCCGCAAGACCAATGGCCAGGAAGCCATCGTGCTGGACAACGGCGGCATGATCGAGCTCGGCGCCCGCACGGGCGGGGCGGGTCGCGGTTCGTCCTTCGACGTCCTTGTGGTTGACGAGGCACAGGAGTACGAAGAGGACGAGCAGGAGGCTCTGAAGCCGACGATTTCGGCGGCCCCTTCTGGCGACCCGGTAACTATTTTCATGGGCACGCCGCCCAAAGACCTGTCCGAGCGCGGCGAACCGTTTGTTCGTGTCCGGAACAACGCGGTCACGGGCAAGAATAAGCGCGCAGCGTGGGTGGAGCACTCCGCCAAGGGCGACGTCGACAAAATGACTGACTCCGAGCTTGCCGAGTTCGTCCGGGATCTACGAAATGCCGCAGACGCCAACCCGGCGCTGGGCATTCGCATTTCTTTGGAGACGATTCAGGACGAGCTCAATGAGTTCTCCCCGCGGTCCTACGCGCGCGAGCGGCTGAACATGTGGCCTACACCTACCGAGGCAGGCAAACGCGCCTTCACTATGTGGGATGACCTGGCGATTGATGACCCGGATCCTGAGTGGCCTATTGCCGCATACGGCGTGGACATGAACCCGGAGCGAACCAAGGTGTCCATCGGTGTTTCGACGTTTGCTGAAGGCGACGGCATCCATCTTGAGTTGGCCGCTGACGCTCCCTTCGATGAGCGGGGCACTACGGCGCTCGTTGAGTGGTTGTGGGAGCGTGCTAGGCGGCGTTTTCCGATCGTCATTGATTCGTTCTCTCCGGCCCGGGACCTGCTTGAAGCGCCTTTGAAAGCCAAGAGGATGAACGTGTTCATCCTTGGTGCCGCTGAGTACACACAGGCGTGCGCTGGTTTGCACGAGGCTGTGGAGAAGCATCCGGCGATCTCGCACTTCGGGCAGGAGCATCTTGATCTTTCCGCGAAAAACACGGTGAAGGATCAGATCAAGAACCGTCCTGGCTCATTCAAGTGGAACCGTCTGAGCCTCGATGTTGATCTGTCTCCGATCGTTTCCGTTACGTGCGCCCATTTCGGCGCCGTCAAGTTTGCTAAACGTCGTCTTCCAGCTTCTGAGAGGAAGCCGAGACACGCAATTGTTGGTTAGGGGTGACGCTGGTGGCTGTTCTTGACGTAGTTCGGAAGCTCTCTTTTGAGGAGTCGACGGCGTTTTACCGGATGCTGTCCACGATCCGGCGTAAGGCCTCGCGTAACAACCTGCGGGAGGCTTATGCCGAGGACAAGAAGCGTCTCGACAAGATTGGCTTTTCGGTTCCGCCGCACATGATCGACTTTCAGACGCCGATTGGTTGGGCGTCGAAGGGGATCAAGGTTCCGGCGTCGCGGATCCGGCCTGACGGCTTCACTCTTCCGCGCCCGTCAAAGCTGCTGGACGAGGTAAACGCAACTTTCGAGGACAACTACCTTGGCGCTGTGGAGCGGATGGCAATTGAGTCGTCTTTGCAGCATTCTGTCGCGTTCGTTTTTGTGACCCCTGGCGATTCCACTCTTGGTGAGCCTGAGGTGATCGTTGCAGCCCGAACGGCTCTTGAGGCTACGGCTGAGGTTGACGCCCGGACGAATCGGGTAGTCCTGGCGTTGGAGATGGTGTCCGCGACCGTGGCGCTGCTGTACGTGCCGGGTTTGACGTTGCGGGTCGAGTCCACGGTGAACGGTTGGATCGTCACGAAGGAGATTGACGGCGTGCCGGATCTCGTTCCGTGCATCCCGTACATCTGGGGCTGGTCTCTGTCTCGCCCGTTTGGTCGGTCGAGGGTGACCCGCCCGCTGATGGGCTACATCGACAAAGGCGTGCGGACGATGCTCCGGCAGGAAGTCACTGCCGAGTTCTTCTCTGCCCCACAGCGGGCATTGCTGGGCGCTGACGAGGCACACTTCACCGGTCCGGACGGTAAGCGGATCTCACCTCTGGAAGCCCTGATTGGCGGCATGTGGGCGCTGCCTGACGTGTTCGATGAGGACGAGCAGAAGCTTGTCCGCCCGGACATCAAGCAACTCCAGCAAGCTTCAATGCAACCGCACTCGGAGATGATGCGAACCATCGGGCTAATGGTCTCTAGTGAGCTGTCAATCCCGGTCGGCTATCTCGGCATCATCCACGACAATCCGTCCTCGGCTGATGCGATTCTCGCTTCAGAGTCGGACATGGTCGCCATGGTTGAGCACGAGCGGGATATCAGCTACAAGATTGCACACGAGGCGCTGGCCCGCACGATCCTGGCCGTCAAATATGGCGGGGTAACCTCGGCCATGGCTGCCGAGTTGCGCGGGTTGGCAGCTAACTTTGCGGACGCTGGCACACCCACTCGTGCTGCCCGGTCTGACGCGGCATTGAAGTACACGACGGCGTTCCCGAATGGCGATCCTGAGGTTGCCATGGAGGAATACGGGCTCTCCAAGTCGCAGATCGAGCGGAACCTTACGTATGCGAAGCGCGCGCAGGCAGGGCAGCGTCTCGACGCCCTTGTGGCAGCTTCGAAGGCATCCGCAGCGCCCGTGTTTAGCTCTGGCGGTTAGTAGTGGCGGACCCAATCATTGAGCAGTTCCGGGCGGCTAACGCAGGGCTTTCGAAGCTTGTCCGTGATGAGCTGGCCGGGTTCTTTGGCACGCTGAATCTGGCAAAGCCGGAGGCTGTGCGCAACGCTCTCTTGGAGTTCGTGCCGCTGCTGGTGTCGGAGTATGGTTCGGTCGCTGAAACGCTGGCCCTGGACTATTACGACGAGCTCCGGGCGGCTTCCGGCGCGGCTGGAATTTTCCAGGCGGCGGCTGGTGCGGCCAGCATTCCTGAATCGGCTGTACAAGCGAAGATCCGTTACCTCGCCAAGCAGCTGTGGACCCCGGATCCTGCTTCGATGCTTGGCGGTCTATTGTCGGCGACGGACAAGTACGTGAAGCAGCCGGGCCGCGATGCGATCTCCTACAACGCCAAGCGCGAAGGCGCCCGATGGGCTCGCGTGCCGACCGGCGCCAAGACATGTAGCTGGTGCTTGGTGCTTGCCTCGCGCGACGCCGTCTACCTGTCCAAGCAATCCGCCGGCGATCGGCGCGGCACTGGCAAAGGCGATGCGTTCCACGGCGACTGCAACTGCGCGGTTGTTCGGATAGGCAAGGCCTCTGACTATCCGCCCGGCTACCTCCCGGATGACTACCTCGCCATGTACGAGGCAGCCCGCGCCGAGGCCGCATCGGGCGACATCAAGGACATCAGCGCGGCCTTCCGCAGGCTTCACCCAGACGCAGTTACCGACGCCGTCCACACCCACTAACCGCTCCGGCGGTTCACACTCTCCCTTCCGTGCGATGCGGGCAGGGCTATTCGCCGTGCGATACGGCATCCAATAAGGAGTTCGAATTGAGCAAGAATCTTCCCCACGGCATCGACATCACCGCCCCCGGCGGCATCCAGAAGCTCATGGCCTTCCACCGGCTCACCTTTGGTGACGCTGTCATGGAGGACCAGACGGACGCTGAAAAGGCTGCTGCTGCGCAGGCCCTGGCCGATAAGGCCGCAGCCGACGCTGCAGCAGCGGACGCCGCGAAGGCCGCCGGCGAGAAGCTTGGCGAGGGCGGACTGAAGGCTTTGCAGGCTGAGCGCGATGCTCGAGCTGCTGCCGAAAAGCGTGCCGCTGATGCTGAGGCGAAAATTCAGGCTGCTGAGGACGCCAAGCTGTCCGACATTCAGCGGGCTCAGAAGGAGCGTGACGATCAGGCTGCCGAGAACGCAAGGCTCAAGGCCGCCAATGCCCGTCTCACCGCACTGGCTGAGCACCCCGTGCCCAAGGAATACCAAGACCTGGTAACCGGCACGGACGAGGCCAGCTACCTGGCGTCTGCCAAGAAGATCTCCGAGCTCTACGCCCGCGCCGAGGGGAAGCCTGGCCCGGTTCACGAATCCGGCAAACGCTCCGGCGAAAACAACCCGACTGGCGGCTCTATCGCCGCCGGCCGAGAGCTTCATGCATCCATGTATCCCAAATCTTCCTAGGAAGGATCAACCATGCCACGTCTTACAACTGAAACTTTCGGCAGCGGAAACCTTGCGTGGCTCGGCTCCGGACATGCCATTGGCAATGCCCGCACCGAGACGGTCAATGTAGCCGCTTTCACCGAAGCAACCCACTACCCGGACGGTTTCCTGCGCTCCGGACAGCCTGTCGCCAAGGTGGCTGGCCTGTTGGTTCCTTACGACGCCACTGAGGCGACCGTGACCGGTGCTGGCATTCTCGCCGGTCACATTCTCTTTGACCTCAAGGTCAAGGGTTCAACCAATGTGCCTGCACCGCTGCTGGACCACGGCCGCGTTGTTGCCTCCAAGGTCCCGGGTGCCTTCGTCAAGCCCGCTGCGGCCGCGAAGCTGTCCGCTACGACCATCGTCTACGTCTAAGAAAGGAGTGACTGATTATGCTTTGGACTGATCTCATCACCCCCGCTGAAGCTACCGGATTCGTGCGCGCCGAGCTGGCCGCACTCGAGGTCAACAAGCCTTCGTTGGCCCGCTGGCTACCGAACGTTGAAGTTTCTGACATCACCGTTCGATTCCTCAAGGGCCAGGCCGGTTTTGTGCAGGAGGCCGAGTTCCGTGCTTTCGACGCTGAGCCGAGCACCGCTGGGTCGTCTTCCGGCCAGCGAGTCACGCTCGAACTTCCTGCGCTGGGGCAGAACCGCCCCGTCTCCGAATATGACCAGCTCAGGCTGCGTAACGCTTCGGATCAGCTGATCCGGGCTTCGATCTTCAAGGAGATCAAGAACGCTGCGACGGCTGTAGCCCATCGCATCGAGCGCCTGCGTGGCACCGTGCTCAATACTGGCAAAGCCACGATCAATCAGGGCAACTTCATCTCCGATGATGACTTTGGACGCTCGGGCACCCATAGCGTCACGGCGGCGTCGCTCTGGTCCGATCCGACCGTGAGCCGCATGTCTGACCTGAACGCATGGTCGGATGTGTACTCCGCGACGAACAACGGAACCGATGCTGGTGCGATTCTCATGCCTCGCCGCGTGTTCCGTGCGCTGGCCGCAGGCAAGGAGTTCGCCACGCTGCTGGCGAACGGCGCCACCCGCCCCGGTTTGGAAGCTGACGTGCGCGGCCTCCTGACCTCCGCGGGCCTGCCGGAACTGTTCATCTACGACCGCTCGACGGCTTCCGGCCGGGTGCTTCCTGATGACCGCCTGATGTTCCTGCCTGCCCCGGTTGATCCGCAGTCCGGGCAGTCGGAGATGGGTGCAACCTTCTGGGGCCAGACGCTGACCTCGATGGATTCCAACTACGCCATCGAGCCGTCCGAACAGCCCGGTGTCGTCGTCGGTGTCTACAAGAACGAGAAGCCCCCGATGATCGCCGAGGTTGTCTCGGATGCCATCGCCCTTCCCGTTCTGGCGAACGCGAACCTGTCCTTCGTGGCCAAGGTTCTCTAGTTGACCGCTGGGCGGCGCCTGGGCTTCGAGCCCGGGCGCCGTTCGGCCCCAATCTTTAGGAGTTAATGTGGCGACTTTTGCCGCACATGTTTTTGTTCATGATGAGTCTGGGCCCGTGCACTTTGCTCCGGGTGACGAGCTGCCCGAGTGGGCGGAAGGTCTCGTCGGCAAGCATTGCCTTGTGCCCGAGGTCGGGACCGACGCCTCTGACTTCACCGACGGTGGCGCTGACGGCGAGAGCAGCTCGGAAGGCGCCGACAGCGATCCGGCCGACGACGCTGGCAAGGGTGACGGCGAAGGCGACGACGTCGACCCCGCCGCGAAGACCGACGCCCCCGACTTCACCGCGCCGGCTGCGCGCCGCGGCCGTCCCCGGAAGGCCTAACCAATGGCGGCCGACTACGCGACGCTGGAAGACCTCCAGGAGCACTGGTCGGCTCTTCCAGCCGCGAAAGAATCCGAGGCTCAGCAAAAGCTTCATGAAGCATCCGTTGAAGTCTGTGCACTGTACCCGGATCTCGACGGCCGCATCATCGGTGGACTGATTGACGCTGATGTGCCGCGCCTGGTCGTGTGCCGCATGGTCAAGCGCGCGCTTGAGCCGAAGGACGAGAACGGGCCGCCGGCCGGGATGGAGTCATTCCAGTTCGGTGCCGGGCCGTTCAGCATGGGCGGCAAGATGGCGAACCCTGACGGCAGCCTCTACCTGACCGCTGCTGACAAGCGGCTCCTTGCCAAGTCGAAGCGACGTCAGGCTTGGACGATCCACACGGGAGGCTGACATGGGCATCGTGAGCATGTTCCCGAAGTCGTGGCGCACTGACGTTGTGGTGCTTCGCGGCGGTGGCCGTGACGCCAAGGGCAATCCCCTGCCGGCGCAGGAGATCCCCGTGACCGACTGCATCATCGGCCCACGCGCGACGGCGGAGCCGCTGGACCGGTCCGACGTCGTTGACTCGAAAGCTGTCCTTTACCGGGATCCTGGCTTCACGTTCCTGCCCGCCGACCGGATCCGCGTGCCTGATGGTGCGCGCATGGCCGGTACATGGTCTGTTGAGGGTCGCCCGGGTGAGTGGCCGTTAGGTTCCGAGGTTGGGTTGGTGATGGGCTGATGGGTCTGCACAAAGTACCCGGTTCCAAGTCGTACTTGGCCGAGGATGCCGGGCTCAAGGATCTTGGGACGTCGTCGGCGGTCGCGGCGGCAACCTTGGCCGCCGCGCAGCGGCTGGCAGGTAACGCTCAGGCTGTGGGCCGGGGCACTTATGAGGCCGCACCTTCGACGGTCACCGTCGGTTGGGCGAACGATCGGCGCGCCGGAGCCGTGGTGCGCGAGTCCCGGGCCGACTGGCGTGACACGCGAGACGCGATCTTGCTCCGGGTCGCAGAGTCCATGAGGGCGAGGGGCAGATGATCGACGCTCTCGTTTTCCCGGACACGCGCGATGCATTGTTCGATCTGATCGACGGAGCCACGCATCTTGGTGAGCCGGTCAAGGCCGTTTACCAAATCCCTGCAGGCGACTACGGCGAGATCAAGGGCCCGTTCCCTATGGCGCTTATCTACGTCACGGGCGGCACGCGGGGATTCGTTGACCGTGTGGACCGGGCCACGATCGAGGTTTACGCGCCGGGCCAAGCCGCCGTCAACACGCTCGAATCTGTCGCTGCATCGCTTATCGGCACGGACATCGAAACACCGTCGGGATTCATCGACAGCATCGAGGCCGACGTAACCCCGGCCGATGTTCCTTACCAGTCCGACACACTCAATAAGGCCGTCGCGACTTTCCTTGTAACGTCCCGGCCGATCTAGCCCCGTTCGGGGATCTAACCAACTCTGAGCCCTTGAAAGGGGTCTGTTCGTCATGGCATCAACGTTTGAAGCACTTCGTCAGGAATCTGACAACCGAGGCCTTATCCGTAAGGTTCAAAAGGCTGTCGTCCTGCTCCGCGCCGCATCGGAAAATAAGCCGCTACCGACCACCCTCTTTGCCGCTGACGGTGGTCTCGCCGACTTCAAGACCGAGGGATGGCTCCCGGTTGGCATGATCACGCCGGACGGGATCGAGTTCGGCCGGGACGCCTCAGAAGAGGAAGTGAAGGCTCTTGGTTACAGCGGCGCGGTTCGCACTGACGTGACTGAGGTTGCCAGGTCGGTGAAGTTCACACCACTGGAACATGGCCGCCAGCACATGCTTGAACTGGCCTACGGAACCGACCTTTCCGCCGTCACCCAGTCAGCGACAACCGGCGAGATCGTGTTCGACGAGCCCGAAATGCCGAGCAACAAGGAATACCAGATGTTGGTGCTCGGCGTTGACGGCCCGGCAGATAACCAGTGGCTCTTGGGTCGCGCGTACGGTGCCACGAAGCTGTCGGCTTCAGACGCGCAGAAGTGGGGTTCGACCGATCCGGTTACTACCCCGCTGACCATGAAAGTGCTCACCGACGCGGTGACCGGCGTTCCTCTCCGTCACTTTATGGGCGGCACCGGGGCCCTGAAGGCCAAGACGGTCCTCGGTTTCACTGCCGCGACCTAACCCCCTCAAGCACGGTGCGCGTCGTTTTCCGGGTGTGGCGACGCGCACCGTTTCCACCTCACACCCGAAGTTCTCAGGAGTCGATCATGGCCCGATTCATTTCCAAGGACGGCAAGCACGCCGTCGAGACTGCCGTAGCTACCGAAGCCGCTGAGCTTCGCCGCGACGGCTACACCGAAGAGAAGGCCGAGGCCCCCAAGGCCGACACCGCCAAGACCACCAAGTAAATCCACCCCTCACACCCGGAGGTAACACCATGGCTGCAAATGACAAGCCGACCGTCCACCTGTCCCTCGTAAGCCTTCGCAAGGAGGTCGCCAAGCCGGACCCGTTCCGGGTTGCGCTGTCCGGTTCGAAAGTCATCACGTTCCCGGACATTTACGCGATCGAGTCGGTCGAGGCCGAGGATATCTTCGGCGCTCTGAGCAAGAGCTCGACCAACTGGGACGCTCTTGGGAAGTGGCTGACCAAGGCTGACGCTGCGGCGCTGAAGGCTGAGAAGCTGTCCGTCCGCGAGCTGGGCGCCGTCGTACAGGCCGCAATCGCCTACTACGAGCAGACGGTAGGCACCGCGGGAAACGGCGCCGCCTCCGCGAGCTAGTAAGCCGCTACCGTCCCCAGATCCGCGCCGACCTCCTGCGGGAGTACGGCGTGGATCTGGCGGAATGGTACGCCGCTGGTAGGTGGGTTGGGTTGCTCGAACTGATCGATATGCTCCCCACCGCCTGCAGGCTCAACGAGGCGATCGCCAACGATCCCGAAATGGCCGTCATCTTGGCTGAGCAGAGGCTTTCACGCCGTGAGGATGACGCTGATCCTTGGTCACCAAACATCTCAGAGTTTGACCTGAACATCACTGTGCTGCGCGAGATCCTCCACGCCGTCAAAGGGCTGCGGCAAATCAGCATCGCAGCGGCCGGCGGGAAGCCTGGCGAAGAGACGCCGTTCCCCGCCCCGTACACCGAGATTGACCGCGCCGTCGAGGCAGCGGAACGCAACTGGGCAGAGATGTTCGTCCAGCAGTTCGGATTCTCTCCGGAGGACATCTGACAACTTCATAGGAGGCCCTCATGCCCACGATCGGTGTAGCCGACATCCTTGTGGTTCCGGTATTCAAGGACCTCCAGAAGAAGGTTGGCAAGGAGCTCGACGGCGCCGCAAGTAGCGCTGGAGACAGCGCCGGCAAGAGCCTCGGCAGCAAACTTACTGGCGCTGTTGGCGGGTTCATGTCCGGGACCATGAAGGCCGCCGGGATCGCCGGCGGGCTGACCGTCGGCGCGGCCTTTGGTACGGCCCTCGCGAAGGGCTTCGGGCGGCTCCAGGCAATCGAGGAGGCGAAGGCCAAGCTGAGCGGCCTGGGCCACTCGGCTGAGACCGTGCAGGGCATCATGAACGACGCCATGGCCGCCGTGAAGGGCACCGCTTTTGGGCTTGGTGATGCCGCGACCGTCGCAGCTGGCGCCGTCGCTGCTGGCGTGAAGCCCGGCAAGGATCTTGAGAGAACCCTCAAGCTCACAGGCGACGCGGCGACCATCGCTGGTGTCGGCATGGGCGAAATGGGAGCCATCTTCAACAAGGTGAGCGCGTCCAACAAAATCCAGGGCGACGTTATCGCCCAGCTGAACGACGCCGGTATCCCGATTATCCAACTGCTTGGCAAGGAGCTCGGCAAGTCCGCCGAGGAAACCGTGAAGCTTGCATCCGAAGGCAAGATCAATTTTGAGACCTTCCAGAACGCCATGGAGAAGGGTCTCGGCGGGGCTGCGCTCAAGTCAGGCGAAACCCTACGGGGGGCGTTCAAGAACACCATCGCCTCAGTTGGCCGCATCGGCGCCTCGCTGCTGTCCGGCGTGTACCCGAAAATCCAGCAGTTCTTCGCTGGGGCAATCAACTGGCTCAAGCCTCTCGAAGAGGGCGCGAAGATCGCCGGCGCGGCAATCGGGACCTTCCTTGACAAGGCCCTTTCTGGTGCGCAAGCGATCTGGGATTTGGTTGTTGGCGGGAATTTCACGTCCAAGTTTCGCGAGATTTTCCATGTCGAGGAAGATTCTCAGTTGGTCGATTTCCTTCTGAAGGTCCGCGACGGCGCGAAGGGTCTTTATGACCTGGTCGTCGGGGGCGACTACACGGGGAAGCTACGGCAGGCGTTCGGCTGGGAAGAGGATTCCCGTTTCGTTGACTTCCTTCTGACCGTCCGCGACATGGTCCTAAAGATTCCTGACGCGCTCGGCAAGGTCCTCTCGACCGGGGGCGAGGTAGCCAAGTTCCTTTGGGATATGCGCGAGCCCATCGGCATCATCGCCGGGCTCATTGCCTTTACGCTCATCCCGCACTGGGTGGCGCTCGGCGTCGAGGCTATCGCGTCCGCGGCCAAGCAAGCGCAAGCGTGGGCCACTTCGAAGGGTGCGGCCGTCAAGGGTGCATTTACTCACTCGTGGGCTGTCGTTGTCATGGTCGCCGGATGGGTTTCCATGGCTGCGGCTGCGGTTAGTTCTGGCGCTATCACGGCCGCTATCTGGCTCATGTATCAGTGGGACTCGGTAAAGGCTGTGGCGGCAATGCTTGTCGCGAAGGCTTCGATCATCGCTAGCTGGATCGCGATGGCTGCCCAAGCTACCGCGCAGGCCGTCAAGATGGCTGCGGCTTGGGTTATCGCTCTTGGGCCCGTGGGTTGGGCGATTGGCATTATCGCCGCGCTGGTGGCCGGTTTCGTCTGGGCCTACAACAACGTGGGCTGGTTCAAGGACGGCGTCGATGCGGCCCTGAAAGCGGTTGGCGACTTCTTTAGCTGGCTGTGGACGGACATAATCAAGCCGGTCTTTGAAGGTATCGGCGCTGTAATCCAGTGGGTTTACGAGTCGATCATCAAGCCCGTTTTCGACGGGATCATGGCCGCTGTCCGCTTCGTGGGCGATGTCTTCAACTGGCTCTACACGAACATTCTGAAGCCGGTTTTCGATAGCGCCGCGGTGGTCCTGGGTGGCTTTTATCTGCTGTTCCGGGGCATTTTTCAGGTGGTCG
This sequence comes from Arthrobacter sp. NPDC080073, assembly GCF_040686575.1. NCBI lineage: Bacteria > Bacillati > Actinomycetota > Actinomycetes > Micrococcales > Micrococcaceae > Arthrobacter > Arthrobacter sp. NPDC080073. Next base: position 66,435 of record NZ_JBFBKR010000017.1, read on the forward strand.
TTTCGATCATTCAGAACATCCTCGCGCCGCTCTTCATGTGGTGGTGGAACAACGTCATGGTCCCGGTTTTCCAAGGGATCGGTTCGACCATCGCTGACTGGTGGAACGCGGCCGTCGCGATTTTCAACGGGGCCATCGGTTTCGTCCGGGACGTCCTTGCCGCCGTGTTCACATGGTTCTACGAATCTGTGATCAAGCCCGTTTTCGACGGGATCGGCGCGGCGATCAACTGGGTGTGGTTGAACGTCATCAAACCGACAATTGATGCCTGGGCGTACATACTCCAAGTGACCCTCCCGGCGGCGGTCAACTGGCTCTACGCGAACGTCATCAAGCCAGTGTTTGACGCTATCGGTTCGGCGATTAATTGGGTGTGGCTGAACGTCATCAAGCCAACGATCGACACGTGGGTGTATTTCTTCCAGAACATCCTCGGGCCGGCCGTGAATTGGCTTTACCAGAATGTCGTAAAGCCTGCCTTCGACGGCATCGGTTCGGCGATCAAGTGGGCTTGGGACAACGTCATCAAGCCTGTGTTCGATTTCCTGAGTACGGCGATCACGAAGACCATCCCGGATGCTTTTCAGACCGGTGTCGATGCGGTCAAGAAAATTTGGGACACGATCCTCGATATCGCTAAGGCTCCGGTCCGTTTCGTCGTGGACACGGTCATCAATGACGGTCTGATTGGCGCGTTCAACACCATTGCCGGGATCCTGCCGGGCGTGGACAAGCTGCCCCGTGTGGCGCTGCCCAAGGGCTTCATGAATGGCGGCTACACCGGCAACGGCGCCAAGGACGAGCCCGCGGGCATCGTTCACGGCGGCGAGTTCGTGTTCACCAAGGAACAGACCCGCCGCGCTGGCGTGCGGAACCTGTACGCCTTGGCAGACTCGCTCGCCGGCTACATGAACGGCGGGTTCGTGAACCCGCTAAAGCAGATGGTCGAAACGCAGGGCTACAACCGGGTCCACAAGGGCATCGACCTTGCGGCGTCGGTCGGTACTCCGGTGTTCGCCACGGAGAGCGGCCGGGTTAGCTGGTCCGGTCCTGGCATTGCGGCTCCGGGTGTTTGGGGCGGAAACGAGATCCACGTCGACGGCGGCTCCGGCATCCAGACGTGGTTCGCTCACCTGTCCTCGATGGCCGTGAGGGTTGGTGAGATGGTCCGGGCCGGGCAGCAGATTGCGCTGTCAGGCAATACGGGCATCACGTCCGGGCCTCACCTGCACTTCGGCACGTTCGCGGGCGGCTGGCCCAACGACATCGACCCGCACGGTTACCTGGGCGGGGCCGGGATTCCATCGGGCGGCGGCTTCAACCCGCTCGGCGGGATCATCGACGGGCTGCTCTCGCAGTTCAAGTCGGCGTTCCCAGCGGCGGGCATCATGGCTGACATTGCCATCGGCATCGGCAAGAAGCTGTTTAGCACTGTCGCGGACGTCATCACTGGCGGCGGCAAGGGCTCCGCAATCGGCGATCCCGCGCTGTATGACCTCGGCGGCATCCTGCCCCCGGGCGTCTCGCAGGTCGTCAACCGGACAGGACAGCCCGAGGCAATCCTGAACCCGCAGCAGTGGGCCGATATTCACCGGCTCGCGACCCTCCGGAGCGAAAGCGCCGGCGGCCGCGGGGACGTGATCTTCAAGGGCAACGTCGGATGGGATCCGGATGAGGTTGCCAACCGTATCGAGACGAAGCGGCGCGATACTTTCGCTGCCTTCGGAATCTAGGAGGTCACATAGTGGGTATCGTTTACGCCGCCCCGTACAGGCCGCCGGCGCCTCCGGTGAATCCATGGCGGGGCATTGGCCTGTCATGGACGGGCTGGGATGGCAGCGAGTGGGAGCTCACCAACCCGGCCGCAGGCTTGTTCCTGCGGCCGGGGGTGCGAGGGCTGCAAATGCCGTCGTTTGAGCGGCAGTCCAGTTCGTCGCCCGCGGTGGCCGGCTCGCGGCATCTCGGCACGTCAACCAAGGACCGCGACGCTTTCTGGCCGCTTTACCTGTACTCGGATAAGAGCTCCGCGGAGTTCATGGAGCGGGACCGTGCTTTCTGGCGCAGTCTCGACCCTGATTTCGAGGGCACCTGGACAGCGAAATTGCCGAACGGTGATCGTCGGACGCTCGGGTTGCGGCTGATCAGCGCCGATGACGAACTGACCCATGACACGATCCAGCGAGGCTGGGCGAAGTACGGCATCAACCTCTTGGCTGATAAGCCGTACTGGCTTGGCGAGAAAGTCACGAAGTCATGGGCGCAGGGCGACATGCGCAACTACTACATCACCGAGGCGGACCGGATTGCTTACGGTTATCCGCCGGATGCCATCCACTACCTATCGCCAGGCGGCGCGCTCGGGGAAGCGACGTTCACGAACGACGGCGACGTCGCGGCTTATCCGGTGTGGACGGTTGTCGGTCACACCTCGGCCGTCTCATTCGGTGTCGGCGGCAATGACATCATCGTCCCGTTCGAGATCCCCGCGGGCTATGCCGTGCAGCTGGACACTGACCCGGTAAACGGACAGGTGCTCTGGTACGGGGCATGGGACGAGGCTACGAAGTCGATCCTGTCGCCGCTGGACCGCACCTCGGAGCTTGACCCGACGTCGGCGTTCGTTGCGATTCCGCGTGGGCAGGACCGCCCGCTGACCATCCAAATGACTGGCACTGGCAGCGTCATTGCCGAGGTGCAGAACCGGTATCGGAGGGCTTGGTAGTGGCTTCCGAGATTCCCTACGAGATCGTTGTGTACAAAGGCTGGGAGTTCAAGGGCTGGGTTGGGCGGCCGCTCGATCTGAAGCCGACCATCCGCCACAACGTAAAGTCCACCGCGACGTTCACGATCGACGCGAACCACCGCCGGGCTGCGGACCTCATGGAGCCTGGCGCCCGGGTGATGATCTACCGGCACAGCGAGTTTCAAATGTCCGGGCCCGTCAGGTTGGCCGGCGGCCAGTTCACGACGGCGGCCACGCTGACTTTTACGGTCGAGGACGATTTCCGGATCCTCAACAACTGGCTTGCCTGGCCGAAGCCGACGGCGCCGCTCACCGGGCAGGACGTCGAATACCGATCGATTACCGGCCCGGCTGAGACTGTCGTCAAGACGGTCATGGCCGAGGCCGCAACCCGGCTGGGTTACCCGCTTGCAGTGGCGCCGTCCCTGGGGCGCGGCACGTCAGGGAAGTACACATTCCGCTTCCACCCTGCCTATGACCGGCTGTTCCCGGCCGTGGACCAAGCAGGGATCGGAGTCACCGTCCGGCAGCAAGGCAACGGCCTAGTGCTGGACTGCTATACGCCCAGGGACTACGCGCACCACCTGTCCCCGGAGAAAGGGACGGTTATCGGCGGGACATACTCGCTGGCAGCCCCGGCCGTGACCCGGGTGGTTGTCGGCGGCCAAGGTGAGGGCGTCGCGCGCGAGTTCAAAGGCTTCACGGAGCATGCGCGCGAGACGGCGTGGAACGACATCATCGAGGTCTTGCAAGACGCCCGTGACTCGTCCTCCGGCGACGTCTACGCCGACCGCGCGAAGGAAGTCCTTGCAGAAGGTGCGCCGCTGGCCGGGCTGTCGCTCGAGTTGTCCGAGACAAAGCACTTCCGCTACGGCGGGGACGGGCTGCGCGTGGGCGACCGCGTGACGGCCATGATCCGCGGGCAAGCATTCACCGACGTTCTCCGAGAGGCCCGGTTGTCCTGGGACAAGGACGGCGACACGGCCACACCCATTGTGGGTGAGCGCACCGACGACCCGGACACCGCCTTGGCCAAAAGAATCCGCGCCTTGCAGCGCGACAACGCAGACAGGAAGGCCCGCTAATGGCTTTGACCAGCGTCTTTTACGACGGAGTAGTGACCGAAACCGACCGGGCAAAGAACCGGGCAGGTGTTCCCGATTACGGCGTGTACGGCACGGAAGACTTCAAGGTGAAGCCTCATCCGTCGATCCCGTACGCGGTGATCGTGACCAAGGGCAAGGCCCATGGCTGGGGAGTCACGGACGAGGCGGCAATGGATCAGGTCGTGCAGTGCGGCACCATCGTCTCGGGCGTCCGTTACGACCTGATCTCGGTGCGCAGGAACTGGCAGCCTGCAGCAGGCGGCCCGTCCACACTCGTGGCGACTCCGGGATCTGCGGATCCCGAGATCCCCGCAGCGCGCAAGACCGGTCCCGGCGTCGAGGATGACCAGCCTATTGCCTTGGTCAAATGGAAGGCCGGTCTGAGCGCGCCGGAGAAGATCATCGACATGCGGTGCTGGGCTGGCAACGGCGGCATGATCGCCAAGGATGAGCTGGCTCTCGGCTACCTCGCCAGCCTGGGCGCCTCAGTCAAGATCAACGGCAACCGATGGTCCTACGAACTCTTGGCCAACGATATGCCCGGCTGGGTCAACGAGGACGGCGCGGGACCATGGATCCAATTGCCACTGGAAGCTGGGTGGCTGAACAACGGCGCGTCCAGGGCCAGCGCCCGTATCTTGTCCCGCGGCCAACTCCTTCAGGTTTCAGCTGACGTCCGGTACTCGGGCGCCACCGGCTCGGTCGTTGAGCGGTGGATTATCGCCAAGCTCCCCGCGGGACTCCAGCCTGTTGACACGACTTTCGTTCCGGGGACGACGAACGGTTACCGTTCCGGCACGTTCTACGTCGTCAACGGAGCTGGCATTTCGGTCGGACCGTACCCGCAAGGGAACATCTGCCAGCTCAACGGAATCGCGGCCATGAAATGATCGCTGTCCTCAAGAACCTGTGGTTGATGATCCAAGAGCCACGCTTCTTCTCCATCTGCTATTGCGGCGCTTACCTGATGATGGCGATCGCTGGCACGGCCGTCCTTCTGGACCCTCCCCGGACGATGCAGAGCGGCCTTGGCGAAATCCTTGTCCATGTCTGGGCCGGGCTGTTGATCTTCGGCGGCGTTCTCGGTTCGCTGACGACCTTGCCGGGGATCTGGTGGCTTGAACGGCCTGCCACGATCGCATGCATGTTCGCGATCACGATCTATGGCGCTGCGGTGCTGGCGCTCCCATTGACACAGCCGAGCGCCCGGATCGTCTCAATGTGCTTCATCGCGTTCGCCCTTCTCACGTTCGCCGTCCGCCTAGTGAAGATCAAGCACTTCGCCTACGACCCCGAAAAGTAGAGGTCCTGCGAATGGACGGAACACAACAATTCGTGCTGGCCATGGTCAGCATCGGCGGCGGCATGGTCGCCTTGGAACTCATCAAAGGCCTGGTGAAATTCTTCACGGGAGCAGCAGGCCGGGAGCGCGCCCGGAACGTCACGTTGAAGGAGCAACGCAACGAGGCCTGGGCGGATGCTGAGAGGGAGCGTGACCGGGCCGACCGGGAGGCGCATAACCGCCGCATCACGGAAGAGTACGCCTCCCAGCTGCGCCGAGACTGCACCGAGCATGGTATGACGGATCAGGAGCTTCGTCCTTGGCCCGTTCTGAAGAAGCCGCCGCCTAACAGCACCACCTAACCAACTCACGAAAGGCCCTGGCAGTCGCCGGGGCCTTTTTCATGCCCGGAAAGGGGCCATCATGAAGCTCTCGAATCTTGCAAATGTCCTTCGCGCTGCAGGTCTTACCGTTGTTGAGACCGCAGGCTGGGTCTCCCGGGGCTACGCCGGGCAGGATCTGGCCGACGTGCGCGGCGTCCTCTGGCACCACACCGCCACGAACCGAGGCGCGTTCGCCGGCTCCGACGCGCCGACCCTGAACATGTGCATCGGTGGGCGCTCCGACCTAGCCGGACCCCTGTGCAACATCGTGTTCGGGCGCAACGGCACCGTCTACCTTGTCGCCGCTGGGCTGGCGAACCATGCGGGCCGCGGTTCGGCCGCCGGGATTCCCACGGACGCCGGGAACTATTACCTCATCGGCATCGAAATGGAGTCCTCCGGTGTCGCGCCATTCGACTGGACTGAGGACCAGATCAGGGTTGCGCCGCACTTGGGCGCGGCACTGGAGCGGACATACCTCCTGAACCAGCCGGAGGAACTGCGCCTCCAGCTGGGCCACCTCGAATACTCCTCGGAGGGAAAGATCGACCCGGCTGGCTGGCCGGGCGGCATGGACGGCTTACGGGAGTCGATCAACGCCGTTCTCGGCGGCGGCGCTCCTGCATCTCTTGTCCCCGCTTCCGTTCCCGCCCCGGCACCCGCGGCGACCCCGGCTCCTGCCCCCGGCCAGATCATCCGTGGTGACAACGAAATCCACTGGGTCGTTGAGCGTGGTGACACGCTCTCCAAAATCCAGGCCTACTACAACGGCCCGACCGTCGATCAGATCGCGGCCTACAACCGCATCGACAAGAACAGCATCACCCCCGGCCAGAAGGTGTGGATTCCCGGTCCTCTGGTGTGGATCATCGAACAGCCGGACACCATCCGGTCCATCGCTGACTACTACAGCCTGGACCCGACCTACCTGGCTGCACTCAACGGCCTTCCCGGGCCGGATGCCGAGATCTACATCGGCAACGTCCTCACCATCAAGGCCTAGGCCCATGCGGTCATTTCTTTGGGTGGCGGGCGCCACCTGCTTGGGCTGTTACGCACTGACCGTTGTGGACGCCTTCGTTGCGGTCCTCGAACTCTCGAAAGGGGCTCTCTAGTGGAGACGCTCGCAACCATCATGACGGCGGTCCTCACCGTTGTCTCTCCGCTCGGAATTGCCTGGGCCAAGTCCGAGTCCTGGTCGAAGGTCATCAAGGTGGCCGTACCGATCGTCGTCTCTCTGGCGATCGCTACCGGCTATCTGTGGGTCAGTGGTCAGCTCTACAGCACTGCTGGTTGGGCGCAGACAATCCTTGCCGTCTACGGTGCCCAGCAGCTCGCCTACACGACCATCCTGCGTTGGTGGGCTTCGATCCTCGAACAAGCCGGACAGAGGACCGATGACCGCCCAGCGCACCGCGCAGACCACAAGGATGCCTCATGATTACGTACCCTTTCGAGGCGGCGCTATTCGTTGATGCCGTGACGTTCACCCGGGCCCCGAATGCGCAGATCACGATCTATGACGAGGCAGACACTGCGGGTACGACGCCTCTTGTTTTGACTGACCCGAACGGACTGCCGCTGGCCAACCCCTTGACATCCTCGCCGGACGCGTTTGGGCCGAACTTCCGGGCCCCAAGCATGCGGGTGAAATGGTCGGGCGGCGGCCTGACAGGGTTCCTGTCCTCGCCCCAGGCGGTGTTGGACGAAGCTAAAGCGGCTCGGGAGGCCGCGAACACAGCGTCAGGCTCAGCCTCCGAATCTGCTGCCTCGGCCGCAGCCGCAAAGGTTGCCGCCGAAGCTGCGTCCGCAACAGCCGCGGGCGGCGGCTTCGCAGTGGACCCCTCAAATCCAAACGTGTTGCTCATCAGCACCAAGTCAGACGGGACGGTGGCCGTTGACCCGACCAATCCCAACGTCCTACTAATCACTGTATAAGGAGCCAGAATCATGGCAATAATCAAGACGGCAATCGTCGGCAACGATGGCCGAGTGAAGGACGAAAGCCTTCCGACCAGGCTCGGAGCCGGGCAGGTTCTTGGGCTTGTCCAGGCGGCAAAAAGCCCTGATCTCCTGATCGTTGGAGCGGTGACTCTGGACGGTTCGGACCAGGTTATGAGCGCTGGTGTGGCATGGCCCGATGGGACACCAGGCACACTCACGATCACGAGCCGAGACGCTAACGGGGCGGTACTCGCCTACAACATCACCTACGGCTCTCCGGTCACGAAGACCTTCACGCAGCCGACCATCACTCGCAACGCCAACGGCGCGGCGACCAACGTACCCCAGATTGTGGTGAGCTAAATGGGTATCCTCGACGCCCCCTCCCGGCCCCCGTTCCTTCGCGGGTCTTCGATCGCATACCTGGGTGATAGTCATGTCCAGGGGCCCTTCGCCACGTACAACTACGGCGATGCGTTCCCGCTTCACGTGGGTTTGGCCTCGCAGCAGAAATACACCTCGGCCGGATTTCACGGAATCGGCGGCGAACGCTCCGACCAGATCCTTGCCCGGGTCCAGACAGCCTTGGCTAGGCGCCCCACCTACCTTCTGGTTCAGGCGGGAACCAACGACATCGGCCAGGGCATCTCGGGCGGGCAGTCTGACATCCAAATAGTGAACACCATCGCCACCAACCTCAAGGCGATTTATCGGTCAGCCAAAGCCGTGGGTTCGATCCCTGTGGCCTGCACAGTCCCACCCCAGAACACCGCGGGACAGCGGCAGAGGGTCATCCTCAAGGCCAACATCTGGATTCGCCGCTTTGCCATCCAAAACGGCCTTCCGCTCGTGGACTTCTACACGCTTCTGGCGAAAGACGGGATTACGGCCACGCCGGCCGGGAACTGGAAAGATGCCTACGCCGCTGACGGTACGCATGGCAACGCAGCAGCCGCAGCGGCAATCGGAGCCCTCGTTGTGTCGACTCTAAACGCGGCAGGACCTGCTGGCACGATGCCCTCCCTGTGCACAGATCTCGTGGATTCCGGGCAGGGCATCTGGCTCATGCGCAATCCACTGTTCCAGGCGACGTCAGGCGACCTCAAGAAGCCGGACAACTTCAGCACCTACGGTGCGTCGACCTCGGATGCCAACACCGTGTACTCCCTGGTTTCCGATGCCTTGGTGCCCGGCAAGATGCAGCAGATCGCCATGAATGCATCAGCGACTACCTCAGGCGGCCTCCAGGGTGTCAGCACGGTTACAGTGGCCGCCGGTGACATCATCGCTATTGGGGGATACATCACGACCGATGGCGTCACGACATCTCAAGTCCAGATTCAATGCGGCGGCGGGACCACGTACAAGCCGGTCAGCTTAGGGATAGGCGCAGCCGTAACCCGCGGCGTCTACTACATGGAATTCGCCGCACCTTCCTCCGGGGCTGTCACGGTGAATCTTCTTGCGGGCCTACGCGCCGGATTTGCGGCTACCGTGGCCTTCAGCTATCCGTCAGTGGTCAATCTGACAGCGGCCATCGGAGAGACCGTGGCCCAGAGCCCGAACTAGTCCTACTTCGTGACGGCTACCGGAACGATGATCAAGTAGAGCTAGACGGCCGTCGAGCGGGGGTACTCGGCGCGGCATTCGTCAGAGCAAAATGCCGGGTCCCATAGCGATGCGGGGTTCTCGGAAACGCGGACCCCGCACTCAGCGCACTTACGCGGACGGTTCAACCAGATCAGCAGTCGGTCAATCGGTCGAATCCCCATGCAGAGAGTATAGGGCCTGAAAGACACGCACGGGCAAGTAGTTCACGGATGGGCGCCCTTGATCGCGGCGGAGAGTGACTGGCCGATGATCTTGGCCGCTGCTTCGGTGGGGTGGACTCCGTCCGCGGTCATGCCAGGGGCGTAGCGGTCGCCGTTGCGTACCCCGGCCATAGGATCAATGAACTGCCACTTACGGGCCGTGGCCAACTGTTCAAGCTTCTGATTGAACACCGTTGCCGCATCTGGCGTGGCATCTCGAGGTGGAACCGCTGAAAGAACGACACGCGCAACCCCGGTCTTTGCCACGATGCCATCAAGGTTCGCTGTTGTCTGATCAAACGGGACACTGTTGGCATAGTCGTTGGCCCCGGCAAGGAGTACCAACACGTCAGCCTTTATCGGGGTAGCATGCTGGAGCATCGTCTCAGACTTGACGCCACCCTGCGCCCACCCGCCCGCGAAAGTGAAGCCATCGCCTAAATAGCTTGCCCAGGACAGGGAGCCAAACTTGCCCGCCGCGAAATCCGGACTATTGCCGTTGGTGATCGAGTCACCATATGCGGCGAAAGCGAGAGTTTTGATGGCCGGTGAAGCGGCTTGCAAGGACTTGTGGCTGTCGTAATAAGACTGCACCTGATCTGATACCGGCGGTGCCTCGGCGCATCCGGCCAGAACGGCAGCAGTCACAGCGAAGACAAGCAAGGCGCGACGTTTCAAGGCATCCCCCAAGAAGTAGTTTGCCCCAATCATAAGGGACGCGTAAGGCCTGAACTACCACTGCATTGGGGCGACCAGCGCAGGCCGCGACTGAGCCCCCAAAGCTGAGATCGCATCGCTTAGCGTTATCGGCCTACGGGTTTGAGGCGACGTCGGCCACTTGGCCTGACGCAACAGATACCTCACTGACAGTTGGAGCGTTCGGACGGTCAGTTGCATGCACTTCAGAGGGGAAGAATCGATCCCTGATACGCAGTGCTGGCCATTCGATCGCGATCGTCATCACGATGCCTGTGGCGATCGCGATAGCGTATTTGAGCACGACGACCAGCACCGGGCTTTCCATCACAAACGCTGCTGCGGGTACGACGGGCGCAGCCTTAGTCAACACCATGACCAGGAACCCCGCGGCTGCAGCATGCCAGATGTAGAGCCCGTACGAATATAGACCCAACCGGCCGAGCGGGCGCAACGCCCATTGCGTTTTGGGAATCCACGCCGCCTTATACAGAAGGAGGATGAAAGACCCTGCTGTTATGTAAGCGACGGTATAGCCTACGGTGTCTCCAATGAAGCTAGGTCTCGGGACTATTACCAGAAAAGCGGTCCCGGCCACGGTAAGGCCAAGCCACAGCCATCGAAGCTTCAGCATCCGCGTGAACATGGGTTCGTAGTGCACTGATAGGACGGCGAGGATCACGCCAGCCGCTAGCGAATCTGCGCGGAAATGCGTTTGCCATTGAATTTGCACCTCCGAAGCACCGGCTGCTGCACCGATGAAACGGAACAACAGGCACGCAGCGAGCACTGAAGTCATGATCGTCAGCAGGATCTTCGGTTGACCGCCGCGCCGTGCAAATATGGGGAAGAGGATGGCGGCAAGTAGATAGAAGTGTTCCTCCACCGCCAGGGACCAGAGCTGCGACAGCGAAGTGCCAAGGTAGTTCTGGAGATGCACGATGTTCTGAAGGAAGAAAGTTTGCCAGCCGTTGTTGCTCATGAAGAGCTCGGCAATGAGGTAGACATACAGCACTGGCCAGAGCTTGAGCGCCCGGCGCTTCATGAACCGCCAGCGGTCAAACGCTCCTGTTTTTATTCGTTCTTTCAGCAAGATCCGACCTACAAGGAAACCGCTGAGGACGAAAAACAGGTCAACGCCGGCCCAGCCGATCGCATGACCCGGCCAAAGCAGGACATCAATCACAGGAATGCCAGTAACTGCGTTGAAGTGCCAGCCCATGGCGAGCAATATCGCTACCCCGCGGACTACGTCAAGATCAAGCTCCCGGTATTTCATCGACAAGGCGGCCACTCAGTTCCCCCAATAAACCATATGTTTTTGGACATTGTACGGCCCATAAGACATGGTCAAGTGCCCCTTGTCATCTGCAGCCTGCGATGAATAGGCTTGATCTTCCGAGCTCACCTCGGACCGAGCCAGCTTCGGGCCTGTGGGAATGGGCGCCTGGTAACTTGCGGGCCCGTGTACCCGCGCCCACAACTACACACGTACAGCCCCTCGCCGTCCCCCACGGTGAGGGGCTGTTTTCGTATTTAACGCGCTCTCGGATCTTTAACGCACTCTTGGGTCGATTGTCCGACGTCGCACTCTGGATGCTTCCACCCAGACTTCTTTGCGGCCTTCGTAGTAATCCATCGGCCAGGGCACTGACACCAACACATGCACCTTCGTCCACCCGTATGCGAAAGCGGGCACCTCGTGGCTTTGCCCGCTTTCGTAGTCGAGCTTCACGAAGACCGGCAGCGGTTCCTTGGGCTTCGTCGCACCCTCCAGGGCTGCAGGATCCACAGGGGGTACCACGGGCGTGACCTTGCGCGCACGCGGCGGTCCCCAGAACTTCTTTTCCTCCACAGCCAGAGCCTCCCACCGCGGGCAGACAATGAGCATAGTTAGCGGGCGTCAGGTGGCCGGCTGGACGAGTTCGGGCCCGTTGTTCCGGACATAGTTGACCTTGTCGCTTACGATGCGGGGCACTAAATGGGGTTCGGGCATGGAGTCCAGCAGGGCGCGAACATCTGCCTCCGACGTCGTTTCAGGGTCGAGCCAGTCCGAGAACATTTCAGGCGGCACGATCAGCGGTGTCCGGTCATGGATATGGCCAAGGGCATCTGAGGCCGCCGTGGTGATGATCGTGGCCGTCCGCAACCACTTCTTAGGGTGACCGTCCGGCAGTGCTGGATCTGGCCAGTTCTCGAACAGTGCCGCGAACGCCAGGATCTGGTCATCGGCATCGTGCAGGTAAGTCGGGATCTTCCCGCCGCCCGGCTTCTTCTCCCACTCGTAGTAGCCGTCGCCAGCAAGCAAACCGCGCCTGGTCGAGGCAGCTTTCCGGAAGGATGGCTTCTCGGTGACAGTTTCCATCCGGGCGTTGATCAGCCGAGCGCCGCCTCTGGGGTCTTTCGCCCACGACGGCACCAAACCCCAGCGGGCAGGCACAAGCTTCCTCGTCACCGGCTCGCCGTCGCCCGAACTTCGGTCCAAGATCAACGGCACAGTGTCAGTGGGAGCTTCATTGTAGGAAGGCTTCAGCTCCTCGATGTACGACTCTCTGACGTCGAAGGCGGCCATCAAGTCGGCAGTTGATTTCGAAACAACATAGCGTCCGCACATCACTTCATCATGCCGCAGGATCCTCCATGGTGTCAGGACGCGGCCTTGGTGCATGATTGTCGACCGGCGCTGCCCAATGGACCGACTCAGGGCGGAAGAGCACTGCCTAGTGTGGCAAATGACTCGCGGGGCCTTCCCATTGAAAGCCGTCAAGTGCTAATTGGACCACCTGTTGAGCTATCGCGACCGATTCGGTGCTTATCTCAATCTCCCCGAAGGTGCCATCGGCTAGCGTCCCACCGAATCGGTTGTCGAAGATGGAATTCACGAACAGAACGCCGCCCTGCGGGGCGTGAATGGCGCTGTTGATGAGCGGCTGAAGCTCAATCCTATTCGCGCGCTTTTTAGCCTGCACCCGGTCTTCCGCGTGGTGGGACGAGTCCCTGACCCCGACCAGGCCAGGAAACGCATCAGAGAAAATCGAGCATGCTCGGGCCATGCCCTCATGTGATTCAGGCATTTCCTTCAAAAGCTTGAGTGATTTAGCGATTGTATCGAAAGCGTAGAGGCATGATTTTGCATGTAAAACCCGGACGCGGGAACGGTAAGACTTTGGAATTGAACCTTCGCACCAACGCTCACGCTTAGCTTCGACAAGAGACTGCCGCATTATCCTCGTCCGAACGTCGAACCAGTCCGATGATGCGAGGTCATCCGGTAGTTGCGCCTCGAGCTCAGACTGGATTCTATGCTCACGGGCCCGCTCTGCGTCCCATGTCGTCTCAATGTCATCTCGACGTTGGAGATCCGACGCGCGCGCTTCTGCCGCAGCCTGTTCAAATAGGGACAGTGAAATTGCCGCATCTTCTAGACAAGTGGTCAGAAGGTCGAGCAGTGCCTGGACGTCCCGCTGGCGTTCCGGATCGGGTATCCCGGTGAGCCAGGAGCCGGGCCGGGTCAATTCGAAAATGTACATCTGGTTCAGCTCCCCGCTTGAGTTGGTGCAGACGTGCCGAGCTGGCTGAAGCTGCCGTCCGGCGCTTCGATAGTGCAGGTAACGCCCACTGGCACAGTCTAAGCGGAGGCAAGCATGGAGAGGCCGCCACCCAGAGAAAATGGGGGGAACTCCAAGTGGCGGCACGTGTCCAAGCTATCGGCAAGCATCAGGCCAAACCGGATATTTTTACGAAATCTTTACGGGCGGTGTAGGCACAATCATTCCGAGCGCTAGACGCCACCTGTCCCCCTCAGTCGAGCCGTGGCCGAGCGTGGCGCGTAGCTACATGAGTAGCTACAGTGAGGTCACTTCGGCACTTATCTGAAGCATGAAAAAATCCCCCAGAACTGTTGATTTCTAGGGGATTTTCACTTGGTAGCGGTGGGGAGGCTCGATCTCCCGACCTCACGATTATGAGTCGTGCGCGTCCGGCGAACCATCGGTAACTGCGAGGCCGACTGACGAGCTCAAGGCCGGCCGGCCGCCAGAGGTCACTTAGAATCTTTTTCGGAACTGAGGCGATCTCTCTTAGGGAACAGCGACCTTGCGATAACAACAAGGATCCCGATAACTTCGACGACACATGCTGACATCCAAGAGATCATCACCCCTTCTGGTACAGAGAACCGGTTCTCCGCTAGGTAGGTCCAGAAGAACCAGTTGGAGCAAGCAAGCTGAAGGGTTACAAAGAAGATCGCCCAGTTGGCGACAAGCCTCCGAAGACGAAGCCTCTGATTGGTCTTCATGATTCGATGAAGCGACTCGCGTTGCTTGTCGCTTGCGCTTGCCGTGTCCCCGCCAGTCAGAGCCAGTGGGTCGGATGACTCTACGAATACGAGTATTCGGTTTGTTGCTCCTCGCCACAAGCGAACGATAAAGAGGCTCCCCCACCATCGGGTGAACCAATTTCCGCCACCTCTGTGTCCGCGAGGGGGCTTTTGCCCCTCGGTGTCACTGCGGAGGCCGCTTAGGTATTCCTTGATGGCCTCGTCAACATCTACCGGCATGCTCAGGCTACGCCGAGGTTAGCCAGCCGGTACTCCATTGCCAATGTAGATACCCCAAAGCGCTCAGCCATTTCACGTACTGTCTCTCCCGATGCATACAGGCGCTTAGTCGCACCGGCGGGCATTAGAAGGGCGGCTGCGAATCCGTTCGCCCACCGCTCCTTTTCATCGGTGCCCTGGTCGGAATGGCCTTTGAGCCGCTTCAGCGTTTGGAACGTCTTCTTTCCGCGGGCGGTCTCTTGAATGTAATGTCCAAGTTCGTGCGCGATGGTGAATCGCTGCCGGACAGCGCTGTGGCTGTCATTCACGTAGATGATTGCAGGGACATCCTCTTGTTCCTTCGCAACGAAGCCCGAAAGAGAGTTCTCCGCACTGATGTAGCGCACTTCGACGCCAAGGTCGTGCGCAATGCAGGAAGGATCGATTGGCGGTCGAAAGCGCTGCTCCTCATCCACCACGAATTCCCGGAGAGCCTCCGTGGCTGTTTTCTCGGTGTTCCAGATGCAAACATCTTCGGCTCCCAACGAGTCTATCCAGCGCATTACACCCCCCTCTTCCTTAGCTTGCGACGGAACGATGGCAATTCCTTGGGAAACATTACTTATCCACAGGTTGTTGATACCGTCACTTGACACTCATGTTAGCGCAACACCTTGCTCCCTCATGCCTCCAGCGCGCGCTCGGCAATGTCGATTGCTCGGAAGTGCGCGTCCGGAACCAGATGGGAATATCGGTCAATGGTGGTCTGGATACTCTCATGCCCGAGCCGACGGGAGAGCTCATAGATACTCATGCCCCCGGCCAGCATCAGTGACGCGTGAGTGTGGCGCATGTCGTGAATGCGCGGCCTGTAATCCTTCGGATAGTCGAGCGTCTCGATGGCGTCGTTCCAGAACTGCCAGAAGGTCGAGTGCCGGACCGGACCGCCGTAGGTGGTGCGGAACACGTGCTGACCCGGCTCGGTAGCCTCCACAAGGGGGCGAACGCACTTCACGAACGACGGCGGCAGACTGATCGTGCGTCGGGACTTCTTCGTCTTTGGCGGTCCAATGTAGAACCGGTTATTCTCGTCACGCTTCCAGGCCCGCTCCACCCGTACGGACGGCGTTGCGCCATCGAGGTCAAAGTCATCCGCATAGAAAGCGGTCACCTCTCCGAAGCGCGCCCCGGTCGCACGCAGGCAGGATACGAAGACCTGGTAGCGCTCGGGGTGCGCGTTGACGATCTCAAGAGATGCTTGCGCCGTCATAAAGTACATCTTCTCTTCTGTCGCGTCATCCTTGGGCAGCTTGATCCCACGGCATGGGTTGTCAGCGCGGTGCTTGAGTCGGATAGCCGTCTCCATTGACGCCGATAATAGCCCGTGATGGTTCGCAATCGTCTTGGCGGACAGCGGCTTGCCGTTGTAGCTGCTCCCCTGCATGGATTTGATCCACAGAATGACGTCCTCGTGCTCGACAGCGGCAACGGGGATCTTCCCAATACGCCCACCGAAGTAGTTGTTGATCGCTCGTTCATAGCGCTTGATCTGGTCCGGGCCGGCACTCGTAAGCAGCTCGACATGCCGAAGGAGGTTGTCCGCTACGGTCGGCCCTCCGATGGCTACTTTCTCCAGGATCTTCTCTACCGCACTCAGCGAGTTCCCGTTGGCCTCCACCAGGCGCTTAAACCTCAGCGCTTCCGCTTCGCTTTCCCAGGGGTAGGAGGTTTGCTTGCCGGTGTCCGGAGTCACGCCAGAGAACGGCGTATGAGGCTGTCCCATCTGCACGTCCACGCTTTCGAATACTTGCCATACGAGCACTGTAACGCCGAGGTCTGTCAACAAATCCGGGCCCCGTGTCAACGTAGACGCAAAAGTGCCCCTAGATCGTTGAAATCTAGGGGCACTTCTCGCGGAGAATGGGGGATTTGAACCCCCGAGGGCGTTAACCCAACACGCGTTCCAGGCGTGCGCCATAGGCCGCTAGGCGAATTCTCCATGCTTCTGAATCAAAAGCAGACTCCACTGTACCCGAGAATTTCGGCATAGCCCAATCGGGACTTTCATGATGCCGAGCTTGCCCTCCGTGGGCTTACGAGCTTGCCCTCCGTGGGCTTAAACGTAAAAATGGACGCCCCCAATGCGTCCATTCCTCCGGCACTCCGTTGAGCTGCTGGGTCCAGCCCCTGAAACCAGGCCCTGCAGCTCACAATCTTGAGATTGCCCCAATCGGTGTACATACCCATAGTCCGCTCCGTTCAGCGGTTTGGCAATGGAGATTAAGAACCATCCTCTGACCTGTTTTTCGGCGAGCACTGGGAGGATGGTGCCATGAGCCAACTGCACGCCCTCGTCGTCTACGTTCCGGCATCGCATAGCGAGAGCTTGCTGGCTGCGATCGGCGATGCCGGGGCTGGCAGAATCGGCGACTATTCGCATTGCTCCTTCACCACCCCCGGCACCGGACGATTCACACCATTGCCGGGTGCACAACCGTTCATCGGAGCCGTGGGGCAAGGGGAAAAGGTGCCGGAAATCCGGGTCGAGTGCTTAGTTGAGGCGGACTTGCTCGACGCCGTAGTGCATGCTCTGCGCTCAGCCCACCCTTATGAGGAGCCTGCATTCATGACGTGGCTTGTGAACGGCTGGCGCTAGCCCACACACAGGACATGCCCTCCCCGACCCCTCAAGCACTGGACAGCCCCTCCCCCGCAATTGGACATGCCCTCCCCACCCCTTGAGCGCTGGGCAGAATACGAATATGTCCAGTCCTTGGCTCTAACAGGGGGCATGTCCCATGGAACCACCAAGCACCGAGGGGACATGTCCATTTCATCGCTCTCACATGGCCCATGTCCGCAAATTCGGAGGGCCCGACAACTTCGGGTAAGCTTATCGACGGCCCCTCATGTGGCGTCATCCTGTTGAACTCCCCCAGGACCGGAAGGTAGCAAGGGTAGATGGGCTCTGGCGGGTGCATGAGGGGTCTCTTATTTAAATGTCAGTCCCTATAGGTAGGTTTTCCCTGTGACTGTTACTACTGCTCTTTACCGCAGATATCGCCCCGATTCTTTCGCGGACGTTATCGGGCAGGAACACGTCACGGAGCCGCTCATGACGGCCCTACGCAAAAACCGGGTCAACCACGCCTACCTCTTTTCCGGCCCGCGCGGCTGCGGAAAAACCACGTCCGCCCGCATCCTTGCCCGCTGCCTCAATTGCGCCGAAGGCCCCACGGACACTCCTTGCGGAAAATGCAACAGCTGCGTTGAGCTGGCCCGCGGCGGCTCCGGCTCGCTCGACGTCATCGAGATCGACGCCGCCAGCCACGGTGGCGTGGACGACGCCCGCGATCTCCGCGAACGCGCCACCTTCGCCCCGGTCCGGGACCGCTACAAGATCTTCATCATTGACGAAGCCCACATGGTCACTTCTGCCGGCTTCAATGCGCTGCTGAAAATCGTCGAAGAGCCGCCGGAACACATCAAATTCATCTTCGCCACCACTGAGCCGGACAAGGTCATCGGCACCATCCGCTCCCGCACGCACCACTACCCCTTCCGGCTGGTGCCGCCCGAGCCCCTGATGCGGTACCTCGAGCTTCTCTGCCAACAGGAGAACGTGCCCGTAGCTCCTGGCGTGCTCTCCCTTGTCATCCGGGCCGGCGGTGGTTCGGTGCGCGATTCCCTCTCCGTCCTGGACCAGCTCATGGCCGGCGCCGGACCCAACGGCCTGGACTATGAACTCGCTGTCGCGTTGCTTGGATACACCCATGCTTCACTGCTCGACGACGTCGTAGAGGCAATCGCCGCGTCCGATTCGGCCACCGTTTTCCGTGCCGTGGACCGGGTCATCCAAACCGGTCACGATCCCCGGCGCTTCGTCGAGGACCTGCTGGAGCGGTTCCGCGACCTCATCATCGTCCAAGCCATGCCCGAAAGCGCCCAGGCAATCCTCCGCGGCATGCCGGCGGACCAAATCGCCCGTATGCGTAGCCAGGCCAACAACCTCGGTGCCGCTGAGCTCTCGCGTGCCGCCGATGTCACTAACACCGCGCTCACTGAAATGACGGGCGCCACCTCGCCCCGGCTGCATCTCGAACTGCTCTGCGCCCGGATCCTGCTGCCCAGTTCCGAGCAGACCGAACGCGGCATCGCGGCCCGGATCGACCGCGTCGAACGCCGCCTCAACTATGGCGGCGCACTCCCTCCCGTGGAAGCTGCTTCGGCTCCTTCCACTTCCGCCGCGCCGACTTCCCGCCCAGCGGATCAACCAGTGGAAGGCCCGACGGCGGCTGCCAGCACGGTTTCCGACTCACCAAGCCTCGGCTCACCCTCGCCTCAGGCACCCACATCCAGGCCCGTCGAGGTCGCCCAGGCTCCGGCTTCCGGCCCTCAGCCTGTTTCCGGGGAACCGTCCAGGGAACAACTGACACCGCCCCGCGTTTCCACTACAGACTGGCCCGTGGATGAAAATAGGCAACAGGCCAGCCGCCCCGGTCCCGAAGCAGCTGCGCATGCACCGGCTCAAGCTCCTGCGACGCAGCCCGTTGACAGTGCGCCGGCGGCTCCGTCAGCCACCGATCAGGAACGCGCCCAGGCCGTAACGGCACCGGCCCAAGAACCCACGCCCGCGCCCGCCCAGGCGCCAGCGCCCGCACAACCCCCAGCACCCTCGCCGGCCCCTCGCCCCGCTACCGGTGGCGCCGATGTAGAGGTGATCCGGCGGGCTTGGCCCGAGATCCTCCAGACGCTGACCAAGATCAAACGCAGCAGCTGGGCGCTGGTGGGAGCAAACGCGCAGGTGGCGCAGTTCGACGGCCAACTTCTGACTCTTGCATTCAGCACTGACGGCCTTGCGAGCGCCTTCAGCCGCGCAGACCATGCCGAGAACCTACGCCAGGCCATCCACAAGACAATCGGCATCGACTGCCAGATCACTTCGGTCGTTGGCGGCAACAGCTTAGGTAGCTCTGAACCAAACCCAAAAGCACCTACTGACCCGGCGCCACCTGTAGGGGTTGGCGCCTCTCCAGCTGTGTCGTCCGCTGTGGACAGCGCATGGGGACTTGCCCCTGCGACACAGATCCCTGCTGCCCCGGAAGCAGACAAAGCCGACCCGGCACCAGCACCAACAGCTCAACCAGCCCGAACGGCGCAACCAGCATCCACGGCACAAACACCAGGGGCGCCGGCGACGTCGGGGCAGGTTCCTTCCGCGCCCGCAGCTCCGACCCAACCCGTTCCTGCTGCACAGGCTCCGGCCTCAGCAGCCGCCCCGGCATCGTTCGCCCCAGCAGCCGCGTCGACCGCCGCGGCACCGACGGACCCGGCCGCGGACTACTCGTATTCGGACGATGACTGGGGTCCCCCGCGGGACGAGGACGCTCCCCCGCTGGACGAAGAACCGCCCATGGATTGGGAGCCGCCGGCATCCCTGGGCTTCACCGCCATGCCCACGGCCAGCTCTACCCCCAAGATCAAGCGCTCCATCCAGGCACCTGCGGGGAAGAAGTCCGAGGCCTCGGAAGATCCATGGTCCAGGGCTGTCGAGCAGGCGCCGGGCTCGTGGGTGGTCGGCACCGAGTCCAACGTCGGTTCCGCGGGCTCTGCGGTCCCTGACGGCCAGGCCGCTTCATCCGCGCCGGCGACACCCAGTCCCGTCTATGAACCTGCCGCCGCCCAGATTCCAAATCAGCCGCAGGCTTCGGCACCGCCCGCGGCCACGGCACCAGCCGCCGACTGGTCAACGACTTGGTCGGCGCCCCAGCCCACGGCCTCCGGCACAGGCACAGGCACAGGCACAGGCACATCACCAGGCAGTACACCCCCGGCGGCCACATCGCCCGCCGGCACGTCACCGGCAGCAGCGACGCCCGGAGGCGAAACCGCGCACTCGGCCGCAGCACTCGCGCAACCCGCTCCGCCGGCCCCTGCCCAAGCGGCCCCGGCCCCTGCAGCAGCGCCGGCGCCCTCGGGACCCGGGAAGCAGAGCCTCTACCAACGGCTTTCGAACAGCCCCGAAGCCATGGCCGGCCGCGAGAAAGCACCGGCACGGACCGCCGTCGCGCCCGGCATCGTCGTGGAAGACATCCCGAGTGCCGACGACGAAACTATCGAGGAGTCGGGAGTCTTTGGACGCGCCGCCGTCGAGCGTATTCTGGGCGGAAAGCTACTGGAAGAACGGTCGCTGGACGGCATGCGCCGCTAATAAAGAGACGCCGTAACAGCACCCTGCGCCGGGCACGCACGGGGTTCGGCGGGGAACCTCTTGGAACCCCGCTTGAGAGCCCGCCGGCGCCCGCAAAAGGTGCCACCAAACCGCGACGCCGCCGAACAACAGCGGCGTCTACACCAAACGAACGAGGACATTGTGTACGAAGGCGCAGTACAAGAGCTGATCGACGAACTCGGCCGGCTCCCCGGCGTCGGGCCGAAGTCGGCGCAGCGCCTGGCCTTCCACATCCTCGAGGCCGATCCCGAGGACATGAAGCGGCTGGTCGCGGCCATCACCACAGTCAAAGAACGGGTGAAGTTCTGCACTGTCTGCGGCAATGTCACCGAGCAGGAGCTGTGCAACATCTGCCGCGATCCGCGGCGCGACCCCTCCGTGATCTGCGTGGTGGAAGAATCCAAGGATGTCCTGGCCGTGGAACGCACCCGGTCTTTCCGCGGCCGTTACCACGTCCTCGGCGGCGCGATCAATCCGATCGCCGGTATCGGGCCCGAGCAGCTCCGCATCCGCGAACTCCTCACAAGGCTCAACGACGGCGCCATCCAGGAAATCATCATCGCGACCGACCCCAACCTTGAAGGCGAAGCGACGGCCACCTACCTGGCACGCATGCTGAAGTCGATCGGCATCACGGTCACCAGGCTTGCTTCCGGCCTCCCTGTGGGCGGAGACCTGGAGTACGCGGACGAAGTTACCCTCGGAAGGGCCTTCGAGGGCCGCCGCAACGCCCTCATTTAGGCAGCGCGCTTCCCGGAAAACCCCCGACGCCGTTGCGGACCCTTACGAAACCGCCCGGCTTACGCGATCCGTGTGCCGCTGGCCAGCCGGCTTGCGGGCGTCCGCAGCGAACGCCAGCCGAGCCACATGAGCAGCCCCGTCAGGAGCAGTTGCAGGCCGAGTCCCAGCGGCCACAAGGGCGTCGTCTGCTCGAGGTACTGCGGCTGCGGCACGCCGTTGGCGCATAGGTAAGTGTGGTCCGGGCCGGCGAGCGCGGACCTGGCACCCTGGCTGATGCCTTCGATCATCCCGACCGTGTAGAACCCTGTCCCGCTCCGGTCCGGGTACGGAATCGCGTCGGCCACCACCACGTAGGGATTCAACGCGAGCATCCAAGCAACGCGTTCGGTCCGTACGGCCGGATGCTCCACCAGCGGCCCCTCGCAGCTGTAGCCCGGCTGCGCTGGTTCAATCGGCTGCCCTTGTTGATCCGGCTGCACCGGCGCATACAGCACGGAACGGCTAGCGGGAGAGTTGGCCAACACCGTCCCTTGCGCCAGTTGCGCACCCAGTGCGAAGGAAATCAACGATCCAACCACCAATGCGGCGACGACCAAGTAGGTCACCACGATCGAGAACAAGGGCCGCCCGGCAAGCGCCGAAATCCCCACTCCGATCCCGCAGACAACGGCCAGTTCCACGGCCAGCATCAGCAGGGAAACCACGACGTGCCCCGGGGTCAGCCCGCCTTGGAACATTCCGAACACAAGGAACGGGGAACTTGTCGCCAGAAAGGCGAGCGCCGCCAGCCACCCCGCGCAGAACTTGCCCCACAGGATCTGGCCCGGAGTCAGCAACGTGATCTGCAGGATGGCCAGTGTGCCTCCGGCCCGGTCTCCGTTGATGGCATTGGCGGACAGCGCGGGTGCCACAAGCAGGGCAAACAGGAGCACGAAAGCCAGCACGACCTCGAAGATCATCGAACCGGCCCCGTCCTGCGGCGACAGTGCCGACGGAGGCATTGCGGAACGACGCGCTTCCATGCTGGCGTTCCAGGCGAGCCAGGTCAGCCACGTCACTACCGCGATCACAAAGAACCAGATGCCCAACATGATGTACCAGCCGCGCGAGCGCAACCGTTGTTTCATCTCAAGGACCACGACGTCGCGTATCCCGCCAAGATACCCGACGACGGCGTTCCCGCCTCCCGTAATTCCGTGCGGTTCCGCCGGGCCTGGGACGGCTTCAGTCACGTTGCTCATCGCCTCTCCGTATCCAGGTTCATGTAGGTCTCTTCCAGGGCACCCGCGGCCGGGGCGAAGGAAACCACGCCGATGCCGGACCGGACGAGTTCGCCCAGGAGGGCGGCAGCGCCGTCGTCGTGCGTCAACAGCAAGGTGACCGACGGGCGGCGGCCCGCCTCTACACGGTATTCCAGCCCGAGTTCGCTGAGCTTTGCTGTGAGGGCCCCGTTGTCGAGGGCTGTGATCGCGTAGCGCCGGCCCTGCAGGGCCGCCTCCTCGAGGGTCTGCTGTTTCACGGTGCGGCCGTGGCTGACGAACACCGCTCCGTCCGCGATTTCATCGAGCTCGCTGAGCACATGGGAGGAAACCACCACGGCTTTCCCTTCCGCCGCAAGGCGGCGCAGCAGGTTTCGGAGTTCCACCCGGGATCCCGGGTCGAGGCCGGACGCAGGCTCGTCGAGCAAAAGCACGGAGGGGTCGTGGATGAGGGCCCTGGCCAGGCTGAGCCGTTGTTGCTGGCCCCTGGAAAGGACCCGGGCCGGCTGGTCGGCAAGTGGGTCCAGCCGGACAAGTTCGAGCAACCCGGAAACACGCTGGGCGATACCGGTCTTGGGCAGACGGTAGAAGCGGGCCATCTGGACCAGGATTTCGCGCGCGGTCAAGGACTCCCATACCCCCAGGGTGTCCGGCATCCAGCCGATCCGAAGCCGGGCGGCCGCGCTGTCGTGCAGAGGATCGAGGCCGTCGATCCGGACGGTCCCGGAGTCGGGCCGCAGAAGCGAGGCAAGCATGAGAAGGAGCGTCGTTTTGCCGGCCCCGTTGGGCCCGATGAGCGCCGTGACCTTCCCGGCCGGCGCGTGGAAATCGATGTGCTCCACCGCGTGGACCGTACCGAAGCGGCGTGAGACGCCTTCCGCGGATACCCCGAGGGCGCCGCTGCCCGGGACTCTTGGACTTTCAGCTATGGACATGCTCTACTCACCTGTTTCCCCCGAACAGAACAAGTACGCTTCAATTCCCGTGAGCCCACATGCCCGCAGGCTGCGTATGTCTTGATCGTACGCCACGCCGAAACCACCCGGCGGGCACCCAGGGGCCGAGATTTGGTCACAATTCCCCCGGCCGCCGCGCCCGGCGATAAACTGGCCACATAAGCCACGTAGCCGTGCCGCCACCTGGCCACGCAACGTACGATCCCCAATTGATGCAGTGAGGGTGCGCGCATGAGTTTGCCCACTACCGATGTGAAAACCGAAGACCTGCCCGCGCAGACTGCCAAGACCAAGCAGCTGATCGTGCAGAAGTTCGGCGGCTCCTCGGTGTCCGATGCAGAAGGCATCAAGCGTGTTGCCCGCCGCGTGGTTGACGCACAAAAGGCCGGCAACGAGGTTGTCGTGGTGGTTTCCGCCATGGGAGACACCACCGACGAGCTCCTGGATCTCGCCGCCCAAGTCACCGATTCTGCTCCCGCGCGTGAGATGGACATGCTCCTCTCCGCAGGCGAGCGCATCTCCATGGCCCTGCTCGCCATGGCCATCAACAAGTTCGGCGCCTCCGCCCAGTCGTTCACCGGCTCGCAGGCCGGCATGATCACGGACGGCATCCACGGCAAGGCCCGCATTATCGACGTCGACCCCCACCGCATCCGTACTGCCTTGGACAAGGGGCACATCGCTATCGTGGCCGGCTTCCAGGGCATGACCCGGAGCACCCGGGAGATCACGACCCTTGGCCGCGGCGGATCCGATACCACCGCCGTGGCCCTCGCCGCCGCGCTCGAAGCGGACGTCTGCGAAATCTACACGGACGTCGACGGCATCTACACGGCCGACCCGCGCGTGGTCTCCACTGCCACGAAGATCGACCGTATCTCCAGCGAGGAAATGCTGGAATTGGCAGCTTCCGGCGCCAAGATCCTGCACTTGCGTTGCGTGGAATACGCCCGCCGATTCGGCGTGCCCCTGCACGTCCGGTCCTCATTCAGCCAGAACGAAGGCACCTGGGTCCTGCCCAGCGCCGATGACAAGATCACGATTCAAGAGGGAGTTGCCTTGGAGCAGCCAATCATCTCCGGTGTTGCACACGACCGTTCAGAAGCCAAGGTCACCGTGGTCGGCGTCCCGGACATTCCCGGCAAGGCCGCCGCAATTTTCCAGGTCATCGCCAAGGCACACTCGAACATCGACATGATCGTTCAGAACGTGTCCACCCACGGCACCGGCCGCACGGATATTTCCTTCACCCTGCCCATCGTGGAAGGCGCCGACGCTCTCACCGCCCTCCGTGCGGCGCAGCCTGAAATCGGCTTCGAAAGCATCGAATACAACGAGAACGTCGGCAAGCTTTCCTTGATCGGTGCCGGCATGCGTTCGCACCCGGGCGTCTCCGCCACCTTCTTCAAGGCGCTCTCCGACGCCGGCATCAACATCAACATGATTTCCACCTCGGAGATCCGCATCTCCGTGGTCACGCACGCCGATCTGCTGGATGATGCCGTGCGCGCCATCCACAAGGCGTTCGAGCTCGACGGCGAAGCCGAGGCAACCGTCTATGGCGGCACCGGCCGCTAGCCGGCGCCTAGCCGGACGCTTGCCGGCCGCCGCCGTCGGGCACCCGCCGTCGGGCACCCGCCTTCGGGATCTGAAGTACTTAAACGTGAAAGAACCGGAGCTGATGCTCCGGTTCTTTTGCATTGCTGCGGCCTTGGAGCCGCTGAGCTGCTTCAGGTGCCTTCCTTGCGGATTCCGTAGTGGTGGCCCTGGTCGTCTGTTTCGACGACGAAATGCCCCAGTTCTTCTTCCGACGCCCTCTCGAAGTCGTCATGCTTGTGGACTACGGGCGCATCAATGTCACCCCGGGTTGCCGGGCCGAACCAGAAGCGCAGTCGATCTGTGACCTTCATGAAACTATCGAGTGCATGTCCCACAATTCCCACCTCCTTCCCCGCTGCGAGGTCCAGCCGTGCGGTTGGAGCTGAGTGGTTCCAGTGAGGCCAATTTTACGCCCGGAACCCGTAAAAGGCCCGGGTCGGCGTCGATCGCTGAGAGGCAGGAGCCTTTAGCGAAGGGACTTGTCGTCCGGGTTCCTGGGGACCACGTAGGTGCTGCCGTCGGGTCTGCGGATCGTCTCCCATTGCTGCGCTTCGGCCTGGCGCCGCGCGAGGAGGCGCTTGTTCTCCTCGGTCATTTCATGATCCAGGGAACTGCTGTGCGCCGGACCGAAAATCACCCGCAGCTTGCCGGTTGCACGCATGAATCTCTGGGTCATGGTCTCTTTGGCCACCTAGTCTACCCTCTCTCAAAAGGATGCTGTGCTTTAAGAGTACACTAACAATTAGTACACTAATTATCGACCGCTACAGCCGGTCGCCGACACGGAACGGAGCAAGCCATGGCTGCCGCAAGCACACCCATTGCCGCCGAAACCACCGCCTCGCCGGAAGACGACCTTTTGCTTGAGCGTCAATTGTGCTTCGCCCTGACGGTAGCGTCGCGGAGCGTCGTGGGGGTCTACAAGCCCGTGCTTGAAAAGATGGGGCTGACCCATCCGCAGTACCTTGTGATGCTCGCCCTGTGGGAACGCAGCCCGCGCACGCTCAAGGACATCAGCGAGGCACTCCTGCACGAGCCAGCTACCCTTTCACCCATCCTGCGCCGGCTCGAAGAAGCAGGATTCGTCACCCGCAACCGCATCCACGGAAACGAACGGGCCCTCGCCATTACCTTGACCGAAGCCGGCGCCGCCCTCAGGCAACAGGCGACGTCCGTGCCGGGAACCATCATGGAGCGGCTCCAGCTCAGCCGGGCGGAAGTCGCGGAACTTCACCGGGCCATGACCGGGCTCATCGCGGCCACTCAACTCCCCGGTGCGGCCACCGGGCGATAAACTGGCATGAATCAAGGAGAACCCATGCGCCTGCGAATAGTCCGGTCTGTGTTGGCCGTCCTCGCCCTCGCTGGTCTTGCCGCCTGCACGCCCGGCCCCGGGGGCGGTTCGCCCAGCAGCACGGCGCCCGGCAGCAGCACGTCGTCCTCGCCGTCGAGCAGCGCCCCCGGGCTCCTCCCGGACGAGACAGAATCTCCCAAACCGGCCCCATCCTTCACCCCGGGCACACCCACCTCTCCCGGCCGCGGAGATGCCGAGCTTTCCATCATCGTCAAGCTCTCCCCTACTGCGGCGCCCGAGAGCTACACGCTCGTCTGCACCGGCGGCGTCCCCGCTGCGGAAAGCCACCACCCCACCGCAGCCGCAGCGTGCGCGGCCCTGAAAAAGAACCCGGCCCTCCTTACGCGCTCGCCACGCCCTAGCGACCAAGTCTGCAGCCAGCGCTACGGTGGCCCCCAGACGGCAACAGTCACCGGGGCGGTGGATGGCGTGGGCGTCGATTCCTCCTACAAACTCACCGACGGCTGCGAAATCACCGCATGGGCCGCAGTCGCCGACATCCTGGGTTCCAGCGGTGCCGGAGCTTAACTACAGGCACCTCCCGCAAGAGAAATGGCTTGCGCTGGAGGCCGCCCACCATGCCCGCGTTGAGCGTTACGCCAAGCCATACTTGGCCCGGCGCTCCGCAGGCCAGAAGCACCCCGTGGAAGATTTCCTCTTCACCTACTACACCCAGAAGCCCGGCCAGCTGCTGCGCTGGCACCCGGGAGACGGCATCGTCCTCTCCGGCCCCAAAGCGGCGGAGCGGACCGGGTGGAAGTACTACAAAGCGCTCGACGACGGCGCGCTGGCGGCCGCGGGCCTGCCCGCCGGTACCGTTGCTGTCACCTTCGATCGCCGAAAGTTCGCGGCCGACCGCACCGAGGCCCTCCGTTTCGCCGGCATCATCCTCGCGGGAACCGTTGCACGCCCTGCCCAGTTTGGTTGCTTCGGACTGCACGAGTGGGCCATGGTCTACCGGCAGGACAAGTTCGATCTTCGCCACGAGTACCTCAAGCTCCGGCTCGGCTCCGAAGGCACAGACACGGTGGTGGAAGACAACCGGATCCGCTGCTCGCACTTCGACGCCTTCCGTTTCTACACTCCGGACGCCGTCCCGCTCAACGAACTCGCCCCTACGCGGGACAACCAGCGCACTATGGAACAACCTGGCTGCCTGCACGCCAACATGGACCTCTACAAATGGGCGTACAAGCTGGCGCCGGCCCTGCCAAGCGAGCTGGTGATGGACTGCTTCGAACTGTCCTGGCGCATCCGGGCCATGGACATGCAGGCCTCGCCCTACGACCTTGAAGAGTGGGGATATCCGGCCATCAGGATCGAGACGCCGCAAGGCAAGGCCGAGTACGTTGAGTATCAGAGGGCCTTCGCCGCCGAGGCCCAAGCGCTGCGTGCGCGGGTGCTCGACGAAGTGCGGCCGCTCCTGGAGATCCTGGCACAAACACCCTCTCTCGAAGGACAACGATGACTTCAAGCAATGGAAAGTACGACGTCGAACTCACCATCACGCTGACGGAGGCACCAGGCGCCGCGGACTATCAGTTCGTCCTGCTCGGCTCGGGCGGCGAAGTCTCCGAAGGCTCAACGCTTCCGGACCCCCGCGCGGCGCTTGCCGCCGTCGAGCAGTTCGGCGAAGAGATCTTCTTTCCGGTTCCCCGGCCGGACCGCATTTGCACCCAGCAATACGGCGGTCCCCAAGTGGCCGTGGTGACGGGCCGGTTCCGCGGTCGCGAGGTCAGCAGCCGCTTCAGCCGGACGGACGGCTGCGAGATCGCCCGTTGGCGCACCATGGCCGCACTCCTCGGCGGCGTGGCAGGATCAACGGGAGACATCTAGCCCAACGCCCGCTCACAAACAACCCTCCCCAGCCGCACGCCCGCTCACAAACAACCCCTCCCCACCCGCACGCCCGCTCACAAACAACCCCTCCCCACCCGCACGCCCGCTCACATAATCTGCAACAGGGTTCCGCCGTTTGACCACATACCTGAGCGGGCGTCCGCAAAAAGGACCACATACGTGAGCGGGCGTCCGGGGGGATCACAAGGCAGCGGCCGGCGGGATATCCCGCCGGCCGCTGCCTTGCATATCTGTCAGACCATCACTGCCGCACTAAAGCGCGTTGTTCGACTGGTCTTCCCCTTCGTTCTGCAGTTTGCCCTTGCCGTGCTGGCCTTCCTGGTCGTCATTCGGCGCGACGGACACGCTGCCGTTTGCCGAGACCAGGACGGACACAAATGTCGGCGAGCTGGTGCCTGCAAAGGTGAGTCGCCCGATGTAGGAGCCCGGAGTCAGCTTGTTCCACGCGAAGGTGAGCTTTCCGGATTTGCCGTTCTTCATGTTGATCGGGTTGGGCGTGACCGTGGCGTTGCCTTGGTTTGCGCCCAGGATCGCGGTATCAACGCTGGCCTTGGTGGGCCGGTTGTTGGGGCTGGCATACAGGTTCGCGATGATCGTGTACGTCCCGGGTTCCGGGTTGTCGAGCGAGAGCGACTCACTGGCACTCGGCGTCGCTGCCGTGAACAACTGACCCGACGGCGACAGAACATACAGATCGAAATCGGCGGTGGGATCGGAGGAAATCACCGAGAATTTCGCGAACGCCGTTCCGGGGGCAACGGTGGCGGTCTTGACGAAGTTCGAAGCATTGTTCGCTACAGCCACGGGACCGGGAACAAGCTCCGTGGCCGAGGAATCAGCCTTGGATAGGCCGTCAACGGTCACAGCAGTGGGTGAGTCGGAACCGGAGACGATGTTGATGTCGGCCGATCCGCTTGCCTGTTGGGACGTGAAGGCGACGCTCTTGGATGCCAGTACTGACTGCGGGCGGACCGCAATCGGGGAGACCACCGACTTGTTGGCGCCTTCCCATTTCAACGATCCCATCGCGAAGGTGCCCAGTGGCGCGCTCTTGCTCTCGAAGGTCACCGTGAAGGTCTTCTTCTGGCCGGCTTCTTTGAAGTTCAGCACGGACGGGGTCACCTTGACGTCAACGCCAGGGACATCGGCTGTCGCCCGGTACTGCCCCGGGGTCAGGGCGGTGACGGTGCGCGTGACCTCGATCTTGCCCGCGAGGTTACCGAGGGCGAACGAGGGAAGGTTCATGTCGCGCGGCAGTGTCGCGCCAAGTCCCGGCTTTCCGAGATCGACGCCGGTGCCCTGGATGAACTTCAGGTAGTCCTCGGTTCCCGCGTCGTAGACCAGGCCCGGTTCCAGCACGCTGGCAGGGTTCATCTCGCCCGCGCCCGTAGCGAAGACGTCCCGGTTCTTGCTTCCGTTGGCCAGCTTGACGTCACTCGCCGTCGTCATCATGGCCGACTTGACCATCGCCGGTGACCAATCGGGATTCTTCGCCAGGATCAAGGCTCCGAAACCTGCAATGTGCGGGGATGCCATGGAAGTACCGGACATGAATCCGTACTCATCACCGTTGCTGCCGATCGGCGAAACACCTGCCAGTACAGCAACGCCGGGAGCCGAAATATCCGGCTTGAGGAGATCCGAATCGGTGGCGAGGAGCGGGCCGCGGGAGGAGAATCCGGCGATCTGCGGCTGGGCCTCGAGCGGGAGCCCGGTGGTGTCGTGGTCAACCAGGGAAACGGTAATTCCCGGGTTCGCCGCGACCTTGTCCTTGATCGCCTGCGAGGCCGGAGGATTCACGTGGACGGTCGGCACTGCGTGCTTGTCCGTGTCCAACGAGGAACTGGTGAGGTTCACGAGGATCATGCCCACGCCGCCTCCGCGGAGCACCTCGGCGCTCTTGGCGACGCGGTCGACCACCCCACGGTCACACACCACTACCTTGCCGGCGATTTTCGCCGGGTCCAGGGACCCAGGCGCACAGAGCGCTGCGTTGCCGGCACCTGAGGCTGCGTTTGCGGAGAGAACGACGCCGGCCCCGCTCACCTGGTGGTTCATGATGCTCGCTCCGCGGAACTTGGTGCCGTCGGAGAATTCGACGGTTCCTTGGAGCTCCTGGGAGAAGGTAGTAGCTGCAACCGTGGTCATCCAGGGTGCGCCGTGGTTGACGGTGCTGGCCTGCGGACCCGAGTTACCTGCCGACGCTGAGACAAAAATGCCGGCCGACGCGGCAGAGAGGAACGCCAGCGAGACCGGATCCGTGGTGGTGTCCGTAGCGCCGGAAATGGAGTAATTCAGGACGTCCACGCCGTCGGCAATAGCCTGGTCAATGGCGGCGATGGCCGCGGAACTGTAGCAGCCGCCCGAATTGGGGTCGGTGTCTTCCCAGCAGACCTTGTAGATCGAGAGCTTGGCAGCTGGTGCCACGCCGCTCGTCTTGCCGAAGCTGCGGCCATCCACGAACGTTTCCACACCGGGGTCGCCTGCGGCGGTGCTGGCCGTGTGCGTACCGTGGCTCACGACGTCGATGGGGGAGATCTGTTCCTTGGGTGCCCGTTGGGCTGGCGGAACCGTCTGGAGGAAGGCATCTGCGAAGTAGTGGGCTGCGAGGACTTTGGAATTGCAGGCAGTTCCGTCAAAGGCCGCCCCGGTGTCGGTACCCTTCTGGCACTCGCCTACGAAGGTATCTCCGTTGGCCTTCAGCATGGCGATCTTGCCGTCACTCGTGCGGTACGGGACGCCCACCTGGGGGTCTCCGACAAGCGGCTGGACGGGATCGCCGGCGAAGAACTTGCTTGTGGGCGTGTAGCCGGTGTCGATGACGCCCACCACGGTGCCCTTGCCGGCCTGGTCCTGGCCGCCGAACTGGGTATTCCAGACGCCGTTCGGTCCGCTGAGGTTGAGGAAATCGGTAGTGGAGTAGTCCGGAGCCGACTGCGTGTCCGGGGCCACGAGGAGAACATCGGGGTTCTTCGCGAGATTGACGGCCTGGTTCGCGGACAGGGTGGCGCTGAAGCCGTTGATGGCTGTGGTGTAGTCGCGATTGATGCTCACGCTCTGCTGCTTGGCCACGTCCTGCTGCTTCTGCTGCAAGTGGGCCTGGTACTGCTTCACTTCGGCCTTGCCGACGTCGAGCTTCTTGCCGGCTTGGGGCTTAGTGGGCACATAGCCGGGCGTTCCGCCGTCGTAAGTGGCCGCTGGCTTCTCTGCCAGCACCACAACGTAGCGGCCATCCTGATAAGACTTGGGGTCGACATTCCGGGCAACCCCCGCAGCCGTTGATCCGAAGACCGTTGAGCCGGAAGCGGGCGCAGCTTGGGCGGGTGTCAATGCCACCGAGGAGAGCAGAAACGGTAATCCGACGGCCAACGCCGCAGCTTTTCGAAGCCCCCCGCTTCCAATGAAGCTCTTTCCTTGTGAATTCACGAGTGATTGCACCTTTCCGGGCGATCGTGGCGGTTATGTCAAGATCAATCAACTAAGGATGGGCACCGATTGACAGTTCTTGTAATCAGGTAAGTCCCAGCCGATTCATAGAGTACAGAGCGATAGCTGAATATGACATAGGACATATTTCACGTTTTTTGTCATGTCATTCGGCATCAGAATACATCCGCGCGCAGCAACGGGCACGCCCCCGTCGGAAGGGACGTGCCCGCTGTGCGGATATTCAGATATTGATGACGAAGGCAGGGTCGAAAAGAGCCTCAGGCGTGCTGGTACGTCAAGCAATCGGCCGCATCGGCACCGGGGCCGATCCGGACATCGTGGGCCTCGCACATCAGGTTGTTGTTGTGGGTGCATTCCGAGCGCTGGCAGGCACCGACATGCGCCAGGACTTTGGGCAGTCCTCCCATGAGCGTCGTGTCAATGAAGGTGGCACATGATGCGTGGTCTGCGGTTCCGCCGATCGTGATCCCGTACGCGGTGCAGCCATGATGGTTGAATCCGCAGCTGCCAACGCTGCATGCGGACACTTCGGCGACGTGTTCGGTCATTGCTCCTCCTGTTGGGCGGGGAATTTCCTTGACAGCAATTCCAAGCTACGCCCGAATGCGCACCTTTAACCCGGAGGATTAGCGCATTTGCACGTACCCTATTGCGCTCCGTGCGGTATCAGCGCCCCGGGCCGCGCTAAGAACGGATCCCTCGCAACGCGTCGCTGATTTTGGCCCTTGTCGATGCATCCGGCGGGACGGATATGCGGTTTTCCCGCGCAGCCCGGCCTGCCATGATCCTTTGGAAAACCATCCTCCCCAGGCCGGCAAAAACAGCGGCAAGGACCACGGGCAAAACCATCGACTTAGCGTTCTCGGCCATGCCGCAATCCTAGTGACGCAAACCACCCCCCGGCCAGAGCCGCCGTCGTTCAGCGCCCCGACGACGTCGGGCATTGAAAACCCCCGACGTCGTCGGGGCGGCGCCGCGAATTGGCGCGTACCTTTTGCCTGGTTGCCACCTCTTCACCGATCTCCCGCAAATAGGGTATGTAGCGATTTGGCCGGTAGAATGGGCATGCAAGCTCGCGGAGCGCCCCCCTTATTCCGTAAGACACTGCCGTTAAACACTGTTGCTGAACACTGTTTGGAGGCAGTTCCGGCGTGAGACGGCACCACTCCGCGGCAGCCTTTAACCAAGGTTTAACCAACGCTCACGCACAGGAGTTACCGGATGCCCCGGATCGTCGTCGACGTCATGCCCAAGCCCGAGATTCTGGACCCTCAGGGGAAAGCCATCGTGGGCGCACTGCCCCGCCTCGGCTTTACCAGCTTTAGCGCAGTCCGCCAGGGCAAGCGCTTCGAACTGACCGTCGACGGCGAGGTGACCGACGCCATCCTCGCCCAGGCCCGCGAAGCCGCCGAGACCCTGCTGTCCAACCCGGTGATCGAAGACGTCGTCAACGTCGAGGTCGTCGAGGCCTGACATGACTGAACTTCCCTTGATCGGCGGAGCCCCTGTGGCCGTCGAACCCCAATTGCTCGGGGCCAAAATCGGCGTCGTCACCTTCCCCGGCACCCTTGACGACCGCGACGCCGCCCGTGCGGTACGCCTCGCAGGCGGCACCGCCGTCGCGCTCTGGCATGCGGACACCCACCTCGCCGACGTGGACGCCGTCATCATCCCGGGCGGTTTCTCCTATGGCGACTACCTGCGCGCCGGCGCGATTTCCCGCTTCGCTCCGCTGATGTCCCGCATCATCGATGCTGCCAACAGCGACGCCAAGCTGCCTG
The DNA here is from genome assembly GCF_040686575.1 of Arthrobacter sp. NPDC080073. NCBI lineage: Bacteria > Bacillati > Actinomycetota > Actinomycetes > Micrococcales > Micrococcaceae > Arthrobacter > Arthrobacter sp. NPDC080073. The sequence goes on from NZ_JBFBKR010000017.1 coordinate 100,169, forward strand.
TGCTGGGAATCTGCAACGGCTTCCAGATCCTGACCGAGTCGCACCTGCTCCCGGGCTCCATGATCAAGAATGACCACTTGAAGTTCTTGTGCCGCGACCAGGTACTGCGCGTGGAGAACAACAAGACCTTCTGGACCTCGGATTACGAGGCCGGCGAGGAAATCACGGTTCCGCTGAAGAACCAGGATGGCCAGTACATCGCCGACGACAAGACCCTGGACGCCCTTGAGGCCGAGGGCCGCGTCGTGTTCCGCTACGTCGGCTGGAACCCGAACGGTTCACGCCGCGACATCGCCGGCATCAGCAACGCGGCCGGCAACGTGGTGGGCCTCATGCCTCACCCGGAGCACGCGGTGGAGCCAGGATTCGGCCCGGAGTCCAACGCCGGCACGGATGGCTTGGGCTTCTTCACCTCCGTCCTGAACAAGATCGTGGGAGGCGCACAGTGACTACCTCAGCTGAAACCGTCGGCAAGAAGTTCAACATCGACACCGTCGAGAACGCGGCCAAGACGCCGGACACCGAGCTCCCCTGGGCCGAACTCGGCCTCAAGCAGAACGAGTTCGACGAGGTCGTGAAGGTCCTGGGCCGCCGCCCCACGGGCGCCGAACTCGCCATGTACTCCGTCATGTGGAGCGAGCACTGCTCCTACAAGTCCTCGAAGAACCACCTGCGCCAGTTCGGCGAAAAGGTGACAGAAGAGATGAAGAAGGACATGCTCGTGGGCATCGGCGAAAACGCCGGCGTCACCAACTTGGGCGACGGCTGGGCCGTGACGTTCAAGATCGAGTCCCACAACTCGCCGTCGTTCGTGGAGCCCTACCAGGGTGCCGCAACCGGCATCGGCGGCATTGTCCGCGACATCATCTCCATGGGCGCCCGCCCGGTGGCCGTGATGGATCCGCTGCGTTTCGGCGCCATCGACCACCCGGACACGGCCCGCGTCATGCACGGTGCCGTTGCCGGCATCGGCGGCTACGGCAACTCGCTTGGCCTGCCGAACATCGGCGGCGAAATGGTCTTCGACTCCGTGTACCAGGGCAACCCGCTGGTCAACGCGCTGGCAGTCGGCGTCATGCGCCACGAAGACATCCGGTTGGCCAACGCCTCCGGCAAGGGCAACAAGGTAGTCCTCTTCGGTGCACGCACCGGCGGCGACGGCATCGGCGGCGCATCGGTGCTGGCCTCGGAGTCCTTCGACGACACCAAGCCCTCCAAGCGCCCCGCTGTCCAGGTAGGCGACCCCTTCGCCGAAAAGGTGCTCATCGAGTGCTGCCTGGAGCTGTTCAAGGGTTCGCTGGTTGAGGGTATCCAGGACCTCGGCGCCGCGGGCATCTCCTGCGCCACGTCCGAGCTCGCTTCCAACGGCGACGGCGGCATGCAGGTTGAGCTGACGTCGGTGCTGCTTCGCGACCCCACCCTGACCCCGGGCGAAATCCTGATGTCCGAGTCGCAGGAACGCATGATGGCCGTTGTCACCCCGGAGAACGTCGCCGCGTTCGAAGCGGTCATGGACAAATGGGCCGTGGAGTACTCCTGGCTTGGTGAAGTGACCGACACCGGACGGCTGATCATCACGTGGGAAGGCGAAGTCATTGTCGACGTCGACCCGCGCACCGTTGCCCACGACGGTCCGGTCTACGACCGCCCGTTCGCCCGCCCCTCATGGCAGGATTCCGTCCAGGCCGATACCTTCACGGGCTCCGTGCAGGACGCCGGCCGCCCCTCCACCTCCGGGGAACTGGCCGCTGCCATCACCGAGCTCATTGCTTCACCGAACATGTGCAGCAAGGCCTGGATCACCAAGCAGTACGACCGCTACGTCGGCGGCAACACCGCCATGGCGTTCCCGGACGACGCCGGAGTGGTCCGCGTGGACGAGGAAACCGGCCTTGGCGTGGCCCTGTCCACCGACGCCAACGGCCGCTACACCTATCTCGACCCGTACCACGGCGCGCAGCTTGCACTTGCCGAGGCGTACCGCAACGTCGCCACCTCGGGCGCGGTCCCGATGGCCGTCAGCGACTGCCTGAACTTCGGTTCCCCCGAGGATCCGGACGTCATGTGGCAGCTGGCCGAGTCCATTCGTGGACTGTCGGACGCGTGCATGGAGCTGGGCGTCCCGGTCACCGGTGGCAACGTCTCGTTGTACAACCAGACGGGTACCGTGCCGATCCACCCCTCCCCTGTGGTTGCGGTGCTGGGCAAGCTCGACGACGTCGCGCGCCGCACCCCGTCCGGCTGGAAGGAAGACGGCCAGGCCATCTACCTGCTGGGCACCACGGCTGCGGAGCTGGACGGTTCGGAATGGTCCAACCTGCGTGGACACCTCGGTGGCTTGCCGCCGAAGGTTGACTTGGCCATCGAGCGCCAGCTGGGCGACATCCTCGTCAACGCTTCGCGTGACGGCATGATCGACGCCGCGCACGACCTCTCCGAGGGCGGCCTTGCCGCTGCGCTGGTGGAGTCCGCACTGCGCTACGGCGTCGGCGCCCGGATTGCGTTGGACGAACTCGTGGAGCGCGACGGCGTGGACCTGTTCACGGCTTTGTTCTCCGAGTCCCAGGGCCGGGCCATCGTGTCCGTTCCGCGCTCCGAGGAAATACGCTTCAAGGACATGTGCACCGCCCGCGGCTTCGCCCACCTCCGGATCGGCGTCGTCGACGCTGCCGGCGGCAAGTTGGAGATCAACGGCGTGGACGAGCTCTCCTTGGACGCTCTCAGCGAAGCCCACGAGGCCACGCTGCCGAAGTACTTCGGCTAATCCAACGCGGGGTCACTTACGGCCCAAGAATCCCCTCGGGATGGGCCGTAAGTGACCCCGCGTTGTTCGTTGTCAGTCTTCGCTGTGGAGGTCCCGGCGTCGGGCGCTCAGCAGCTCCAGTTCGGGGCGCGCGGCAACGAAGCGTTCGACGGCGTCGAGCACCTCCACGAGATGCGCACGGTCTGCTGCCACCGCGCCCGCGCCGATGAGGGCACGGCGATGCTGGTCCAAGTGCCCGGTCTCGGCGGCAGAGACCTCGAAACGCCGTTTCAACTCGCCGATCAGCGGCCGCACCAGGGAGCGTTTCTCCTTCAGGCTGTGCACCTCGCCGAGGAGGATGTCGAATTCGATCCACGCGATCCACATGCGCTCATCGTATCCAGTAGTGGCGCGCCCTCCCGCTTCGGAGCCCACGGTGGCAAGATGAGGGCAGACCAAAGGAGCTCCATGGGCGCAGACGATCATACGAACAAGGCCGGTAACGCAGTATCCCGCGGCGCCGATTCGGTGGAAAACGCAGTAGACGACGCAAGGGATTCACGGACCGTCCAGGTGGTGGCGCGGGCCGGCTTCGTGGCCGTAGGGCTGATACACCTCCTGATCGGGGTTATCGCCTTGGGGATCGCTCTGGGCTCATCCGGCCAAGCCGACCAAAGCGGAGCGGTCAGCCAGATGGCCGCCACGCCTGGCGGGGTCGTCCTTTTGTGGGCGGGGCTGATCGCCTGCGGCGTCCTCGCCCTCTACATGGCGAGCGACGCCGTGATGGGGTGGAGCGGGGGCAGCTCGAAGCCCTGGATGAACCGGCTCAAGGCAGTCGGGCAGGCCATCGTCTTCGCCGTGGCCGCGGTGACCTTCGGCAGTTTTGCGCTCAGCCATCCAAGCAACAGCAGCGAGAAATCCCGTACGACCAGCGCAGACCTCATGTCCAGCGGTCCCGGCACCGTCGTCCTGGTGATCATCGGAGTGGCGCTGCTGGCGGCAGCCGGCACGTACGTCTTCCTGGGGATCACACGCAAATACGAAAAGAACCTGAGGGGAAAGCCGTCCGGGGGCCTGGGAGATGCGTTTGTGGTGCTGGGCGTGGTGGGTTATTGCGCGAAAGGGGTGGCCCTCGGCGCCGTCGGCCTGCTCATCCTGATCGCCACAGCGGCGCACGACCCCTCCCAACAAGGGGGCCTCGATTCGGCGCTCAAGGCCTTCCTGAAACAACCGTTTGGCGGATGGGTGCTGGGGTTCGTCAGCGTCGGACTCATGGCTTACGGTATCTACTCCTTGTTCCGCTCCCGTTACCAGCGGATCTGACGGCGGCCCGCGACTAGGAGACTGCTGAACTAATTGCTTTGAGGGGCTGGTCCGGGGCGTTCATGTGTTCCGGGCCAGCCCTTTGTCATTTGTCTGGGTTTTCGGGAC
>NZ_JBFBKR010000018.1:0-91200 GCF_040686575.1 Arthrobacter sp. NPDC080073
CGGACGTCGAGGCAAGCCACACCTTCCTCGTCCCGTGCGGCTGCAAATAATACTCATGCATGAACTCACGGATCTCTTCCCGCGTAAAACCCTTGCTATCAACGGCCATCGCCGGCTCCTTCAATCAACAGGTAATGAATGACTCACAACCAGCTTGACGAAGAGGGAGCGTCATCAAAACGACCCACATACGTGAGCGAGCGTCTCCGGGGGATGATGCAAAAATGCCCGCCGCCTCGGGAGGCAACGGGCATTCACGCTGTAGGAAGTATCTCTACTTCTTATTGCGACGCTGGTGGCGGGTCTTACGAAGCAGTTTGCGGTGCTTCTTCTTTGCCATACGCTTGCGGCGCTTCTTAATAACTGAACCCACGTAAGTTCCTAACCAAACTAGATTGAGACTCTGTCTGCTGGGTGAGGTCCTTGAACTGAGCAACAGACTTTACAACTGACAGATTCTTACAATGACGTAAAACGTTCCTTAACAGGGTACCGCCTATCGGGGGCACCCAATGACCGCTGGCCCTTTGGAGACCAAGCCAGACTCAAGCCGTCTCCGAGTGTCCGTCGACGACCGCGCCCTTGAGGTACTGGCTCACTGCATCTTCGGGGACACGGAATGATCGTCCAAATCGGACGGCCGGCAATTCTCCCGAGTGGACCAGACGGTACACGGTCATTTTGGAAACCCGGAGGACTTCGGCAACTTCAGCCACTGTCATGAAACGCGCGTTCGAGAAGTTAGTCTCTGCGGACATTTCTCCATATTCCTTTGCTCTCAGCGGTTAGCGGCGAACCCCAGCATTCATTACCTGGTGTGCCGATGCTGAGCCATCAAACAACCATGTGCTAGATACTCTAGAGGCTGCTGGTACCAAAGTGAAAGTCTTTCGGCCAAGTGGAGGCTACGTTTCCTTTAGTTGGAGGCGGCGGTCCGACGCTTGCGGGCCGAGGCCGCCAACTGGTTCAGGACCGACACCGTGACGTCCCATTCCATGCAGGCGTCGGTGACGCTCTGGCCGTACACCAGCTCCTGCTCGCCAGCCGACTGCCGCTCCACATCCAGGTTCTGCGCCCCGCCGACAAGGAAGCTCTCCAGCATGACTCCCGCGATCGGCGAATCAACGTCGTCTTCCAATTGCGCACCGATTTCCAAGGCGACTTCGGCCTGGCGATGGTGGCTCTTACCGCTGTTGGCATGGCTCGCGTCAACGATCAGCCGCGGATTCAGCCCCTTCGCTCCAAGCTTCTCCGAGGCGGCAGCAACCTGGTCGGCGGCGTAGTTAGGACCCTTGCGGCCACCGCGCAGGATCACGTGCGTGTCCGGGTTGCCCGAAGTCGCCACCAGGGCGGCGCGGCCATCGCCGTCGATCCCCAGGAACGCCTGGGGTGCGGCAGAGGCACCGCAGGCATCGATCGCTACCTGGAGGTCGCCGTCGGTCCCGTTCTTGAAGCCAATCGGCATGGACAGACCGGAGGCGAGCTGGCGGTGGATCTGGCTTTCGGTGGTCCGTGCACCGATGGCGCCCCACGCCACAAGGTCGGCCATGTATTGCGGACTGATGGGCTCCAGGAACTCGGTGGCCGTCGGCAAGCCGAGGGCCGTGACTTGCTGCAGGAATCCACGCGCAGCACGAAGCCCGGCCGCAATGTCATGACTGCCGTCCAAGTGGGGATCGTTGATGAGGCCCTTCCAACCCACCGTGGTGCGCGGCTTCTCGAAGTATGCCCGCATGACGATCAGAAGGTCTTCCTTGTGCTTCTCCGCCTGGCTGACCAACCTGCGTGCGTATTCAAGGCCGGCCTTCGGATCGTGGATGGAGCACGGGCCCACGATCACCAGAAGGCGATCGTCCACGCCGTCCATGATGGCGCGGACCCCATCGCGTCCGCGCTCGACGACGGCGGCGGACCTCGCGTCGAGCGGCAGTTCGGCGCTGATTTCCTGCGGCGTGGGGAGCGGCTCGAAGCGGCTGACGCGAAGGTTCGACGTCGACTGGGCGCCGGCATTCTCGACGTCGACGTTATGTGTGCTGGGCTCTGCTGCGATGCTGGTCATGAAAGGGGTCCTGTTCCGAAAAGGTGCGGACCCTACTCAGAGCCCGCCTGGAAATGGCGAAGGGCAGAGAATAATCTCTGCCCTGCTGGCTCTGAAGGAAAGTTGGATGCGTGTCAGTTAGACGCGGGCCCCTCCAGAGCCAACGAAAAATACGCATACCAACGGTTAGTCATAGCCAAACCATAGCGTCAGGCTCCGGATGCCCGCAAATCGAAATGCAACGACATCAAGGGAAACCGTTTCCCCACGCACTATAAACTTCACCTCAGAACAATTGTTGGCGCCGCGTTGGAGCAGGGCGGCCGCAGCTCAAGGAAGGAAACCATGCCAGGCAGAAGGAACACCCGGCGGGTGGGCATCGCAGATGTGGCATCCATGGCCGGCGTTTCGCATGCCACGGTTTCCCGCGTCATGAACGGAAATACAACCGTGGACGCGGACATTGCCGCTCGCGTGCGCGCAGCCGCCTTGGAGCTGAAGTACAAGCCGAACCCGGTGGGCCGCAGCCTGGCCCTGGGAAAAACCGACACTATCGGAATCGTGGTGCCGGACCTGTCCAACCCCACGTTCCAGGCCATTCTCCGCGGACTCAGTATTGCCGCGGCCCGCGACGGCTACCGCGTGTTGATCGCGGACTCCTCCGAGGTCTCCAGCGAAGAAGCGATCCTCGCCGGGGAAGCGCGGAGGCGATGCGATGGCGTCGTTCTTTGCGCCCCCCGCATGAGCGACGCGGAACTGGAGGAACTCGCCCCCACGCTCTATCCGCTCGTCCTCATCAACCGGACCACCGAGTCGGTGCCGACTCCCAGCCTCGTGGTGGACTACGGCCAAGGCATCCAGGAGCTCGCTGCCCATCTGGTGGAGCTGGGCCATCGCAAACTGGCCTACCTGACGGGACCGGACCGCAGCGGGTCCAACGTGCAGCGCCTCCGCGGGCTTGAGAAGTTCACGGCCGAATTCCCGAACATCGAATTGCAGTTCATTCCCGGAGGCAACACGTTCGACGCCGGGTTCGAGTCAAGCGATGCGGTCGCCTCATGCGGTGCCACAGGGATACTCGTCTTCAACGACGTCGCGGCGATGGGCCTCTTGAGCGGACTAAGCGAGCGCGGGATCCGCGTGCCGGAAGACTTGTCGCTCACCGGTTTCGATGACATGCCCTTCGCCCGGTACACCATGCCTCCACTGACCACCGCAGCCGTGCCGATCTCCGACCTCGGAGACCTTGCGTGGCGCCGCATGCGGGAGCAGATCCAGACCAACGACGCCGCCTCCCCCACGAACTACTTCCCGCCGCGTATTGAACTCCGGGGCAGCACCGGACCCGTCAAGGCCTAGGTTCCGCAGGGATCTGCCCCAGCCCTGCCTCCCGGTAGTACCCCAAGATGTGTTCGGCAATGAGGGTCGCTGCCCGGCCGCCGTCGGCGTCGTTCACCGCCGCCAAAATGGCGCGGTGCTCGGACCTCAGGCGCCGTGCGGTGCTATCCCAATCCGGCAGGTTTGCCGTGAGCGCCGCGGCGTAACCCTCAATCGCTTCCCGGAGCGATCCCATGATGGTGCTCACCACCGCATTTCCGGCGGCTTCCGCCAGCGCCAGGTGGAAGGCGACGTCCAGCGCGAGGAAGTCGTCGACGGCGGAACTCGCCTCCATTTCGGCCAGGAGCCTCGCTGCTTCCCCGAGTTCGGGGGCGTCGGCCTTGGCGCGTGACACCGCCCATGATTCGAGCAGGACCCGCGTCTCCACGATGTCGGCGATCGGCAAATGCTGCGTGGCCACATGGAGGCGGAGCGCGGAGCCGAGGGCCGTGGCCGGTTCCGCGATGACCACAGTCCCGGCATCCTTGCCGGAGCCGACACCTGCCCGCACCACGCCCATGGCTTCCAGGATGCGGATGGCTTCGCGGACCGACGTCCGCGAGACCTCCAACTGCTCGGCCAAAGCTCGCTCAGCGGGAAGCCGTCCCCCAAGCACCAATCGTCCCTCGGACAATTGCTTTTCGATCCAACTCAGGACGAGCTCGTGCGTTCGCATGGATAAATAGTAGTTGATGTGGTCGGACCACATGGCATAGAGTGTGGTCTAACCACACCAGCACACTGGAGACAGCACCATGACGCAGACCGTCCAGCCGAGCAACGCCCCTTCCCTTGAGGCGCCCGCGAACGCCTCCACCGCCGTCGGGCGCCCCGCAGCGCTCAAGCGCCGGGTACCCAAATACGCCGACCTGGCGCCGCTCATGAAGTTCAAGAAGCCCGAGTTCAGCAACGCGGCGAAGCTGCGCCGCGCATCCACCGTTTGGGAACTGCGGGACATGGCCAAGCGACGCACTCCCCAGGCACCGTTCGACTACACGGACGGTGCAGCGGAGGCGGAAATCACGCTTCGCCGGGCCCGCCAGGCGTTCCAGGACATCGAGTTCCGGCCCGGAATCCTGCGCGACGTCTCCAGCATTGACCTCAGGACCGGGATCCTGGGCAAGGAATCCCGGCTTCCTTTCGGCATCGCTCCGACGGGATTCACCCGCATGATGCAGTCCGAGGGTGAGTACGCGGGCTCGCAGGCGGCCGAAGCAGCCGGCATTCCGTACACCCTTTCCACGATGGGCACTGCCTCCATCGAGGATGTGGCCGCCGCGGCTCCGAACGGCCGCAACTGGTTCCAGCTGTACCTCTGGACCGATCGGGACCGTTCCCTGGAACTGATCGAGCGCGCCGCCAAGGCAGGAAACGACACCCTCATGGTCACGGTGGACACCGCCGTCGCGGGCGCCCGGCTGCGGGACGTCCGGAACGGCATGACCATTCCGCCGGCGCTCACCCTGAAGACGGTCCTGGATGCCTCGTACCGGCCCGCATGGTGGTTCAACTTCCTGACGCACGAGCCGCTGACCTTCGCCTCGCTCTCCCGTTATACAGGAACCGTGGCCGAGCTCATCAACTCCATGTTCGATCCCACCCTGACCTTCGAGGACCTCGACTGGCTGCGCGAAACCTGGAAGGGCAAGCTTGTAGTCAAGGGCATCCAGACGGTGGAAGACGCCCGCAAGGTGGTGGACCACGGCGCGGACGGCGTCGTGGTCTCCAACCACGGCGGGCGGCAACTGGACCGGGCGCCGATTCCGCTGCACCTCGTTCCGGAGATCTCCGCGGCACTGAAAGCGGATAACAGCGACGCAGCCATCATCCTGGACACGGGGATCATGAGCGGCGCCGACATCGTCGCGGCCTTGGCCCTCGGCGCCGACTTCACGTTGATCGGCCGCGCCTACCTCTACGGGCTCATGGCCGGCGGCCGGGCAGGCGTGGACCGCACCCTCCAGATTCTGGAGAAGGACATGGCACGCACCATGGCCCTGCTCGGAGTCACCAAGATCTCGGAACTGAACCCGGATCACGTGCGCCTGCTGCAGCGCTAGGTCGGGCTGCCCAAGTAACTCGCAGTAGGTGTCGTTTTCGGCCCTCTAAACGACACCTACTGCCAGTCAGTTGGGGCCTAGATGAGGCCCTGAGCCAACATGGCGTCTGCGACCTTCACGAAGCCGCCGATGTTGGCACCGAGGACATAATTGCCCGGCGCGCTATATTCCTCCGCGGTTTCGGCACAACGATCGTGGATGCCCACCATGATTTCCGTAAGGCGTGCTTCCGTGTGTTCGAAGGACCAGGAATCGCGGCTGGCGTTCTGCTGCATCTCCAACGCCGACGTCGCCACACCACCGGCGTTGGCCGCCTTGCCCGGGGCAAACAGGATGCCCGTATCCTGGAAAACCGCAACGGCTTCGCGGGTAGAGGGCATGTTGGCGCCTTCCGCGACTGCCAGCAGACCGTTGCTGACGAGCTTGGCCGCGGCCTCGCCGTCGAGCTCGTTTTGCGTCGCGCACGGCAGTGCAACGGTGCCGTTGACGTCCCAGACCGAGCCGCCGGCCACATAATTGGCACCCCGGCGACGCTCCGCGTATTCAGTGAGGCGGCCCCGTTCGACTTCCTTGATCTGGCGGAGCAGCGCGACATCGATTCCGGCCTCGTCCACGATGTACCCGGCGGAATCGGAGCAGGCCACCACTGTGGCGCCAAGGGCCTGGGCTTTGGCGATGGCGTAAATGGCGACGTTGCCCGAACCGGAGACCACGACGCGTTGGCCATCGAAGGACTGGCCCCGGGTCTTGAGCATCTCCTGGGCAAAGATGACCGTGCCGAAACCAGTAGCTTCCGGCCGGACCAAGGAGCCGCCCCACGACATTCCCTTGCCTGTGAGGACGCCCGACTCGTAGCGGTTGGTGATGCGCTTGTACTGGCCGAACAGGTAGCCGATCTCACGGCCTCCCACGCCGATGTCGCCGGCAGGAACATCAGTGTATTCGCCGATGTGGCGGTACAGCTCGGTCATGAAGGACTGGCAAAAGCGCATGACTTCGGCGTCGGAGCGGCCACGGGGATCGAAGTCCGAGCCGCCCTTGCCGCCACCGATCGGCATGCCTGTCAAGGCATTCTTGAAGATCTGTTCGAAGCCGAGGAACTTGACGATGCCCAGGTAGACCGAGGGGTGGAACCGCAACCCACCTTTGTAGGGGCCCAAGGCTGAATTGAACTCGACGCGGAAACCGCGGTTGACGTGAACGCGGCCGGCATCGTCGGTCCAGGGGACGCGGAAGATGATTTGGCGCTCGGGTTCGCACAGGCGCTCAAGGACGGCGCCTTCGAGGAATTCCGGGTGCCTGTCGTGTACCGGGCCGAGGCTTTCAAAGACCTCCGTAACAGCCTGGTGAAATTCCAGCTCGCCCGGGTTCCGCGCCAAGACGGTGTCCCGGACTGCTTCCAGCCTCGAATCCATGTGACTTCCTAAAACTTCAGCGCCGAGGGGCGGGTCTGCGTACGATCCCGCTTATGCTCCCATCAGACGCGCGGCAGTCTCCATCTGAACCGATTACGACCGGGCAGCGCTGAGGGCAGAGGCCAGTCGAAAAGCGGGATCACCGCGGCTTGCTGCTACTTCTTCCGCCCGAACTTCGGCAGGTTGGGTAGGTTCGGCAGGTTCGCCAAGAGGTCCGCAGCCTTGGTGGCGGCACGGCCAACTGTGCGGCCGATCTGCTGCGGCCTGGTGTCGTCGGCTCCTGCGGCGGAGGCAACAGCTCCGGAGGCGGGAACGGTTTCAGGCGCGCGCTCGACGTCGGTGCTCGCCGGAGAAGCGAGCGGCTCGCCGTCGGGCTGGGTCCGCGCGGCGCCCTGCTGGCCCGCCGCTCCCGGCTGGCCAACCGAACGTGTGCGGGGGCTGCGTGCCGGCGTGGCGGCTTCGGCTGCAGCATTGGCGGGTCCGACGTCGAACGTCTCCAGCCAGTTGGCAACCCCGGCGAGCGGCTTCGGGTTCAACGCGTAATAGCGTTTCTGTCCCTGTGCGCGCATGCTGACGAGATCCGCCTCGCGGAGTACCTTCAAATGCTTCGAAATGGTGGGCTGGCTCGCGGCGAGCTCCTCCACCAGTTCCCCCACAGCCTTGTCCCCAGAGCGGAGGGAAACCAGAATGTCACGCCGGGTTGCCTCAGCAATGACGGCAAATACGTCGTCAGTCACCATGCCTCCCACCCTAGCGACATATACGCCAAAAGGCATCAACTATTTCGCATGTGCGCGTGGCGTTGCCCTCGGCTTTGCGCCGGCTGGTCGAACACGCATCAGTCGAACCAGGGATCCAGTCCGTAGAGCGGGAAAATCTCCTTGCGGGTGGCGATGATCGTGCGGTCCACGGCATCCGCGGGGTCGTACCCGACCTCCCACGAACGCCACCAGGTGTCGACGCCGTCGCCCATGAATTCCGGTACCGCTTCCCCGTACTTTTCCCGGACATAGCTCCGGAAAGCCTCCGGGACCGGAGCCGTCAGCTGGACGGGGTGTTGGGCCACGATGCCTATCAAGTGGCTCCATGTGCGTGGTACCACTCCCGTGATGTCGTACCCCCCTCCCCCGGTGGCGATCCAACGGTTTTCGCAGAACCTGGCGGCGAGGCCCGCGACGGCGGTGGCCGCCTCGCGTTGGCCGTCCACACTCAGGTTGAGGTGAGTGAGGGGATCGAGTTTGTGGGAGTCGCAGCCATGCTGGCTGACGATGACTTCCGGTTCAAACGCCTGAACGAGTTGCGGCACCACGGCATGGAACGCGCGCAACCACCCGGCGTCGCCCGTCCACGCAGGCAGTGCCACGTTGACGGCTGTGCCGAGTGCGTCCTGGCCGCCGATCTCGTTGGCGAATCCCGTTCCGGGGAACAGCGAGAGGCCGCTTTCGTGCAGGGAAATCGTCAGGACCCTCGGGTCGTTCCAGAAGATGCTCTGGGTGCCGTCGCCGTGGTGGGCATCGACGTCGATGTACGCGACCCGGCGGACACCGCCGTCGAGCAGCCTCTGCACGGCGAGTGCGGCGTCGTTATAGATACAGAAGCCGCTGGCACGCCCACGGGAGGCATGATGCATGCCGCCGCCGAAGTTGACGGCGCGGACCGCGGTCTCGGACAGGATCGCCTCGGCCGCGAGCAACGACCCTCCGGCAAGCCGGGCGCTGGCTTCGTGCATGCCGGCAAATGCCGGATCATCTTCGGTGCCGAGCCCGCGTTCGGGGTCCGGCGTCGTCGGGTCTTCGCTTGCACGCCGCACTGCGGCGACATATTCGGCACTGTGCACTGCCTGGAGTTCGACGTCGGACGCGACCTCGGGCGCCTGGACGGACACATGCTCCAACTCGAAGAGTCCGAGCGCCGCTGCGAGCCTGGCCGTCAGTTCAAGCCGCGCGGGGGCCATCGGATGCGAGGGACCGAAATTGTATGCGGTCATGGCGGGATCCCACGCCACCGTCGTTGGCAGCGGGGACGGACGGAGGCCTGCCCAGGAAGTCATCAATGACAGGCTACCCGAGCGGCGGGAACGCACCTGCCCCGTTACGGCGGGCGATTAGTGGTTTACTACTCAGGAAAGCAGAATCAATCGACCAGAAGCGAACAGCACTGCCATGACTCAGAGCCAGTCGAGGTCCCGAGACCCGGCCAGCTGGCAAACCGTCCAGCCGGAGCGGGGAGGCCTGTGGATTTTCACGGGTATCCGCGACTTCATCGACAACATCGCCAACTCCTCACCGGCGCGATTGGCGCTCACGGCGTACGTCTTCGCGATTCTCTTCTTCACCGGCCTGCTTTCCCTGCCGGCGGCATCGGCCGACGGTGCGGTCACTCCGATCCACCAGGCCTTGTTCACCGCTGTTTCCAGCGTTTGTGTCACAGGCTTGACGGTTGTGTCGACGGCGACGCACTGGACCTTCTTCGGCCAGCTCGTGATTCTCGTGGGCATTTTCGTGGGTGGATTGGGAACCCTGACACTCGCATCCCTCCTGGCACTCATGGTCAGCAAACGGCTGGGCGTGAGGGGCAAACTCATCGCCCAGGAGGCCATGAACAACGCCGGACGCTTGGGCGAAGTGGGTACATTGTTGCGGATCGTCATCTCGACCTCCGTGACCATCGAAGCCGTCCTGGCCATCGCGATGATTCCCCGGTTCCTGACACTCGGCGAGGACTTCTGGCAGGCCGTCTGGCACGGGGCCTTCTACTCGATTTCGTCCTTCAACAATGCCGGTTTCACCCCGCATTCCGACGGAATCGTGCCCTACGAGACCGATCTGTGGATTCTTGTGCCGCTCATGCTTGGCGTATTCCTCGGCAGCCTCGGCTTCCCGGTGATGCTGGTGCTTCGACAGCACGGCTTCAATTGGAAGAAGTGGAGCCTCCACACCAAGCTGACCATCCAGGTTTCCCTGATCCTCCTCGTCGCCGGCGCAGCCCTCTGGGCCTTGATGGAGTGGGACAACACCAACACCATCGCCAACATGAGCGTCGGCGACAAGATCACGCATTCCATTTTCGCCTCGGTCATGACGCGCTCCGGTGGCTTCAACCTGGTCGACCAGGGCCACATGGATTCAACCACCAGGCTGTTGTCGGACGCGCTCATGTTCGCCGGCGGTGGTTCGGCGTCGACGGCGGGCGGCATCAAGGTGACCACGATAGCGGTCATGTTCCTCGCCATCGTCGCTGAGGCCCGGGGCGACGACGACGTCAAGGTCTACGGCCGCACGATCCCGGAAGGCACCATGCGGGTAGCCATCTCGGTGATCGTCGCCGGTGCCACCTTGGTGTGCGCATCCGCATTCTTGCTCTTGGCCATCAGCGGCGCCAGCCTGGACCGGGTGCTCTTCGAAACCATTTCAGCCTTTGCAACCGTGGGACTCAGCACGAACCTCAGCGCCGAACTGCCGCCGTCGGGGGTCTACGTCCTCGCCGCCCTCATGTTCGCCGGCCGCATCGGCACCATAACCCTTGCCTCCGCCCTGGCGCTCCGCCAGCGCAGGCAGCTATTCCATTATCCGGAAGAGAGGCCGATCATTGGCTAATTCAACAGGCGCCCCCAACCGGCCGGCGCACAACGCGCCCGTCCTGGTGATCGGCTTGGGCCGATTCGGTGCAGCCACCGCCGAGCAGCTCGTCAAACAGGGACGCGAAGTCCTGGCCATCGAGCGGGACCGCACGCTCGTCCAGAATTGGGCTTCCGTGCTGACCCACGTAGTCGAGGCGGACGCCACCAATATCGATGCCCTCCGCCAACTCGGCGCGCAGGAATTCAGCTCTGCCGTGGTGGGTGTGGGAACGTCAATCGAGTCCTCGGTGCTCATCACGGTGAACCTCGTGGACCTGGGCATCGAACACCTTTGGGTGAAAGCGATCACGGCCTCGCACGGCAAGATCCTCACGCGCATCGGCGCCAACCATGTCATCTACCCCGAGGCCGACGCCGGCGTCCGTGCGGCACACCTGGTGTCGGGGCGCATGTTGGACTTCATCGAGTTCGACGACGATTTTGCCATCGTGAAAATGTACCCGCCCAAGGAAACCGTGGGCTTCACACTGGATGAATCCAAGGTCCGGTCCAAGTACGGCGTGACCATTGTCGGGGTGAAGTCCCCGGGCGAGGACTTCACCTACGCCCGGCCGGACACGAAGGTTTCTGGCCGCGACATGCTGATTGTGTCCGGGCACGTGGACCTGCTGGAACGGTTCGCGGCGCGGCCGTAACTGACCTTGGGGCGACGCTAGGCGAGCTGCTGCGTGATTTCCGCGGCCCGGGCCGCGGCTGCCCGGGCTCCGTCGGCGATGATCGCGGGAAGGCCGCCCTCGTTGAATGCCGCAATGGCGCGTTCCGTGGTGCCGTTGGGGCTGGTCACTGCGATGCGGAGCGCGGTCGGGTCGGCTCCAGGCTCGGCAAGCATGAAACCCGCGCCTGCCACGGTCTCGCGGGAAATCATGAGGGAGAGCTCAGGGTCAAGGCCAAGTTCGACGCCGGCGGCCGCCATGGCCTCGGCAAGGTAGAACGCGTACGCCGGGCCCGAGCCGCTGATGGCGGACAGCGCATCCACCTGTTCCTCGGGGATTTCCACGACAGTGCCGGCGGCGGAGAGGATGTCCTTGGCCTGCTGGAGCTGCTCGGGCGTGCAGTTGGTTCCGGGCGAAACGGAGACCACCCCGCGGCCGAGCTTGGCAGGCGTGTTGGGCATCGTGCGAATGACAGGCTGGCCCGCCGGCAGGGCTGCCTCCAGCTGGGCGATGGACACGGCTGCGGCAACGCTGATCACAATGGTGTTCTTGGCAAGCGATGGCGAGATCTCCCGGGCGAGATCGGCAATTCCCACAGGTTTGACACCCAGGATGACAACCGAAGCGCCCTTCGTGGCCAGCTTGTTGTTGTCTGGCTCCTCGGCGCCGGCGATGGTCATCACATGGTGTCGCTGAGCAAGTTCGGCGGCGCGTTCTGCTCGACGTACCGTGGCGACGACGTCAGAGGGATCCGTGCCGGCGGCCAACAGGCCACCCAGGATGGCCTCGTTCATGGACCCACAGCCAAGGAATGCGATTCGGTTGCTCATGGCTCCATAATGCCAGTTCAGCTGCGCCGCTGCCGAACCAGTTCCAGGGTTCCCCGTAGGGCCCGGGATTCCCAGCTAGTTCCCAAGGTTATTGCAGGCTGCACCCAATATCGCTGCGTAACTTAGTAGTTACCTCATTGAGGGTGCGAGTGATGAGGCGGGCATGGGGATGTCCGCCACAAGCACCGGTGGTCGAACGGGTTTCCCCCCATTTTCCCGTATCGGCCGCCGGTGCTTTCTCGTTTAAGGATCCTAGATCTCGAAGGCTCCCACGAGCGGCGCCCCCAAGTGCTGGCGCGCGAAGCGGAGCGTTTCGGCGAGCCACTCCTCGCGTTCACCAGCAGCCTTGGCCTTGCGCGTTGAGATCTCGGCAACCACCGTGCCCTCGAAGCCGTTGGACGCGAGATACTGCAGCGCCTCGGCGCACTGTTGGGTCCCGTAACCGGGGATCAGGTGTTCGTCCTTGCCCGAGCCCGAACCGTCCGTGAGGTGGACGTGACGCAGCTTGCTCCCGAGCGCCCGTATCGCCTCAAGGCTGTTGGCCCCCGCGGTGGCCGCATGCGAGAAGTCCCAGGTGACGTCGTCGTAATCCTGCCCCATCGGATCCCAGTGCGGGAGGT
Organism: Arthrobacter sp. NPDC080073; assembly: GCF_040686575.1. Classification (NCBI taxonomy): domain Bacteria; kingdom Bacillati; phylum Actinomycetota; class Actinomycetes; order Micrococcales; family Micrococcaceae; genus Arthrobacter; species Arthrobacter sp. NPDC080073. The sequence goes on from NZ_JBFBKR010000018.1 coordinate 12,634, forward strand.
AAGCGAGCGCCTCCCGGCCGCGCACTCGCCACGGGTACATGTTCTCTACCGCGATGTGCACTTGGTACATCGCGGCGATCTCGCGCACGCCGGCAGCGAAGTTCTCCGCATAGTTCGACTGCCACCGGAACGGCGGATGGACCACCACGGTGTTGCAGCCGACCTCGCGCGCCATCTGACAGGACATCTCGATCTTGTTCCATGCCGGGCCCCAAACCTGCTGGGTCAGCAGCAGGGTGGGCGCGTGGATGGAGACGATCTGCTGCTCGTAGCGATGGCTTAGCTGGATGAGGGCATCCGGGTTCTGGCTGGTGGCGTTGTTGGTCACCATCACCTCGACACCGTCGTACCCCAGGTCCTGGGCCACGGCGAAGGCGTCATGGACGCTGAGCGGATAGACAGAAGCGCTGGATAGCGCCACCGGGATCCTCGGCGTGTCTTCTTCGGAGTGCTCGACGTCGGTGCTCATGTTAGTTGGCCTGCCTCCCGGCGATGGGGATTGGTGTAGATACTGCCGCGGGCGCGGCCGTTTCGGTGTTGGCGCCTAGGCGTCGTACCGGTACCGTACCTCCGAGCCCCACATGCGGGGCCGGAGCAAGCGGGCCGTCGAAGATCAGCTGGTCGAGCCGGCGCAGGATCAGTCCCTCGCGCAATGCCCAAGGGCAGATCTCCATGCTGGGAAACTCGAACATTTCCAATGCGGCCTCGGCCACGAGGGCACCCGCAAGGATCTGTGCTGCCCGCGCATCCGAGACGCCCGGGAGGTACAGCCGGTCCTCGACGGTCATGGCCGAAATCCGCTGCGCCCAGAGTCCCAGGTCCGTGGCATGGAGTTCGCGCTTGACATAAGGGCCGGCCCCGCTGGGGGCCGCGCCTGCGATGCGGGCAAGCGAACGGAAGGTCTTGGAGGTTCCGGCCACCAGGTTGGCCCGGCCCAATTGCTTGAACTCACGCACGACGGGCTTGAGCGTGTGGCGGATATACTTGCGGAGCTCTTTGACGCTCTTGGCCGTGGGCGGGTCATTGTGGAGCCAGTCCCTGGTCAAGCGGCTGGCCCCAAGCGGTACTGACACCGCCAGCTCGGGCAGTTCGTCCTGGCCGAACGCCATTTCGAAGGAGCCGCCGCCGATGTCCAGGTCCAGGATCGGCCCGGCCCCCCAGCCGTACCAGCGTCGCACCGCGAAGAACGTCATGGAGGCCTCTTCGCTGCCGGTCAGTTCCTGCAGGGTCACGGTGGTTTCGTGCTTCACCCGGGCAAGGACTTCGATGCCGTTGGTGGCTTCGCGGATGGCCGAAGTACAAAAAGCCAGGAGGTCCTCGGCCTTGTGGCGGGCCGCGAACTCCCACGCTTCGAGGACGAACTCGATCAACTCGTGTTGGCCGGCGTCGTTGATGTTACCTTCGGCGTCCAGGAACTGAACCAGCGAAAGTGGTCGCTTGTGGGAGGCAAACGCGACCGGGCGTGCGCCTGGATGCGCGTCCACCAAAAGCAAATGGACGGTGTTGGAACCGATGTCTAGGACGCCAAGACGCATTCTGCCATTATTCCCCGATTCGAAGCGTGTGAAGCAAGTACGACCGCCGATTCGTACCGGCAGGTAGTCAATTAGTCTTGGGGTCCGTCGGTGCCGGCTTCTTCGGCCGGGGCAGCGGCTTCGTCGGCGGCCGGCTCGGCGGCCGGGGCGGCGGCCGGCTCGGCGCGGGTGAAGTCGCGGCGGACGTTGGCGATGCCTTCCGGGCCCATCTCGAAGCCGTGCTCGCTGCCGGGGTTGATTACCAGGCCCAGCTCGTCGCCGATGCTGTCCAGGATCGCAGAACCGTGGGTGCCCAGGACGTTGGGCGCTGCCTCGAGGAAGTGTGTTTCCACGCGGCTCGGGTGGCTGAACACCGCGAGGACAGGCTGGCCCTCCGAGTTGGCGAGGACAAGTGGCTCCACGGCGGCGTCAGGCTTATCCAAGGAGTCCGCGCTCAGGATGTAGACCTCGTTGTTCAGGAAGGCCAGGATGACGTCCACCGGGTTCGCGTCGGGTTGCCCGGCCTTTGCGAGCTTGGATTCGAGGTCGTTCAAAGGCAGGGATTCCGGGGCTGCAGGCTGATCTGTCATGGTTCCACTCGATCACGGTTCCCCTGCTCGAAGCAATTCCCGGTCCGCCCGTGCCCCGCTCCCGGCCCGCTCGCCCGCCGAGATCGTGGGTCCGGGCCGAGGGCTACGTTCCGGAACGTAGTCCTCGGCCCGGGCCCACGATCTCAGCCCCGAAGAAGCGTGAGCAGACGTACTTTCAGGCCGCGTTCGTCGAAAAGGTCCTTCCAATCAATGCGCAGGATCCGCCAGCCCTGCTCAGTCAGCAGCTTCTCCCTTTGCCGTTCTTCGAAGATCACTTCCGCAGTTGGCTTGTAGTCGAAGTATTTTGCCTTGCCGTCGAATTCGAGCGCAGCCCGAAGGTGCGGCCATGCGAAGTCGAACCGGTAAGCGCCACGAGGTGTCCGAACCCGCAACTGGAGCACGGGATCCGGGAATCCGAGCTTGGCGATCGCGTCGCGGGTCAATGTCTCCCCTGGGGATTCGGACAATGGGTTAGCGAAGGCCAGGGCTTTTCGGAACGCCGTGACTCCCCGGGCACCGACCAGATTGGCGCACGCTGACTCCAACCACTCGCGATTGCATCCGCGCCTCAAACCGTGGTCCAAGAGAATCAGGCCCTGCCGATAGTTCAGTATCTGCGCGCAGTCCAGAACGGTCCGGTCAAGTGATGTCACCGGAAGTCCATCAATCTCGATCCGTTGCCCGGGGAGGAGGAGGCCTGAATGAGCCCTGACGTCTGCAGCATGGGATCCACTAGCTGCGTGGTAGGGGATGATGACGTGGATCAACTGATCAGCCTTCCACAAGTACAAACGGTGCAGACGTGCGGCGGAGGTGTGGCTGAAGGTCAACCCGTCCGCCGTAACGCGGAGGGTCCGATGGCAATACGCCGCCAGTTGACCGCGTTCCCGGCCATCGTCCGAAAGCCCATTCCAGAAGCTGCCACGGACAAGGACGCCTGTGCGGACCCTCACCAGTGAGCCGGAGCGGAGGTGCGCATTGATCCATCGCTTGCTCAGTCCTTGGGACAGCAATTCCTCTGTCCTCCACATGTTTCCATGCAGGGGAAGCAAGGGCGCTCCCGAGCTTGTGAGCGCTGGGACGGCCGCGCGTGCCGGACGCGCGGGCGCTGAAGCCATAGGGGCTTTCGCCGGTTCCAACCGATCCCAAATTTCCGCTAGTGGGTCCACGGGGACAACAGAGTCAATGTTTCCGTAACTGTTCACTGCTCAAGCTTCGGCGAACAGCGGAGCGCGCAGAAGCAGTCAATCGAGCTATGTGGAAACCCCAGAAACCCCGCACGTGGGTGTGGGCCGGGGGCTGCGTTCCAGAACGCAGCCCCCGACCCACACCCACGATTTCGGCAAACGGAACTACTTCTTCGCAGGCGCCTTGCGGGCCGTGGCGGTCCGCTTGACGGGGCCCTTGGCGCGTTTCTCGGCAAGCAGCTCGATTGCCTGCTCCCGGGTCAGCTCCTCCAGGGACGTGGCCCGCGGGACGGTGATGTTGGTTACGCCGTCGGTGATGTACGGGCCGAAACGGCCTTCTTTCACCACGATGTTCTTCTCCGAAACCGGGTCCGGACCGAACTCGGCCAGGGGCGGCACGGCAGCACGGGCACCACGCTGCTTCGGCTGGGAGTAGATCTCCAGTGCCTGTTCCAGGGTGATCGTGAAGATCTCTTCCTCGGATCCGATGGACCGCGAGTCCGTGCCCTTCTTCAAGTAAGGCCCAAAGCGGCCGTTCTGCACCGTGATGGGGTTGCCCTCGGCGTCCTCGCCGAGGACGCGGGGCAGGCTCATGAGCTGAATGGCTTCATCGAGGGTGATCGTGTCAACGGACATTGACTTGAAAAGCGAGCCTGTGCGCGGCTTGGCCTTGACCGGCTTCTTCGGCGGCTTGGGTTTGCCGTTCTTGTAGTATTCCACCGGCTGGTTTGCCAGCTGCTCTTCCGTCATCTCCGGGATGATCTCGGTGACATAGGCACCGTAGCGGCCGTTCTTGGCCACGATGGTGTGCCCGGTGTGCGGGTCCGTGCCCAGGACACGTTCCTCGGGGGCAGCCGTTTCCATGAGCTCCACGGCCTTGGCCGCGGTGAGCTCGTCCGGAGCGAGGTCCTCGGGGACGTTGGCACGCGCCGCCTCCACGACTTCGCCTGTTTTGGGGTCGACGGTGGGGATCGAGCTTTCCAGGTACGGGCCGAACTTGCCGACGCGCAGCGTGATGCCCTCGGCAATCGGCACCGAGTTGATCTCGCGTGCATCGATTTCACCGAGGTTGTTGACGATGCTCAGCAGGCCGGGATCGGCGTCTTCACCGTAGTAGAAGTGCTTGAGCCAGGCGGCGCCGACAGCCTGCCCGTTGGCGATCTTGTCCAGATCGCCTTCCATGTCGGCCGTGAATTCGTAGTCCACGTAGTCGGTGAAGTGCTGCTCCAACAGGCGGATCACCGAGAAGGCGATCCAGCTGGGGACCAGCGCAGACCCCTGCTTCCGGACGTAGCCTCGGTCCTGGATGGTGGAGATCGTGGACGCGTAGGTGGACGGACGGCCAATGCCGCGCTTTTCCAGTTCCGCGGTCAGCGATGCTTCCGTGTAACGCGGCGGGGGCGAGGTCTCGTGGCCAACAGCAACGATTTCCGAAGCCGTGAGGGAATCGTCCTTCGCCACGTTGGGCAGGCGCCGGGCTTCGTCGGAATCGTCGTCGCCGCGGCTCTCGTCCTTGCCTTCTTCGTAGGCCGCGAGGAAGCCCGGGAAGGTGATGACGGTTCCGGAGGCCGAGAATTCGGCGTCGCGCCCATCGGCAGCCACCGCACCGAGGCGGATCGTGGCGGTGGAGCCCTTGGCGTCAGCCATCTGGGAGGCAATGGTGCGCTTCCAGATGAGTTCGTAGAGGCGGAATGCGTCGCCGCTCAGATGGTTGGCCACCTGGGCCGGGGTGCGGAAGGAGTCACCCGCGGGTCGGATGGCTTCGTGGGCTTCCTGTGCGTTGGCTGCCTTGTTGGCGTAGACGCGGGGAGACTGCGGCACGTACTCGGGACCGTACAGCTCGGACGCCTGGCGGCGTGCGGCCGTCAGGGCTTCGTCGCTCAATGCGGACGAGTCTGTACGCATATAGGTGATGTAGCCGTTTTCATACAGGCGCTGGGCGATCTGCATGGTGCTCTTGGAGGAGAAGCGCAGCTTCCGGCCGGCTTCCTGCTGAAGGGTCGACGTCGTGAACGGCGCCGCGGGACGGCGGGTGTACGGCTTCGTGTCGACTGAGCGGACGCGGAAGTCCGCGTTCTCCAGCCCGGCGGCCAACGACGTCGCGAGTTCCTCGTTGAGGTGGACCACGTTCGCGGAGGTGAGGACGCCGTCGTCGTTGAAGTCGCGGCCGCTGGCTACCTTCGCGCCGTCCACGGCAGCGAGCTTCGCTTTGAAAGTCGCGGAGCCGGTGCCGAACTGACCGGTCAGGTCCCAGTACGAAGCGGACTTGAACGCCATGCGTTCGCGTTCGCGGTCGACCACCATACGGGTCACGACCGACTGCACCCGGCCGGCGGACAGGCCACGGGCAACCTTGCGCCACAGCACCGGGGAGATTTCGTAACCGTACAGTCGGTCCAGGATGCGGCGCGTTTCCTGGGCGTCGACGAGGGCGCTGTCGACGTCGCGCAGGTTGTCCATGGCGCGGTGGATGGCTTCCTTGGTGATTTCACCGAAAGTCATGCGGTAGACGGGAACCTTGGGTTTCAGGACCTCCAGGAGGTGCCACGCGATGGCCTCGCCCTCGCGGTCCCCATCGGTTGCGAGATAGAGCGCGTCAGCGTCTTTCAGCTGGGCCTTGAGCTCGGCAACCTTTTTCTTCTTGTCCGGGGACACCACGTAATACGGTTTGAAGTCGTTTTCGATGTCGACGGCGAACTTGCCCACCGAGGTCTTCTTCAGTTCTGCAGGGAGGTCCGAGGGCTGCGGGAGGTCGCGGATGTGACCGATCGAGGCCTCGACAATGAAGCCTTCGCCCAGGTACTTGGCGATGGTCTTGCTCTTGGCCGGAGACTCCACGATCACGAGTTTCTTGCCGGTTTTTGCCTTGCTGGGCACGGTTCTCCTACAGAAAAATGAATTGCTTGGGCTCGTGCCCATATTGGCCTAGTTCACCATATTTTGCAGAATCGTGCGTTTTCATGTGCACAGCTGCTGTGGAGGAACAGTGAGCCTGGGCCCACGCCGCCAGGGTTCCCTGGCCGTGGGGCCCCACCGGCGAGGGCCCCTGCCTGAGCTTGCGAAGGCTGGGAGCCGGTGGGGACTTGCGAGGTTAGGGTGGCGGTGGGGACTAGCTTGAAGACGGCGTCCGGTCGTCCGGAATCATCGACCACATCGTAGCGATTCGCACCGCTCCCTCGGGAATCCGCGTGGGATCTTCGAGTTCATATGACCTGATGAGTTCCTGGAATTTGGCCTTGAGATCCGTCCGCTGTTCCGGAGTCAAGTAAAGCAGATCGCTCGATAACACCATGGCCGCTGCCTCATTCGCGGCCTCGCCGCGCTGGCGCCGCTCGCCACGGGCCCGGGTGAATGCGGTCGCCCGACGCCGGAAGGCGTCCAGTTCGAGTTCGACGACGGCGATCTCCGGGCTGGGAGCGTTGCCGCCGGATTTGATGGTGAAGTCCGAACCCGCGGCCTTCCAACGGCGTTCGCGCGCGTCGCCCTCGTTGTCCGCGGCAGTCACGATCCCCCATTTCTGGAGGGCCCTCAGGTGGTAGCTCATGGCGCTCGGCGTGAGCCCGGTCTGCGCGGCGAGCTCCGTGGCCGTACGGCTCAGCTGTGTGGAATACAGCTCCGAGATGACCTCCAGCCGGGCGGCATGCGCAAGCGCACGGATCGCTTTGGGGTCGGTGATCTCTACCGTCTTCTCGGGCCGTTTCCGGCGCTTCGGGGATGCCAGCCCTGTGGATACCCCGTTGTCTTCATTCACCGGAACAGTTTATCCGCCGGTGCCGCCGCATTTGTCCTATGCCACGGGAAGCAGGAAGCCATCGCGGACCAGATTCCCCACGTCGGAGAGCAACCCGGCGCGGAAGGCGTCGTCGTCGAAGTCGTCTCCTCCACCCAGGAGGGCGGCCAAGGCGCCGATCAGCTGGTGGACGGACAGCTCGCCGTCACATGCCGACACGAAGCCGGCAAGCTCGGTGCTCAGCAGATTCGTCCGGCGCAGCCCCGCGCCCTGGCGCAGCAGGATGACGCCGGGGTGTTCGGCGCCGGGCCGCTGGTGGCGTTCCTCGGTCACGTCCTCAGCCACCACCAGGTGGGCGTCGGAGAGCTCGTGGGTGCCCAGCCAGTCGGCACGTTCGACCGCGGCGGCAAGGTGCGGACCGATGGGCTGCTCGATGGGATACGTGATTTCCTCGAAACGGGCGGGTGCAGCTCCCGCAGTCAGCGGCCGCCGCAGCCAGATCATTCCAAAACCAATGGCCTCCACGTTGCGGGACGCGAAATCCTCCAGGTAGGCGGCGTAGGCATCTCGGTAGAGGTCGCGGTCGCGGCCCTCGGAGGCGTCCTGCAACCAGGTCTCCGCGTACAGCTCAGGACTCACCTGTTCCCGCTGAATGAACCACGCCTCCGTGCCGGACCCTGCGAGCCACGACGCGGGCCGCTCGCTCCAGCCGCTGCCCGCAGGGATCTCCCAGTTGCCGAGCATTTGCGCCGTGCCGCCGGGCGCGAGGACGTCGGGCAGCGTGCGGACGAGGTTGGCGACGATGTCGTCGCCGGGCAGCCCGCCGTCGCGGTAGGTGAACTGTTCGGAAGAGTGCTCGCCGGCACTTCGCGGCGTAATGACGAAAGGCGGATTGGACACCACCAGATCGAAAGTCTCACCGGCCACGGGTTCCAGGAGCGAGCCCAGCCGCAAGCTCACCCGCGATTCGAGATCAGCGGGGTCAAGGTGCAGGGCCTCCGCATTGAGCATCAGATTAAAGCGGGTGAACGCGAGGGCCCGTTCGGAGATATCCGTGGCCGTGACGTGCTCGCAGTGGTGCAGCAGGTGGAAAGTCTGGATTCCACAGCCCGTCCCGAGGTCAAGGGCGCGCTTCGAGTGCCGGCGGATGGTGGTCTGGACAAGCGTGGTGGAGGCCTGCCCGATGCCCAGCACGTGGTCATGCCGGAGCACGCCGGGCTGCTGGTGGGCGGCGAGATCGCTGGAAACCCACAGTTCGGCGCCGCCGCTGCCGCTGTTGCCCGCTCCGGAGTCGCCGTCCCAACCGTACGGCCGCAAGTCCACTTTGGCGGCGACAGCGCCGCCGTCGTTCTTCTCCACCAAGCCAAGCTCCATCAGGCCCGAGGTACGGACGCGCGGCAGGGCGGCGTCGAGGTCGCCTTCGGTTTGCGGTACAGCGAGAAGCCACAAGCGCACGACGACGGCGAGCGCGGCTTTCGCGCGGTCCGTCGCCGGGTCTGCCGTTAGGGCAGCCGGTTCGGTGACGATGAGCGCAGGGATGAGTTGATCCCGGGCGAGGGCCGCGTGCGCGGACTCCCCGAGAAGTCCTGCCACGCCGTCCACGGTGTACCCGACGTTCCGCAGGTCGTCGGCGAGCGCTGTGAGCAACTCGGGACGGTCGCTGCGGGGAGCGTCGAGCCCGGCTGGGGTGGTACCAAAGATGGCGGGCGTTACGGGATCAGTCACTGTGCAAGTCTATTGGGGCTGCGGCTGGCGGGTCTCGCTGGTTCCTGCGTCGTCGGTGGCTGTGTCGTCGGTGGCTGCGTCGGCCGGGAGGCGTTCGAGCAGGTAGCGTTGAATCATGGCATTTCACCCCTCCACTTGGCGTCGCGCTGCGCTTTTGGTCATTGGCGCAGCCACCCTGGCGATGACGGCGTGCTCCTCCGGGGGGTCTGTCTCCAACGCCGACATCCCCGCGTGGAAGGCGACCACCATGCCCTCGTCAGCCGGGGTCGTCGTGGAGGACTCCGGGAAAATCGCGAACCGCGACCCCCTGGTCAAGAACTTTGCCAGCGTCGCTGCGGGGAGCTACGTCTTGACTGTTGCCTGCGACGGCGGCGGTAAGGCATTCTTCGACGTTTCCTCGGGCGGTACGCGGATCACCGAGGCCGGGGCTGCATGCAATGGCAGCCGGGAAACGTCCCGCATCAAGATTCCATCGGCCGGGCCCCTGAGCATCAGCGCCAGCAGCGTAGATGCGCCGGTGATATACGCGTACCAACTGGTACCGGCTTCGTAACCGCCCCTCGTTCCCGGGCTGCAGCGCGGCGTAGAGTCGGATCATGGGGTGGGTAGGCGCCCTGAAAGTACCGACGACGCGGTCGGCGATTCCCGCCGTCGTGCTGTGCAGTGTGCTCGCGTGCGGCACCGTGGCGTCGTGCGAATACACCTACGACGACGGCCGTGCGCCGGTGAGCAGTCCGCCGTCGCCGGCCATCACGGATCCGGTACTGACCCGCGACCCTGCCTTGGGACGAACCGTCACGGGCGATGCGCTGAAGGCCTGGGCGCAGGACGTGCTTCCGGACGTGAACGGGCTGTCCTTCTATAGCAGCTTCGGCCTGTTGTCCGCCGGAGAGTCCCGCGACGAAGAGACCACCCAGCTTCCCGGGGGCACGTACTCGGTGACGCTGGCGTGCCGAGGTGCCCGCAGCGCCGAATTCACCGTGCGAAACGGGAGCGAAATCCTCATCGCGCTGACGCTGCGGTGCGGCACCACACGGGTCAAAGTCCTGCAGCTGGAGACGGACGCCGTCCTGGGTATCACGATCACCGCGAAAGCGCCGGCGAACTTCGCGTACCGCATGAGCCGGATCTAATGACCGGACCTAAGCTGCGCAGCCTTCCGGGCAACGCAACGTTTCCGGGCTCGAGGCACACTCGGCGCAATAAAGCGTGAGGTTGCGGCAGCTCAGATTGGAGCAATTTTCAAACTTGTTGGTGGGTGCCTGGCAACGGACGCATTGGCCGATGGTCTTGGCTTCCTCACTGAATTCCAGGTGCATGCGCTTGTCGAAAACGTACAAGGAGCCTTCCCACAGGCCTTGGTCCTTGTACGTTTCGCCGTAGCGGACAATTCCGCCGTCGAGTTGGTAAACCTCCTTGAAACCGCGGTTCACCATGAGGCTGGAAAGGACTTCGCAGCGGATTCCGCCGGTGCAGTAGGTGACGACAGGCTGGTCCTTGAGGTCGTCGTATTTTCCCGAGTCGAGTTCGTTGATGAAGTCGTGGGTCGTGGCGACGTCAGGAACAATTGCGTCCTTGAACTTGCCGATCTGGGCTTCGAAGGCGTTGCGTCCGTCGAAGAACTTCACATCCTGTCCGCCCGCCTTCTTTTCCTCCAGAAGTGCGTGAAGCTCTTCAGGCTGAAGGTGTATGCCGCCGCCGACGACGCCGTTCTCATCCACCTTCAGTTCGCCGGGGGCGCCGAAGGACACGATCTCATCGCGAACCTTGACGCTGAGCCTCGGAAAGTCGTCTGCGCCGCCTTCGGACCATTTGAAGTCGATGCTGTGGAAGCCCTTGTATTCCTTGGTGGTCTTCACATATTGCTTGACGTTGTTCAGTTCCCCGCCAACCGTGGCGTTGATGCCGTCCTTTGAAATAAGGATGCGTCCGGTCAGGCCGAGCTTCTCGCACAGGGCGCGCTGCCAGAGCCGGACGGCGTCCGGGTCCGCGATCGGAGTAAAGCCATAGAAGAGCACAATTCTGTTTAAAGCCACGTATTTAAGGGTACTTGCTGGCCCCAAACCCATGTGTCGGGCTGTCATCGGGCTGCCCTAAGTGTTAATGGAGCTGTTACTGACGGCCCCTGTTGATTACCAGACCGCTGGCATAGTCTCTCTACATGAGTCACGACGCCTTGGTTGAAGACATCGCTGAGCTGCTCGAAGTCTGGGTGGCTGGCTGGTCCGGGTCCCGAAGCTACGAAACGCGCAAGGAAGGCCGCTTCCCGGCAGCCCTGCGTGCGGACAAAACCGGCGACTGGGAATTCTTTGCGCACGACCCGTCGAATGCTGAATTCGCCGAACTGGCAGCCAAGACCGCCCAGGCGGACACCCGTATCCTGACGATCCTCACCAACGACGTCGCGCGCTACACCCAGTTGGCTCGCGAGAACGGACTGTACGTCACTTCGGATTCCCAGACCATGATGATCGTGGACATGGGGACGCAGGATGCGGAAGATCCGTGGCTCTCGGATGACGACCTCAAGCTCACGACTTCCGAAAGCAAAGGGGTCCATTACGCGGTGGTCCATGCCGGTGAAAAGGTGGCGGCCAGCGGTCAGGTCTTCGTGGTCAGGCAGACGGCGGTCTTCGACAAGATCGTCACCGAGCCCAACTACCAGCGCCGGGGACTGGGAAGTTTCATCATGAAAGCCCTCGCCGCGCAGGCATTTCAACACGATGTTGAAAGCGGCCTCCTCCTGGCTTCCTTGGACGGACAACATCTCTACTCCCACCTTGGCTGGAAGCACGTGTGCCAGGTACTTATGATGTCCACCAAACGGGTGGACGAGACTGACCTGTCGGTCGCGTAGCTGGGCCTGCGGCGCCGGAAGCTGCCGGCAGCGGGTCCGCAGCGGGTCCGGTAACAAGTCCGCGGCTGTACCGACAACCGTCGGCTCCCGGCGCGATGACAGAATGTTCAAGTGAAGGCAACTGAATCGATGATCTCCCTTCTGGGCCGGAGCCCAGACCCGGAGCAGTTGCGACATGTCCGCACTATTCCGGCACGCCAGGCCGTCCATGAGTCATGGCCGGGCTGGGCCCATCCCGATGTGGTTGCTGCCTACGGGGCCTTGGGCATCCACGAACCGTACCGGCACCAGATCGAAGCAGCCGAGCTCGCCCACTCGGGCCACAACGTCGTTATTGCAACGGGGACCGCCTCCGGCAAGTCACTTGCCTATCAGCTGCCTGCCCTCGACGCGATCCATCGTTCGGAGCTGCGGGTGCTGTCCGAACCGGGCAAGATCCACGACGACGGTGCCGTCACCCTGTACCTCTCCCCCACCAAGGCGCTTGCCGCCGACCAGCTGGCAGCGATCCGCGCACTCAGGCTGCCAACGGTCCGGGCGGAAACGTACGACGGCGACACCGAGCAGTCCCAGCGCCGCTGGATCCGCGATCACGCCAACTTCATCCTCGCCAATCCCGACATGCTGCACTTCGGGATCCTGCCCAACCACACATGGTGGGCCCGCTTTTTCCGCAGGCTGCGGTACGTCATCGTGGACGAGGCTCACAGCTACCGCGGGGTGTTCGGGTCCCACGTCGCCAACCTCATGCGCAGGCTCCGGCGGATCTGCGCCTACTACGGTGCCGGCACCTCCTTTCCTGAACCGGTATTCATCGCGGCGTCGGCGACAGCGTCAGACCCCGGCACATCCTTTGCCCGGCTCATCGGCACCCCCGTCCGGGAAGTTTCCGAGGACTGTTCACCGCATGGCTCCACCACGGTGGCTTTTTGGGAGCCTGCCCTGACCGAGCTGAAGGGCGAAAACGGGGCAAAATCCCGCAGGACAGCCGTGGCCGAGACCGCAGACTTGCTGGCCAATCTGGTGTCCTCCCGTGTGCGGACCATCGCCTTCATCAAATCCAGGCGCGGCGCAGAAACAATTTCCTCCATCACCAAGCGCCTCCTCGATGAGGTGGACCCCAGCCTGCCCCAGCGGATTGCTGCGTACCGCTCCGGCTATCTCCCCGAAGAGAGACGGGCTTTGGAAAGGGCCCTGCGTTCCGGTGAGCTGCTTGGCGTCTCGAGCACGTCCGCATTGGAATTGGGTATCGATATTTCGGGGCTCGATGCGGTCCTGGTAGCCGGCTGGCCCGGGACGAGGGCGTCCCTGTTCCAACAGATCGGACGGGCCGGCCGCGCAGGCCAAGACGCCATTGCCGCATTCGTAGCCAGCGACGACCCCTTGGACACGTACCTCGTCAACCATCCGGAGGCAATCTTTGATGTCTCAGTCGAGGCCACCGTCTTCGACCCCGGAAACCCCTACGTGCTCGGCCCCCATCTGTGCGCCGCAGCGGCCGAGCTCCCGATCGGCGTGGCCGAACTTGACATGTTCGGGCCAACGTCCGAGTCCCTGCTGAATCAGCTGGTGGAACAGGGGTACCTGAGGAAACGGCCCGCGGGCTGGTTCTGGACCCATCCCGAGAGCGCCGCGGCCATGGTGAACCTCCGCGCAGATGGCGGCGGCCCGGTAAGCATCGTGGACTCCGAGACCGGCTCCCTGTTAGGCACCATGGACTCGCCACAGACGCACTATCAGGCACACACAGGCGCGATCTATGTGCACCAAGGCGACAGTTACTTGGTCGAGGAACTGAACGAAGAAGACCACTGCGTGGTGGTTCGCCGAACCAACCCGGACTACTACACCACAGCACGGGACGTGACCCAGATCGAGGTCCTGCAGACTCTCCGGACCATGGAATGGGGGGATATCGCGGTCCACTTCGGCGAAGTGAAGGTAACAACACAGGTGGTCTCCTTCCAACGTAAGGCACTGATTTCCAATGAGGTTTTGGGGGAAGAACCGCTGGAACTCGGGGCCAGGGATCTCTTCACCAAAGCGGTATGGTTTGTGGTTCACAACCGTTCGCTGACTGGCGCAGGACTTGTCGAGGCCCAGTTCCCGGGCGCTCTTCACGCCGCCGAGCACGCCGCCATCGGGCTTCTTCCGCTGGTCGCTTCAAGTGACCGTTGGGATATCGGCGGAGTCTCAACAGCGCTCCATGCCGACACCGGAGTTCCCACGATTTTTGTGTATGACGGCCATCCAGGCGGCGCCGGATTTGCCGAGCGCGGCTTTGAGAAAGCCAAAGTGTGGTTGACCGCCACAAGGGACGCCATCAAAGCGTGCGAGTGTGACACCGGCTGCCCTTCCTGCGTCCAGTCCCCCAAATGCGGCAACAAGAACAATCCGCTGGACAAGGACGCCGCGGTCACCCTGATCGACGTGCTCCTGCGGGACGCGACCTAGGACGCTGCTGAAATATGCGTTGTTCGGCAGTCTCCTAGGGCGGCGGTCCGGCCCGAGAGCGGCCGGTTGCGGTCCCGAAGACTGCGCCGCGGTCCAGCTCAGTGCGGATCTCGACAATCCCGCCTTTGCCCACAGTGCACGCCGACAACGAAGCTCCGTGCCGCGCGGCTGTTGCGCTGGCGACCACGCAAGGATCCCCGGTTGTCAGGCCGCGTGCCGCGTCGGCTCCGGCGAGGGCAGCGAGATCGGCGGCGGATGCTGCACGGTGGGCCATCGCCATGGCCTGTGCCAGGGTCAACGCCGCCGCCATGCAGATCATGACAACAAGGCCCACGGCAACGGCCAGGATGGTTCCCGAGCCGCGCTCCACCGCGCCACATCCATCACCGGCGCGGGCGCCATCAGCCCTCACGCCGCGACCTCTTCAACAGCGGCCTGGAGCCCGAGGGACGGCATAGCCTCGTTGAAGTCGACAACTCCGTCTCCGCCCGTGAGGAGGCGCACAGTGGCCGCCGACGACTGCGGGGCCTCTCCCCTTGCAGATGCCGTCGCCGAAAGCCGCCACGGAATGAGAGAGCCCAACGGACCGGCGACCCGGGAGGAGACTGTGACGTTGATCCATTCGCCGTCTTCGGAAACGACGGCCGAGGCGGCATCGCCTGCCAGTCTTCGAACGATTCCGTCTACCGCCGCGTGGCCATCTCCGCGGGCGAGGGCCCGGGCTCCTGCCCTGGCCGCCTCTTCCAAGCGAAGCTGCGTAATTCCCGCGGCCGATGCTGCCAGAAGCAAGGCCAAAAGAAGCAGGACAGCGGGTAGTGCCACGGCGAATTCCGCAGTCACAGCACCGCGGTCTCTCTCAGGGAGAGCATCTCGCCGACGGTCCCCCTGCGGGCCATCCAGCTTCTCTGTCGGAGGAGGCCGTCTGATCGAAGGAGGCCACCGCCGCACAACGCCGGCAGCCGAACCTGCTTGCTTCTCCGTGAGCCGCCCTGCCGATGCCGGTTGACTCATCGAACGCTCCGCACCGCGATTTGAACCCCGGTGCTGTGTCATGGCAGGGAGAGTGCGCTGCGAATGAGGCCGAGGAGGAAGCCACGTACTTCCTCGCTGCGAAGAATGACCACCAGGAGTCCGGCGAAGCCCACGGCGGCAAGAGTGGCAATGGCATACTCGGCCGTTGCCATCCCCAGCTCGGACCCCATGAGCCGCTTCTTCGACCGTTTCGGAGCCGCAGAATCGTCGCTGGACCGCGCACGGCCTGTTTCAGGTCTGGAATGCGGCTGGATTGGCAGCCTGACAGGCTCGCTTCCCGGCGAACCCGGGAACAGTTCAATGACCTCGGCCTCCCGCCGAGGAGGAACTGCCTGGGCGAGGGACAGGGCGGTATGTGCAGTATCCACGGTTGCGTTCACTTCAGGTCCTTTCTTCGTGCCGACTCGGCCGGCGGCTGTACCTCGACTCTTCCGTCGGTATCCAGGCTCCGAAAGTCCCCAGGTCTCCTAAGTGGAAAACTCGCCTCTGACGGTTCGTGTGGAGGGAAACTCGGGCGGGATTGCCGGCTATCCCCCGGACGGAAGCATTGCCAAAAGAACCGGGACGACACCAAAACAGATGAAGGCAGGCAAGGAACACAGACCCAGCGGAATCACGAGTTTCACTCCGAGAGCGGCAGCGCGCTTCTCCGCCATCCTGAACTGTTCACGCCGCATGCGTGCTGCCTGGGCATAAAGGATTGCCGAGGACGGCGCGCCGGTCAGGGCAGCGAAGGCGAGCGCATCCTTGAGCTTGCGCGCTTCAGTGCACTTCTGGCCCGAACTCCGCCATGCCGTCTCCCAGTCCATTCCGATGCCGAGGGCTGCAACCACGGTTCGCAGTGAGCGGCTGAGCTGCGGGGACGCGCATCCGGCGATCAACTCGAGGGACCGTCCGAGTCCCGCCCCTGAGTCGAGCATGGCAGCCACCAGCTCAAGGATCATGGGCACATCGTGCAAGCCTTCCTGCCCCTCGGGATTCCGGAAAGTGCCGGCCGCCTCGCCCCTGCGAGCGTTGTTCTGCGGGCCGCTGCGCCCGGGTGAACCGCAAAGCATTCGCAAGGCTATGCGCCGCCGGGTTCTTCCCTGATACGCGAGCCCTAGAATTGCGGCGAAGATCAACGCCAGGGACACCGCGATGGCGGGGAGGCCGGGCCCATCAGTCAACGCCCACCGCGGCATTCACCAACCGAGATGACCAGATTCTGCCCGTGACGGTCAGGACGCACCCGGCCGCGAGCGCGGCCCATCCGACGCCGTTTGCCAGCAGGACCCCCAACGGATCCACGCCAAGCATCATGCCCAGCCCCAGGCCCAACACCGGCAGCCAGGTCAGAAGGCGCACAGTCGCCTTCGGGCCGGCCAAGGCAGTTTGCCGCGCATCACCGGCGTCGTCCTCGGCCTCAAGCTGGGCGGCGAATCGGCTCAGCACGTCGGCCAAGGGACAACCACTCGCCTCCGCGACGTCCAGGCAAGCGGCAAGTTCTCCCCAGATCCGGTGTTCCACGGAATCCCGGCCCTGGAGATCCTTTGCTGACGACACTCTGATGGCTTCGGCGACCGAGCTCCCCATCATCGATGCCGCCCGCGCGGCCGCGAGAACTTGCAGGGACCCAGACGACGGCTCGGGCAATCCCGGGGCATTTCCCCGCGCCTTGGGGAACCCCGCGTCGCCCGGACCATTGCGGCGATCCCTGGCTCCATGCACCATCCAGAGTTCCTCCCAGAGCCTTGACGTCGAACGGCCTCCCCGAAGGAGAGCGGCCAACTGCTGTACGAGTACCGTGAGCGGCAATGCGTCCGCGCGAGAGCCCCTCCGCGGCATGCGCGCCACGGCCCCAGCCACCACCACAGGCCCGGCCGAAGGGGCACCAGGCAAAGCGCGCACTATCCGCTTGCCAGATCCCCGGGACGGTTGGAAGGTCACCCAGGCAGCGGCCGCCAGGACGAGAATGAGGAATCCGCTCACGCGACCGCCCCAAGGTGATCTGATCGGGAAACCGGGCCCGGGGGCGCAAGCAGGAGCCCGGGGTCCAGCTCAAGGCGAGCTGCGAGCTCCTTCCAGGCGGGCCCGGCAACGGCGGCACCCGCCCGCAGTTCGACGGCAGGAACGATCGAGTGGGAGGACGCGTCCTCCGCCAACAATCCAATGCAGCACACTCTCCTTCCGGCGGGCGTCCGTTCGACGTGGACCACTGCGTCCAATGCCGTTGAAAGCTGCAGTCCAACGGCTTCCCGGCTCAAGCCTGCAAGCGCGCCCAAGGCCACGAGCCTGGCCGGGACCGCGGAGGCAGTGTTGGCGTGGATAGTTCCGCCGCCGCCCGTATGGCCCGTATTGAGTGCCGTCAACAGCTCTCGGACTTCGGCACCGCGGCACTCGCCCACGATCAACCGGTCCGGCCGCATCCGCAGCGCCTGCCGAACGAGTTCGCCAAGGTCGAGTGCGCCACCGCCTTCGAGGTTCCCGTGCCTGGACTCAAGGGAAACCACGTGAGGGTGCACCGGGTTCAATTCCGAAGCGTCTTCAATGAGGACGAGCCGATCATGCGGGCTGCTCAAGCCGAGCATTGTGGACAGCAAGGTGGTCTTCCCGGAACCGGTGGCCCCGCTGATCAGGAAACTCAGCCGGCGGTCAACCATGGCCTGCAGCACCTGCTGGACCGGCGCCCCGAACATGCCTCCAGCACGCAACTCGTCCATCGAGAAAACCTCCTCGCGCCGAATCCGCACGGAAAGCAAGGTTCCGGCAGTGGAAATCGGAGGCAGTACCGCGTGCACCCGGTATCCGCCGTCGAGACGGACATCGACGCACGGCGAACTGTCGTCCAAGCGACGCCCACCGGCCGCCACAAGCCGGGAGGCCAAGGCACGGATCTGCGATTCGCCGTCGAAATGCAGCTGGGCCCGTTCCAGGCCCTTGCCGCGGTCAAACCACACCGAGTCGGGGCCATTCACGAAGATGTCCGTCACTGCGGCATCGCGTGCGAGCTGTTGGAGGGGCCCAAGTCCGCTTAGTTCTGCGCTGATCGATTCGACGGCGGCAAGCGCCCCCGAGGTTCCGAGCAGCCTGCCCGTCGCGTGGACGGCCGCTGCCACGCGCGACGGAGTGACGGGTCCGGCGTCGGCCATGACGGTTTCCCGCACGGTTTCAAGGAGCGCGGCGTCCACGGGCCGGGTATTGCGTCGGCGCTCGCCTCTGGGGAATGCTGAGGCACTCATGCTTCGCCGTCGTCGAGTAGTTGAAGGACAGACTCCGCAAAGCGGCGCACGGCCTTGCGCTTGCCGGATTCCAGAAGGCGTCCGAGCTCAGCTGCCGCGGCCGTGCCGCGGAGTTCGGGGAGCACGCCGTGGAGAGGCAGTCCCAGAGATTCGGCGATGAGCGGTGCGTCCAGGGCCGTACCGGCATTCCCCCGGATCACCAGGGCAGTGTCCACGGGCGGCAACTCCTGCAGAAGCTTGGCTGCCGCGACTGCTGCCCGGAGTTGGGCCGGTGCCACGAGAAGGATCCTGTTGCAGTCCCAGGCGAAGCTGCCAAGCGATTCTGTTCCGCGGCCGATGTCGACAATGACTAGTTCAAATCCCCGCCTCGCCGCGTCAAGGACAGCAGCGACGGCCCCGGGCTCCACTTCCGGCGAGCGCTCGCGGCTGCCCGGCCAAGACAAGAAGGAGAATCCTCCGGCTGTGGGAAGTGAGTCGCTTAGCTGCCCGGTGCCGATGCTGCCGCTGGCACCTGCAAGATCGGGCCAGCGCAGTCCCGGCGCATCTTCAGCGGCCAGGCAAAGCTCGAGGCCCCCTCCCCGGGGATCCCCATCAACCAGGAGCGTCCGGACTCCGTGGACGGCCGCTTCCTGGGCCAGCCAGACCGCAGCCGTGGACGCGCCGGCACCGCCGCATCCTCCTGTCACCCCGAGCACGAGTCCGCCAGGGTCCGGGTCATGGGACCTACCGAGGTGCTCCGCCAGCCAGCCTGCAGCTTCCGGCAAGACAGCCACGCGCTCGGCCCCCAGCGCAGCTCCCAGTTGCCACAAAGAGTCCCCTTCACCGTTGAGGCCCAGCAAGACGGAAGGTGCACGACGACGGGGCGGAAGTTCGCGGACATCGCTGCCGAGAAGCACCATCCCAGCGGTGTCCCAAATAGGCAAGGCAGCGGACGAATCGACGACTGTCCGGAGACCGACGCCGACAGCGGCCGCGATCCTTTCTGTTTCAGCTCGTAACCTGACGTTTCCCGTCACCAAGAGGACTTCCCCGGAACTGGCAGGAAGCCACGGCTCTCCGGGCCGCGGACGGCCACGTTGAAGCGCCGTCGAGCCCCGCGCGCCGTTGGGCCCGGCCCCGCTTCCGCCGCTGTTGTGGTTCCGCTCGAGATGTTGCCCGCTCATGAAGCCACTCTCTGCGTTTCGCCACGGGCATTGAAGGCCCCGATCGGCGTATGTGGATAAGCACTCACAACAACCCCTGTGGGGGACGACTCTGAATCGCGGACGGCAGCAGTCCGCAAAGTGCAAGGTTCCACGGATTCACAGGGCAGAATTGTCAGCATGTACCTGCTGCTCGCCGCCCATCCAGACGGCGCAGCCATTCAGGAAAGCGATGCCGCCGGAGCAGCCGTGGCGGAGCCGCGCGTCGTGCGAAAGGCCGATCTCGCCGGCGTCGTCAGCATGTTGGAGAAGAGCCGCCCGCGCTGGGTCTGGAACCGGACCCAGGATTGGTACCCTGCGATGCTCCGGGCCGGAGTGGAACTGGAGCGGTGCCATGACCTCACGCTCTGCCGCGCCATTCTGGTCCATTCCGAGTTCACGGCGCACACCGACTACGCCCGCAGCGCGGAAAAACTCACGCAAGACGACGAAATGCCGGTTGCGCCGCGGGTCCTGCAACCTCCGCCTCCGCCCGCCGAGCAGGACGCGCTGTTCGACGACTTGGTCCCGCGCAGTACCCAGCCGAGCCTGAACGAGATCCGGGCCGAGTTCGCGGCCCAGCAACACGCGCTCGGCCAGGCCTCCAGGGAAGAAGGCCGGCAGCACCGCCTGAAGCTGCTGCTCGCAGCGGAATCCGCCGGTGCAATGATTGCCGCCGAAATGCGGTTCACGGGTGTGCCCTGGCAGGAGACGTTGCACGAAGAAATCCTGGAAGGCCACCTGGGTCCCCGGCCCCCTGCCGGCCACCGGCCAGCCAGGCTTCAGGCGCTCTGCAACGAGCTTCGCGGGATTCTGCACTCTCCGAAGCTGAATCCGGATTCACCCCAGGACCTCATGCGTGCCCTGCACCGGAACGGCATCGAAGTAAAGACCACCCGCCAGTGGGAACTCAAGGAATCCAAGCACCCGGCCATCGGGCCGCTACTGGAATACAAGAAGCTTTCCCGCTTGTTCGCTGCCAACGGCTGGTCGTGGCTGGACGCGTGGGTCAACGGCGGTCGCTTCCGCCCCGAGTACGTCGTGGGGGGCGTGGTTTCCGGCCGTTGGGCCTCCAGGGGCGGCGGTGCATTGCAGATCCCCCGCCAGATCCGCGGAGCGGTGCATGCCGACCCGGGACACAAATTGATCGTCGCAGATGCCTCCCAGCTCGAGCCCCGGGTCCTGGTGGCGCTCGCGCAGGACTCGAAGATGGCCGAGGCCGCGCGCGGCAAGGACTTGTACGCCGGCATCGCCGCGCAGGGCTTCGGGGGCGACCGCTCGAAGGCCAAGATCGCCCTGCTCGGCGCGATCTACGGTGCCACCACGGGCGAATCCGGGCGCCTCATGCCTCAGCTCACCCGCACTTATCCCCGGGCAGTCGGCTTCGTCGAACAGGCAGCCCGCGACGGCGAAGGCGGCCGCACCGTGACCTCAAGGTTGGGCCGCAGCAGCCCGCCGCCGTCGGAACGCTGGATCCGCAGCCAGCAATCCACGACGGCGGAAGAGCAGCGGCGCGCGGACAGCATCGCGCGCTCGCGGGGCCGTTTCACGCGGAACTTTGTAGTACAAGGTTCCGCTGCGGACTGGGCGTCATGCTGGCTTGCCGAACTTCGGCGGCGGCTGCGCACCGCGCGTGCCGACGGCCTGCCTGCCGGGGAACTCGTGTTCTTCCTGCACGACGAAGTCATGGTCCACGCGCCTGACGAGTCGGTAGAAGCATGCATCACCGCCATCGAAGAGGCCGCGGCCGCCGCCAAGGAACTGTTGTTCGGGCGGGTTCCGGTGGAATTTCCGGTGAGCGTCGCCGTCGTCGATTCTTACGACAAAGCGAAGTAAGAGGCGCTATTGCCCCGGGCGTAACAGCAGAGGACGATTGCCCCGTGGGACACAAAGGCCAGGCCCCGCTGGCCGCATACATCGCCTTCCAGCTGACGGAGTTGGAAGGACAATTGCCGCTGATCGCAACAGCCGATCCGGAAGCCGTACACAATGCCAGGCTTGCCCTTCGCCGGCTCCGTTCAGTCCTCAGCTGCTACCGCGGCATGATCCCGAAACTCCCCCGGCAGGCCCGCGAGGAAGTCGGCTGGCTCGCAACTTCACTCGGTGAGTCCAGGGACGCCTACGTCCTGGCGCAGAGGATCCGGCTATCCCTCGACACAAAGAATTCCTGGAAAAGCCCCGAGGCCGTGCGCCTGGCCGTGGAGGAACTGGAAGCGTCCAGCGCCCGGCTGGCCGCTTCCCTTGGCGGGCACAAGCGCGGCAGGCGCACGGTGCGTGCTGCAAGGTCCGCGCTCTTGGAAGTCCCTGCCGCAAGGGAATACAAGCACCCGACGGCGGAGCTTGCGGAGCGCCTCCAGGCACGGTGGGAGCGCTTGCAGCGGAGCCTCGCGGAGCAAGCGGGCAGCAGCGACCCGGAGGTGCGCAACGCGGCGCTCCACCAGGCACGCAAAGACGTCAAGTGCCTCCGCTACTCGGTGGAGGCGGTCGCGGACGCCTTCAGCCATCACGCCTCCGGTGTGATCCAGCCGGCCATCGGCCTGCAGCGGCTGTTGGGCGAGCAACATGATGCCGTCGTGGCCGGCGAATGGATCAGGGAACTGGCGAAAAACCCCGGCATTGACGCGGAAGATGTCCAAAGGCTGGAGTCGATGGAAGTCCGCCGGCGGCTCAACGCGGAGGAAGAGTTCCGGATGGCGATTGCCGAATATCCAGTTCCGGCTCCGAGGCGTGCATTGGTCTTTTGAAGTCCGGAACCATAGCCCCCAACGGGGCCGAAAGCGAGTCATACGGCGGAAACGAAGCTGGCATGACCCGGGCAAGTAATATACCCCAAAGTAACTTCAGCACTCCCTTCCTTCTGGATAGTCTCGCCTTATGGTGTTCGAAGTGAGGGACGCCACAGTGCAAAGACGCATTCACTGTGCGGGCAGTAAACAAGGGGGAACAGCAACGATGGCTGGACGATTCGAAATTCTCAAAGACGGCGAAGACGGCTACCGATTCCGGCTGGTGACAGCCGACGGAACGCTGGTAGCGGAGTCTCCGCAGTTCAAACAGCTGAAGGCCGTGTCGGCCGGCATCACCGCCGTGCGGGAAAATGCCGCCACGGGCATGGTCGTGGATCTTTCAAAAACGGCCCCGCACGCAGCGTAGGGCGAGGCTAAATCTCTATCTCGAGCAGGCGCTCCGCATCCCAGGGAACAGTCCATCCCAGCGCGTCGAACAGGCCGCTGAGCACCATCCCGGTGAAACCCCAGATCACGAGTCCATTGACTTTGAAGACGGGGCTCGAGAAGGTCCGGCCGAGCCGTGTGAGCGTCCCGGTGTAACGGTTGTCGGGATCAAGGAGGTCACGCACGGGAACCCGGAACACTTGCGCGGATTCGGCGTAGTCCACCACCCTCACAGGCGAGGGCGACGCCCACCACGCGAGGACCGGTGTGACCACAAAGTTGCTGCGGATCAGGCCAAGTTCCGGCATGACACCCAGCACCTGCACGCCTCCGCTGTCCAGGCCGGTTTCCTCCACTGCTTCCCTGAGGGCTGCCGCCACTGCTGACTCATCCCCGGGATCGATGCTGCCACCGGGGAACGCCACCTGCCCCGGATGGTCGTCCAGGGTGTGGGCGCGTTCCAGAAGCAAAACGTCCAAATCCGCCGGGGCCACCGGTTTCCCGGATTGGGCGGGGACGTCGTCCAAGACGCCGAAGAGCATGAGCACGGCCGCTTTACGCGCCTTGTCCGGATCCACAGTTGCAGCGTCAATCCGCGGATCAGGGCCCGGATGCAGGCCGGAATCAATCCTGGTGATAAGACTGACGAGGTCCTCGAGCGCGGTCATGCCGGCCTCCTCTGTGATTCCATCCGAATTTCGGCCGCGCGGTGGGTCTCGGCGAGCAGCTTTGCGAGAAGTGCTTCGTTGCCCGGCGCCAGTTCGTATTTGAGCAACTTGGCCGCTTTGACGGGATCCTTTTCGCCTTCGCCATAACTCGGGCACCAGGTTGCCAGCGCGCACGCTCCGCACGCGGGCCGGCGCGCATGGCAAACCCTGCGGCCGTGGAAAACCACTCGGTGGGACAGCATGGTCCAGTCCTTGGGCTCGAACAGCTCCGCGACGTCGAACTCGATCTTCACCGGGTCCTCGGACGTCGTCCAGCCAAACCTGCGTGCCAACCTGGCAAAATGCGTGTCAACAGTGATTCCCGGGACGCCGAAAGCGTTGCCCAGCACCACATTTGCCGTTTTGCGCCCGACGCCGGGAAGCGTCACCAGATCTTCGAGCCGGCCGGGGACCTCGCCGTCGAACTCGTCCACTAAGCGTGTGCTGAGCGCCAGGACATTCTTCGCCTTGGCCCGGAAGAAACCGGTGGGCTGCAGGATCGCCTCCAGCTCCGCAATCTCGGCTTCAGCCATGCTTCGGGCATCGGGATAGCGGGCGAACAGGATCTTTGTTACCTGGTTGACCAGCACATCCGTGGTCTGGGCGGACAGCACCGTGGCCACCAACAGCTCGAACGGGTTCCGGAAATCAAGCTCAGCGTGGGCGTAGGGATACAGCTCGGCAAGCGCCTTGTTGATTTTGCGCGCACGCCGCTTCAATGCCAGCGGGGTTTCGACGGTGTCCACGGCCGGCCTGTTTAGCCGCGTTCGATGTGGCTAAGATCGCGCAGGACGCCCACTTTGCCGTCAGTATCCTGCACGAGGAATTCCTCGCCGCGGTCTTCGAGGGCCAGGATCCACGCGCCCGGTTCGATGGTGAAGGCGGGCATTCCTGTGTGCTCATCGACAACGACGCGGGGATGGGCCACGGCGAACCAGAATGCCTCGTACCCGGAGTCGGGCTCGGATTCGTCCCTTCGGGTGGCTGGATCGACGGTGGCGCCGATGGTCTGGTACACGCGGGACTGATCGACCGTGCCGATGTGCTGGGTGGCGGGCCCGGCGTCGGCGTCCGGGCCGCCGACGGTTGGCGTAGCCATGGTGGCAGCAGGCAGGTGCTTGGGCTCCTCGGGTGTGGGGGCCTGCGCGTCCCGCCCGCCGTCTGCGACCGCAGCCTCTGCGGACTCGGCAGGCACAACGGCGGGTACAGCAGGGGCCGGCGCCGCAGCGGCGGGGGCCGGCGCGGCAGCGGCAGGTGCGGGCGCGGCAGGTGCGGGCGCGGCAGGTGCAGTGGCGGCTGGTGCCGGGCTGGCGGGTGCCGGCGCAGGCTTGGCCGGCTTGGGCACGGCAGGCTTGCGGGTTGGAATGGCTGATTCCCGGGCCACGACGTGCGCGGGCTGTTCGGCCCTGTCCTTGAAATCGTCGCGGAGAAGCGGAAGGTGGGGAGCCAGGACCGTCGAGGCCAGAAGTCCTACCGAGCCAACAAGTCCGACAAGCACGAAAACGGTAAACGCGCCTGCCGCGGATAGGAAGAAAAGGGTCAAGGCGAACGACGCCACAACCGAAGCGAACTGGTCAGTCGAGAGGGAACCGATTCTCACAATGTTCCCCGGCTGCATGCGCCGGGCAACGAACAACGCGGCAACAACGAGGGGAAGAATGATGCCCAGCGCCAGGAAGAAAAGGTTGTCCAGGTTCCACAGATTGTAGCGCCCGCCAAACATCGGCAGGAGGGACCCCACAAACATCAGCAAGGTGGAACCGAAAACGGACACGTCCCGGATAGTGAACGGACCCAGCACGGCTTGGTACTTCGGGGAGGTCATGCTGCCGGGCTCTGGCGCCCCGGATCCAGCTGCTGCTTCGGGGGCCGATCCTGGCGTCTGTGCGCCGTTCTTCGGACCTAGGCTCGTCTGGTTCATGTGCAAATCTCCTTAGTACGGCGGTGTTCCGGACGCTGCCTCCCAAGGCTGCACCCGGTACTTTCGGGGCCGGACCGGGCGGCAAGTTTTCGCGTCTCGAGACCTCTTCAGCCTATGCCAACCGTCTGACAGTCCACTAGTTGGCGCGGGTGCAGAGGCAGGGAACCGCTCCGTAATATTCCCCGCGTCGGGAGCCGGCCCAAGAGCCTTCGGCGCCGTTCGGCGCGAATCACCAGCCGCTCACGGTCCAGATTGTGACCGTAGACACTTGTTGTCAGCTCAAAACGCTAAGGTGGGTTCCGGAAAAGCTCTTTGCGGAATCCCGCGAGATGCCGCAGCCCAACGCCGTGCATGATTGGCGCCGCGGGGCGGCCTCGCTGCGGGACGACCGCGCGGCAGAGATCGATGAATGATGAGGTTCACATGTCCCAGGACGCCAATGGATCGATGGCCACCGCTGCACCCGGATCCGACGGGCCAGGCAACGGCGATGCCCTCGAGAATCTTCTCCATGAGGACCGGAGGTTCGCGCCCTCGGAAGACTTCGTCGCGGACGCGGTAGTCGACGCCGGGGTCTATGCGGAAGCGGACGCGGACCGTCCGGCGTTCTGGGCGAAGCAGGCCCGGGAACTGCTGGACTGGGACACGGACTTCGGCCAGGCGCTGGACTGGTCCGAGCCGCCGTTCGCGAAATGGTTCGTCGGCGGCAAGGTCAACGCCGCGTACAACGCCCTGGACCGGCACGTGAAGAACGGGATCGGGGACCGGGTGGCCATCCACTTCGAAGGCGAACCCGGCGACACCCGCACCTACACCTACGCCCAGCTCACCGAGGAGGTCAAGAAAGCCGCGAACGCGTTCGAAGCCCTCGGCGTGGCGAAGGGTGACCGGGTGGCCGTGTACCTGCCCATGATCCCCGAAGCGGTCATCACGATGCTGGCCTGCGCCCGGATCGGGGCCGTGCACTCGGTGGTGTTCGGCGGGTTCTCCGCCGACGCCCTGCGCTCCAGGATCGATGACGCCCAGGCCAGGCTCGTGGTCACCGCGGACGGCACCTACCGGCGCGGCAAGCCCAGCCCGCTCAAGCCCGCCGTGGACCAGGCCCTGACCGCCCCCGGGCACACCGTCGAAAAGGTAGTCGTGGTCAGGCGCAACGGCGAACCCGTGGACTGGGACCAGGGCCGGGACCGGTGGTGGGAGGACACCGTCGGCACCGCGTCGGCGGAGCACACCGCCGTGGGCCATGATTCCGAACACCCGCTCTTCATCCTCTATACCTCCGGGACCACGGGCAAGCCCAAGGGCATCCTGCACACCACCGGCGGGTACCTGACCCAGACCGCGTACACGCACAAGGCGGTCTTCGACCTGCACCCGGACACGGACGTGTACTGGTGCACCGCCGACGTCGGCTGGGTCACCGGCCACTCCTACGTCGCCTACGCGCCTCTGGTCAACGGCGCCACCCAGGTCATGTACGAAGGCACCCCGGACTCCCCGCACCAGGGCCGCTGGTGGGAAATCGTTCAAAAGTACAAGGTCTCCATCCTCTACACCGCCCCCACCGCGATCCGGACCTTCATGAAATGGGGCAAGGACATCCCCGGCAGGTACGACCTGTCCTCGATCCGGGTCCTGGGCTCGGTGGGCGAACCCATCAACCCCGAAGCCTGGATGTGGTACCGGGACGTCATCGGCGCCAACGCCGGCAGCAACGGCGAAAAGAAGGAACACCCCGCACCCATCGTGGACACCTGGTGGCAGACCGAAACCGGCGCCCAGATGATCGCACCCCTGCCCGGAGTCACCGCAACCAAACCCGGCTCCGCGCAGGTCCCGCTGCCGGGCATCGCGATCGACGTCGTGGACGAAGCCGGGGCCTCCGTCCCGGACGGGCACGGCGGCTACCTCGTGGTCCGCGAACCCTGGCCCGCGATGCTGCGCGGCATCTGGGGAGACCCCGAACGGTTCAAGGACACCTACTGGTCCCGCTTCGAAGGCATGTACTTCGCCGGGGACGGGGCCAAGAAAGACGAAGACGGCGACATCTGGCTCCTGGGCCGGGTCGATGACGTCATGAACGTCTCCGGGCACCGGCTCTCCACCACCGAAATCGAATCCGCCCTCGTCTCCCACCCCTGGGTGGCCGAGGCCGCCGTCGTCGGAGCCACCGACGAAACCACCGGCCAGGCCGTCGTCGCGTTCGTGATCCTGCGCGGGGACACCGCCAACAACGGCGACACCACCATCGCCGAACTCCGCAACCACGTCGGCAAGGAAATCGGCCCCATCGCCAAACCCCGGCACATCCTCGTCGTCCCCGAACTACCCAAAACCCGCTCCGGCAAAATCATGCGCCGCCTCCTCAAAGACGTCGCCGAAGGCCGCGAACCCGGCGACGCCACCACCCTCTCCGACCCCACCATCATGGCCCAGATCGCCCAGTCCCTGAAAAAGTAGGCTCTGCCCCAACCAAGCAAAGCCCCTCAAGCCAGCAAGCTAAGGCGGCGGTTCTCTCCAAGGAGGACCGCCCCTTCTGTCTTAAAACCCTCCGTCGCAAGAATGTTATATTTAGTGCTTTCATGTTCTCTTTTGAGCGGTTATAGTCGAGTTCTACGTGAGAAACCTCACAAGCACCACGCTTTCAAGGGAGAGAACATGGCAGCGAATCTTGACCCGATCCAGCCGGCCCACAATGCCGGCCCTGGACGCCGCACCATCCTGAAAACGCTCGGTATCGGCGCTGCGGGGCTCGCCGGCATTCCGCTGCTGGCTGCCTGCACCGGCGGCTCGGGGCCAGCTCCCGGAGCCACCTCGAACAGCCTGACCTTCGGCTCGGGTTCCTCGGACGACGTTCCCAAGGCCGCCTACAAAGCCGTCACCGATGCCTTCACCAAGAAGACCGGCATCACGGTGGCCACCAATGTCGTCCCGCACAACGACTTCCAGAACAAGATCAACTCCTACCTCCAGGGCAGCCCGGACGATGCCTTCACGTGGTTCGCCGGCTACCGCATGCAGTACTACGCGGGCAAGGGCCTCCTGGCTCCCGTGGACGACGTGTGGGCAACGATCGGCAGCAACTTCTCGGACGCCATGAAGAAGGCCTCCACCGGGCCGGACGGCAAGATGTACCTGGTCCCCAACTACAACTACCCTTGGGGCTTCTTCTACCGGAAGAGCTTCTGGGCCGAAAAGGGCTACGCAGTCCCGAAGACCTTCGATGAGCTGAAGACCTTGGCCGCCAAGATGAAGGCCGACGGCATCATCCCCATCGGCTTCGCCGACAAGGACGGCTGGCCGGCCATGGGCACTTTCGACTACATCAACATGCGCCTCAATGGCTACCAATTCCACGTGGACCTGACCGCCCACAAGGAAAGCTGGGACCAGAAGAAGGTCAGCGACGTCTTCGACACCTGGAAGGCCCTCCTCCCGTTCCAGGACCCCAATGCCCTCGGCCAGACGTGGCAGGACGCTGCCAAGGCCCTCGAAGCCAAGAAGACCGGGATGTACCTGCTGGGTTCGTTCGTGACCCAGCAGTTCACGGATCCTGCCGTGCTGGCGGATATCGATTTCTTCCCGTTCCCGGAAATCGCAGTGGAAGGCACCGACGCCGTCGAAGCCCCCATCGACGGATTGCTCCTCTCCAAAAAGGGCGGCGACAACAAGGCAGCGCACGACTTCCTGGCGTTCATGGGATCGGCCGAAGGCCAGAACGCCTACTCATCGGTGGACGGCTCCAACATCGCCACCGTCAAGGGCGCCGACACGTCGAAGTTCACCCCGCTGAACAAGAAGTGCGCGGACACCATCGCCAATGCCAAGTACATCAGCCAGTTCCTTGACCGGGACGCCCTCCCTGCCATGGCCAACAACGTGATGATCCCCGCGCTGCAGTCCTTCATCAAGGACGGCACCGTGGATGTCAAGAACCTTGAAGCGCAGGCCAAGACCCTTTACGCAGCCCAGTAGCTGAAGGAATCCCCATGAGTACTACCGCCGAGAAACCGGCAGCACCGGACAGCGAGCCCGGTGCTGCCGGGCGAACCACGGCCCGCAAGGGCCAGCCCGGCACCGCCAGGCGGACCGGCAAAGCAGGCAGGGTCCGCCGCCTCACCCGCCGCGACAAATTCATCCTCGCGATCATGGTGGGCCTGCCGACGCTGATCCAACTTGTGCTGGTCTGGCTGCCCACGCTCTTCTCCGTTGCACTGAGCTTCACGCGCTGGAACGGCCTTGACCTGAAGGACATCAAGGCCGCAGGGACGGACAACTACCGCTTCGTGGTCCAGGACTATCCCCCGTTCTGGCCTGCCATTCAACACAACGTGCTGTGGCTCGTCTTCCTGGCCCTGATCGCAACCCCCCTCGGCCTGCTGCTGGCCGTACTTCTGGACCAGAAGATCCGCGGCAGCAAGATCTACCAGAGCATTTTCTTCACCCCCGTCATGTTGTCGCTGGCCCTCATCGGCATCATCTGGCAGCTGTTCTACAACCGGGACAGCGGGCTTCTGAACTACCTCCTGGGCACGGCGGGCACACCGCATGCCGTGGACTGGTTTGGAGATTCCAACGTCAATATCTGGGCGGCCATGGTTGCGGCTACCTGGCGTCACGCGGGCTACGTCATGATCCTGTACTTGGCCGGGCTCAAGGGCGTGGACCCCTCGCTGAGGGAGGCGGCGTCGATCGACGGCGCCAACGCGGCGCAGACGTTCTTCCGCATCGTCTTCCCGGCAATGCGCCCCGTGAACATCGTGATCGTGGTGATCACGATCATCGAGTCGCTACGTGCCTTCGACATTGTGTACGTCATCAATCGAGGGACAAACGGCCTTGAACTGATCAGCGCCCTGGTGATCCAGAACCTGATCGGGGAAGGCCAGGTGATCGGGGTCGGCTCTTCCCTCGCGGTGATTCTCCTGGTCATCTCGCTGATCCCCATCGTTTTCTACCTCGTCCGCACCTTCGGCAAGGAGAGCAAGGCATGAGCGCCCTCGCCAACCCCATCCCGCGCACAACGGCCGCTGGCGCAGCCCGGAACTCCGGCAAGCGCCACTACGGGACCCATATCTTCCTGACCGTCATGGCAATCATGTGGCTGATTCCGCTGGTTTGGTCCTTGTTCACAGCGTTGCGTCCCAAGGCGGATACGGACAAGTTCGGCTACTTCAGCCTTGGCGGCACCTTCAATTTCGACAACTTCATCCAGGCCTGGACCCAGGGCGGATTCTCGAAGTACCTCCTGAACTCGGTGATCATCACTGTTCCGTCGGTGCTCCTGACCCTGTTCTTTGCCTCGATGATGGCGTTCGCCGTTTCCAGGGTGAGCTGGAAATTCAACGTCACCCTCCTGATCATGTT
Source organism: Arthrobacter sp. NPDC080073 (assembly GCF_040686575.1). Taxonomy (NCBI): domain Bacteria; kingdom Bacillati; phylum Actinomycetota; class Actinomycetes; order Micrococcales; family Micrococcaceae; genus Arthrobacter; species Arthrobacter sp. NPDC080073. The sequence goes on from NZ_JBFBKR010000018.1 coordinate 43,290, forward strand.
CACGGCAGGCAACCTCCTGCCCCCGCAGGTCCTTGCCGCCCCGTTGTTCGAGATGTTCAAGCATGTCACGCTGCCGTACTCCTTCAGCGATTCCGGCAACCTGCTCAACACCTACATCTCGGTGATCGCCGTGGACACGGCATTCCAGATCGGGTTTTGCACTTTCGTGCTTTCCAACTACATGAAGGCCCTCTCGTCCGACCTGACGGAGGCCGCGCTGGTGGACGGTGCCGGGATCTGGCGGCAGTACTGGAACATCATCTTGCCGCTGTGCCGGCCCGCCCTCGCGGCGCTCGGAACCCTGGAAGTCATCTTCATCTACAACGACTTCTTCTGGCCGCTTCTCTTTATCCAAAGCGGTAACCGGCTGCCGATCACGACTGCCATCAATAACCTGCAGGGCGAGTTCCTCAGCAACTACAACCTGCTGGCGGCCGGCGCCACCATCACCGTGATACCCACCCTGATCATCTACCTCGTGCTGCAGCGCCAATTCGTGGCCGGCCTCACGCTCGGTTCCAGCAAAGGATAAAACGCATGGCAATGGATTACATCGTCGACAAGCTCGGCGGCCGGATCGCCTTCGGCGGCGACTACAACCCCGAACAATGGCCCGAAGAGGTCTGGAAGCACGACGTCGCCCTCATGAAGGAAGCCGGGGTGAACCTTGTCAGCGTCGGCATCTTCAGTTGGGCCCTTCTGGAGCCCGAAGAAGGCCGGTACGAGTTCGGCTGGCTGGACAGGGTCCTTGACCTGCTCCACACCAACGGCATCAGTGTGGATCTCGCGAACGCGAGCGCTTCTCCCCCGCCCTGGTTCAGCCGCAAGTACCCCGATTCACTCCCGGTGGATGCCGACGGCGTCCGGCAAAGTTATGGTTCGCGTCAGGCCTTCGCGGCGTGCTCGCCGGACTATCGCCGGGCGGCAGCAGCCCTGACGACGGCGATCGTGCAGCGCTACGCGGGGCACCCCGCCGTCGTTATGTGGCATGTCCACAACGAATACGGCTGCCACAACCAACCGGACTTTGGCCCCCACGCGGAGCGTGGCTTCCAGGCATGGCTCCAGTCCAGGTACGGGAGCCTGGATGCGCTCAACGAGGCCTGGGGCACGGCCTTCTGGTCCCAGCATTACTACGACTGGGCCGAGATCCTGCCGCCGCGCCGCTCCGGAACGTGGGTGAACCCCACGCAGCAACTGGATTTCGCGAGGTTCTCCTCAGATGCCCTTCTTGAATGCTTCAACGCAGAGGCAGACATCATCAGGGCACATTCGAAGCACCCGGTAACCACCAATTTCATGGGTTTCAACATGGGACTGAACGCCCCCGTTGATTATTGGCGCTGGTCCGGACACATGGATGTCGTGTCCAATGACCACTATCTGATTGCCGCCGACGAGCGGAACTTCCAGGATCTGGCCATGACGGCGGACCTCACCCGCGGCTGGGCGCAGGGCAAGCCATGGCTCCTGATGGAACACTCCACCTCGGCAGTCAACTGGCAACCCCGAAACGTGGCGAAGGCGCCGGGCGAAATGCTGCGCAACTCCCTGCAGCATGTGGCCCGCGGAACCGATGGCGTGTTGTTCTTCCAATGGCGGGCCTCCCGTGCCGGGGCCGAAAAATACCACTCCGGGCTGGTCCCCCACGCCGGTCGCGACAGCAAGGTGTGGCGCGAAGTGGTGGAGCTCGGCCGGGCGCTCGGGAGCATTTCGGAGGTGTCCGGCTCCACGGTCCAGGCCAAAGCCTGCATCATCCACGACACCGACGCCCGCTGGGGCACCGAACTGGACTCGCACCCCAGCCAGGACGCACGGAACCTCCCGGAGACACGCCGCTGGCACGATGCCCTCTACCGGGCAGGCATCACCACGGACATCCGGCAAAGCACCGATGACCTTTCCGGCTACAAGCTGGTGATCGCACCCATGCTCTATCTGGTCACGGATGAAGGCGCGGCAAGGCTCCACGAATATGTCGAAGCCGGCGGAACCCTGGTGATCACCTATTTCTCCGGAATCGTCGACGAAAACGACCACATCCGCATGGACCCGGTCAACGGAGGCGGTTATCCCGGGGCATTCTCCGAACTGCTCGGCGTGAGCATGGAGGAATTCTTCCCCCTGCGTTCCGGCGATGCCGTGGGCTTGAGCCGATTCGGCTCCGGCACAGTCTGGAGCGAGCTGGGTAAGGCGACCGGGGCGGAGGTCCTGGCCACGTTCGACGGCGGCGCAGGCACCGGCAGCGCGGGCTCCGGCGTCGACGGCTCGCCAGCAGTGACCCGCCGGGCGGGATCCGCCGGACGCGGTGCCGCCTACTACGTGGCCACGAGTCTGGGCCGCGCGGGACTGGCCGAACTGGTCCAGCTCCTCTGCACGGACGCCGGGGTGGAGCCGGTCCTGGGCGTTCAGCCTCCGGAAGACGTGGAAATCGTCCGCAGGAGCAACGGCACCAAGGACTGGACCTTCGTCATCAACCACAGCGCGCAGGACGTGGAGGTGCCCCTCGACGGCGTCGAGCTCCTGAGCGGAACCGCCACCGGAGGTACGCTAAACCTTACTGCCGGAGGCGTCGCCGTCGTCGCCACTCCCGCCTAGCCACCCGCCGTCCTTCCAGAGAGGTTCCGATGCTTCAGGCAGCGCGCCACACCGCCATTGTCGACGCCGTCCAGCGTGAGCGGGTTGTCCGTGTCTCGGACCTCGCGCAACTGCTGGGCGTCTCAGCCATGACCGTTCGGCGCGACATCGAGTCGCTTGAGGAGTCCGGGCTCGTCGAGCGTATCCATGGCGGTGCCAAGATACCCGGCGACGCCCGGACCCACGAGCCCGGCTTTGAGCTGAAATCCACCCAGTTGATCGAGGAAAAACACGCGATCGCCGTCGAGGCCGCCACCTTGGTCCACGAGGGCATGGCCGTGGGCCTGAGCGCCGGAACCACCACCTACGAACTCGCCAAGGTGCTCCTGGAGGGCCCGCGGATCACGGTGGTGACGAACTCCATCAGGATTGCGGACCTCTTCCACAATGCCTCGGGTTCACGGGAGGGTTTCCCGGTCATCGTGACGGGCGGCGAGCGGACGCCGTCGGACGCTTTGGTGGGTCCCATCGCCACGGCCGCGCTGAAGCAACTGCACTTGGACGCCCTTTTCCTCGGTGTCCACGGCATGGATGCGGATGCCGGATTCACCACGCCGAACCTGCAGGAAGCCGAAACCAACCGGGCCTTCATCAGTGCGGCCCGCAACGTGGTGGTTTTGGCGGACCACAGCAAGTGGGGAACGGTGGGGATCGCCTCGATTGCCCAGCTGGAGGAAGCCGACGTGCTGGTGACGGATTCGCATCTCGGCGAGGATGCGCGGCGTATCCTCGCCGACGGCGTCGGCAAGCTCAGGATCGCCACGCCTTAGCGTCCGGAGGGGAATGCGCTACGGGCACCCGCACGATTGCCGGATGCGGAGCTGGGTGGGGAAGACCCTGTGCTGCGGCGGTTCGTTGCGATTCTCGCCCACCAGCGCGGATACTGCGGCCTCCGCCATCTGCCACACGGGCTGCTCCACGGTGGTCAGGGCCGGCCAGCTGTATTCGGCTTCGATCGAACCGTCGAAGGACGCCACGGCAACATCGTCCGGAACGGACAGGCCGGCCTCGCGGATTGCCCGCAGGAGCCCGATTGCCTGCATATCGGAACTGGCGAAGATCGCCGTCGGGCGGTTGTCCGCGGTAAGAAGGCGTTGTCCGGCGGCGTAGCCCCCGGGCCGGTCGAACCCGCCGCGGGCGAGCGGCCCAACAGGAAGCCCGGCAGCTTCGAGCGCCCGCCGCCACCCCTCCTCACGCCCGTCGGCCTCGTTGTCGGCGGTGATGCCCATGGCGAGTCCGATGTTGGTGTGGCCGTGCCCGATCAAATGTTCCACGGCCAGGCGGGCTCCGGCTTCAAGGTCCACCCCTACGCTGTTGAATCCCGGAGCGACCGAGGCATGGTTCAACAGGACCGAGGGGATCTCCGCGCCGAAAAGCTCCAGTAAATCGGGTTCGAACATGACACTCGCCAGGACCACCCCATCAACCTGCCGGGCGGCGAGGTTGCGGATGTGGCGGCGTTCTGAGTCCAGCTTGTTGTCGGAATTCGTCAACAACAGGGCATATCCGCGCTCGGCGGCGGCCACTTCCACGGCGTGTCCCAGCAGCGCCCAGAACGGGTTGCTCGAGTCCGGAATCACGAGGCCGAGGGTCTGGTTCGACCCCATTTTGAGCGCACGCGCAGCGGCATTCGGCCTGTACCCGAGGATCCGGATGGCGTCCTGGACCTTCGCTTCGGTCGCCGGCGCCACTTTCTTGGGACCACCGTTCACCACATAGCTCACGACGGCGGTGCTCACCCCGGCGTACCGGGCCACGTCTTTGCGGGTCACCGGTCCGCGCGGGGTATGCACTGCCGAAGTAGTCATGGTGATCATGCTAGCTACAAAGCCTCGGGGGCATCTCCAAAGTCCCTGATGGGGAGCCGTTCGCCGCCGCGGAGGGCGGACTCGTGCGCCACGACTCCGGGGAGCGTGAAGCGCGCGGCCACCCAGGCGTTTACCGGGGGAAGGCTTCCCTTGTTCACGGCAGTGACGAAGTCGTCCACCAGGAACTGGTGGCTGCCTTCGTGCCCGGTAGGAGCTCCCTCGAATTCAACGGGGAGCCGGCCGGCGTCGTGCACCGGAGCGAGGCCGGAGATGAACGCACCGCGAAGTTCGGGCGCGACGTCCGCCAACGAGGGGTCGTCGGCAGACATGCTCGGCTTGGTATCCACCTGGTCCGAGACGTCCAGGACTCCCTTTTTGTCCTGCCACAGCGTGGTGGTGGCCAACTGCTCGAAGCTTGCCTCGGTGCCGAAGAAGCGGAAGCGCGATTCGCGGATGTGCGAGGGGTAGCCTACGCGGCGCATCTCGTTGGTCCGCATCACGCCGCCGTCGTTCATTTCGAACAGCGCCGTGGCGTTGGAGAAGTCATTGTCGAACATGCTGACTTCCTTGTCGAAGACGCCGTCGCCGCGATCGTCCTTGACGCCGATGCAGCTGACGCTCACGGCATGTCCAGGCACGGCACCCAGGACGCCACCGATGGCGTGCGTGGGGTACAGCATGGGCGGGTAGCTGGCGGTTGCTTTCCAGTTTTCGCCGCCGCTGTACTGGTATGCCTCGTAGAAGCCCAGGTCCATGTCGTGGACATAGTCGCCTTCTGTGTAGAAGATGCGGCCGAACTTGCCGGCGGCGTGCTGCTTGCGGGCATAGACGGTGGCGGGGTTGTAGAAGCTCGTCTCTCCCATGGCATAGACAAGCTTGGTCTCACGCACGGCCTCGATGATTCCGGCGATCTGCTCTTCGGAGATTGCCATGGGGACGGCCGAGTAGACGTGCTTTCCGGCGCGCAGCGCCTTGATCACCAACGGCCCGTGCGTCCAGCGCTGCGTGAAGATGGCGACGGCATCGACGTCGGAAGCCAGCAACTCGTCGAAGCTGCCCATGGTGCCGTCCAGGCCCAGCTGTTCAACGGCTTTGGCAGCCCGTTCCGGGAGCTCGTCCACAGCGTAGACGGCGGAAACCCCGGGGTGGAGCTTGAAGAGGTGAGCGAATTGGCCGCCGAACTGGCCAAGTCCTACTACTCCCATTGAAAACGTCATTGTTAGCCCTTCGATTCAGTGTGTGGCTTCAGAATGCCATCGCCGCGCCGGGAGCGGTACGGCAAGTGACTCAGGCCAGTGAATCACCGGGATCTACTCGAGTCAACAAAAAGCAAGAAATCTAAAATAATCAAACAAAAATTCACAAACTTGCTTGACCCCTTCATATCTACTCGTGTAGATTTCCATCAGTTGTAACCCACATCACAGTCAGGAAAGGGTCGAAGATGACCACCCTTGCCAAACAAGCGGAGCCCGCCGCGCTTCCCAAACCGGGCAAACCAGCCAAGTTCGGCATTCGCCGGATCGGTGACTTGAAGATCGCCTTGCTCTTCATCTTCCCGGCGATGATCGGCTTCGTTCTTTTCTTCCTCGTCCCCACCCTCCGGGGGATCTACCTCAGCTTCACCGAGTACAGCATCCTGGGTGATCCCACGTGGATCGGCTTGAAGAACTACACGACGATCTTCAGCGACGATTTGTTCTGGAACGCCATGGCCGTCACCGTGCAGTACGTGGCCCTGAACATCGGCTTCCAGACCGTCATAGCCATCGGACTCGCGCTTCTCATGCACCGTGTGGCCAAATCGACCTTCATCCGCGGCGTTCTGCTGCTGCCGTTCCTGGTGGCGAACGTGATCGTCGCACTGCTCTGGTTCTGGATGCTGGACTACCAGCTGGGCATCGTCAATGAAGTCATCAGCTGGATGGGCCTGCCCCGTATCGCCTTCTTCGGCAGCGAACAGTGGGCCATTCCCACCATCGCCTTCGTCAACGTCTGGCGGCACATGGGCTACACCGCCCTGCTGATCTTCGCAGGACTCCAGTCCATCCCCAACCACGTCTACGAAGTAGCCAACCTTGACGGGGCCTCCCCCACCCGCACCTTCTGGAGCATCACCATGCCGCTATTGCGCCCGGTGTTGGCCCTGGTCCTGGTGGTCACCGTGATCGGTTCATTCCAAGTCTTCGACACCGTGGCTGTCACTACGCAAGGCGGACCTGTCAATGCCTCCCGGGTCATCCAGATGTACATCTACCAGAAGGCCTTCGGCGAGTCCGACTTCGGCTATGCCTCAGCGCTGTCCGTCATTCTCTTCATCATTCTCGCCCTGGTGGCCTTCATCCAGATGAAGTTCCTCAAAGGCAACGAGACGGACCTGGACTAAGGAAACCCCGCCATGAGTACCTCCACCAATTCCCGCCGTTTGCGGGAGTCCGCCGCCGCCGTCGTCGGCTCCCCGCAATCGCACCGTACCCCCACGAAACCTTTCAACTGGCGCCGCGCCGGCGCTTGGGTCCTCGTAGCGATCGCCGTCGTGGTCACCGTCGCTCCGTTCCTCTGGATGCTCCGGACAGCACTGTCCAGCAACCATTCGCTGGCCTCGAACGCCGGCAACCTCCTTCCGGCGGACTTCAGCTGGGGTGCCTTCCAGCGGGTCTTCGGGTTGCAAAGCCCCGAGCAAGCAATCGCCGAAGGCGGTTCCGGCGCCGACATCAATTTCTGGCTCTACCTGCGAAACTCGATCGTCTTCGCCACCATGACCACCGCAGGCCAGGTGTTCTTCAGCGCAATGGCCGCCTACGCCTTCTCCAGGCTGCGCTGGCCCGGACGGAACAAGGTCTTCGCGATCTTCCTGGCCACCATGATGGTCCCGCCGATCTTCACTGCCCTGCCGAACTTCCTGATGATCAAGAACCTGGGCCTGCTCAACACCTTCGCCGGACTGGCGCTGCCTTTCATGTTCATGACGCCGTTCGCCATCTTCTTCCTGCGCCAGTTCTTCCTGGGCATGTCCCGCGAAGTGGAAGAGGCCGCCATGCTCGACGGCGCCAAGCACCTCCGGATCTTCTTCCAGATCGTGATCCCCAATGCCGCAGCACCCCTGGCCACCCTGGCGCTGCTGACCTTCATCGGCCAGTGGAACGAGTACTTCTGGCCGCTCCTGGTGGGCCAGGACGAAAGCGTCCGCGTCCTCACCGTGGGCCTGGGTGTCTTCAAGTCCCAGTCCCCGCAGGGCGCACCGGACTGGAGCGGACTCATGGCCGCCACCCTCGTGGCTGCACTACCCGTCCTGATCCTCTTCATCGCCTTCGGCAAGAAGGTGGTCAACTCCATCGGCTTCTCCGGCATCAAATAAGTCATCCCCCAGCACCGCCCCGTTCCATCGCAACCCCTTGAAAGGTCCACCATGAAGAAATCCATTGGCACCGTCGCAGCTGCCGTCACCGTCGCTGTCGCGGCCGCGCTATCGCTCTCCGCTTGTGGCGGCGGATCCGCCCCCGCCTCCAGCGAAGCCAAGGGCGAGATCAACTACTGGCTGTGGGACGCCAACCAGCTCCCGGCCTACCAGCAGTGCGCGAGTGACTTCACCAAGGCCAACCCGAATATCACGGTCAAAATCACCCAGCGCGGCTGGGACGACTACTGGACCACCCTGACCAACGGCTTCGTGTCCGGTACCGCCCCCGACGTCTTCACCGACCACCTGTCCAAGTACCCTGAGTTCGCTTCCAAGAAGCAGCTACTGGCCCTCGACGACGCCGTGGCCAAGGACGGCGTCAAACTGGACAGCTATAACAAGGGCCTGGCCGATCTCTGGGTGGGCCAGGACGGCAAGCGCTACGGCCTCCCGAAGGACTGGGACACCATCAGCCTCTTCTATAACAAGGCCATGACCGACTCCGCCGGCATCACTGCCGAGCAGATGGCCAAGCTCGACTGGAACCCCAAGGACGGCGGCAGCTACGAGAAGACCATCGCCCACCTGACCGTGGACAAGAACGGCAAGCGCGGAGACGAAGCCGGCTTCGACAAGAACAACGTGGCCGTCTACGGCTTGGGCTTGGAGTCCTCCGGCTCCGGCCAGGGCCAGACCCAGTGGAGCTTCCTCGCTGCAACCACCGGCTGGACCGCTACCGACAAGAACCCCTGGGGCACCAAGTTCAACTACGACGACCCCAAGTTCCAGGAAACCATCGCCTGGTGGGCCGGACTGGCGGACAAGGGTTACATGCCCAAACTTGAAACAACGGTAGGCGCCAGCGTTTCGGACAACTTCGGTGCAGGCAAGGCCGCGATCAACACGAGCGGCTCGTGGATGATCGGCCAGTACACCGGATACAAGGGTATTCAAACTACCATCGCCCCCACCCCGACGGGACCGGACGGCAAGCGCGCGTCCATGTTCAACGGCCTGGCCGACTCCATCTGGGCCGGCACCAAGAACCCCGCGGCAGCCACCAAGTGGGTCGAATACCTTGGTTCCTCAGCTTGCCAGGACGTCGTCGCCAACAAGGCGGTCGTGTTCCCGGCGATCGGCACGTCCTCGGATTTGGCTGCCAAAGCTTTCGCGGCCAAGGGTGTTGACGTCTCCGCATTCACCCAGCAGGTCAAAGACGGCACCACCTTCCTCTTCCCCATCGCGGACAAGGCTGCAAAAGTTGACGGCATCATGAAGCCCGCAATGGACGCAGTACTCAGCGGCAAGAAGCCGGCCAGTTCCCTCTCCGACGCCAACAACCAGGTCAACAACCTCTTCAAGTAACACCAGCCCCTGAAACCAGTCCGGGCACCGCCGCTTCACTCCTTTGACGGCGGCGCCCGGACTCTCCACTCCCTCGTAACGGGACCCCTACTCTCTGAAAGTGAACCAGCCCATGGACCCGCTCCACCTCCGTTCCGCCGGCACAAGCCTGGTGGTCAGTTTCGACAGCGGAGAGGCCGAAGTCATCCACTGGGGTGCTGATCTCGGCGGCACCCTCCCGGACCTCGCCATCCTGGGCGAACCCATCCCGCACTCCGCCGTCGACGCCACCGTCCCGGCGACGCTCATCCCTCAAGGTTCCTCCGCGTGGCGGGGCCGTCCGGGCCTGCGCGGCCAGCGAATCGCCGACGGCGTCCCGGGACTGGACTTTTCGCTCCGGCTTCGCGTGACGGACGTGCAGGCTGACGCCAGTTCCGCCGTCGCCTCTGCAGTGGGCGCCTCTGCAGTGATTGTCCAGAAGGATCACGACGCCGGAATCACCGTGACGTCCAAGCTCACGCTTCATCCCGGCGGCCTTCTCGAGCTGCGCCACACCGCTGTCAACGACGGCACGTCCCCCTTCCAGCTCGACGAGCTGGCCACCGTTCTCCCGGTGGGACCGGACGCCGTCGAACTCCTCGACCTCACCGGGCGCTGGTGCCGCGAACGCCACCCACAGCGCCGGACCGTCCAGCACGGAACGTGGGTACGCACGGGACGCCACGGCCGCACGGGGCACGATTCCTCGCTGCTTTTCGCTGCAGGTACCGCCGGATTCGGCAACCGCCACGGGAAGGTCTGGGCGACCCACCTGGCGTGGAGCGGCAACCACGAACAATTCGCCGACACCTTGGCCGATGGGCGCACCATGATCGGCGGTTCTGAACTCCTGGGCCCGGCGGAAGTAGTGCTCCAGCCCGGCGAGGGCTATACCACGCCCGCACTGTTTGCCGCCTACTCGGACCGTGGCCTGGACGGCATCAGCGAAGCGTTCTACAGCTGGTTTCGGTCCCGCCCGCATCACGTCCTTCCCGCCGCTTCCACGGGGCTCCCGTCCGGCAAGCCCCGCCCGGTGGTTTTGAACACGTGGGAGGCCGTGTACTTCGACCACAGGCTGGACACCCTGATCGAGCTCGCCGAGTCCGCCGCGGAGCTGGGCGTGGAGCGCTTCGTGCTCGACGACGGCTGGTTCCGCGGGCGCCGCGACGACCATGCCGGCCTGGGCGATTGGTACGTCGACGAAACCCTGTGGCCCGACGGCCTGACACCGCTCATCGAGGCCGTGAACTCCCATGGCATGGAATTCGGGCTCTGGGTGGAACCGGAAATGATCAACCTGGATTCAGATGTTGCCCGGGCCCACCCCGATTGGATCGTGGGCCCCGCGGCCCTCTCCTACAAGGACGGCGGCCGTCTCCCGCTGGAATGGCGCCACCAGCACATCATCGACCTCGTCAACCCCGCGGCCTGGCAGTATGTCTTCGAGCGGATCGACACCCTGCTGGGGGAAAACAACATCAAATACCTCAAATGGGACCAGAACCGGGACCTCAGCGAGCACGGCCATGCGGGCCGCGCCTCCGTACATGCGCAAACCCTGGCCGCCTACCGGCTCTTCGACGAGCTCCGCAAAGCCCACCCCGGCGTCGAAATAGAAAGCTGCTCTTCCGGCGGTGCCAGGGTGGACCTGGGCATCCTTGAGCGGACCGACAGGATCTGGGGATCGGACTGCAACGACGCCCTCGAAAGGCAGACCATCCAGCGCTGGACCGGCGTCGTGGTTCCGCCGGAACTGGTGGGCGGGCACATCGGTCCGACCACCTCGCACACCACGGCCCGCACGCACGATCTCTCCTTCCGCGCCATCACCGCGTTGTTCGGGCATTTCGGCATGGAATGGGATGTCCGCCAGGTGCAGGGCGCCGAACGCGAGGAGCTCAAGCGCTTCATCGGCCTGTACAAGGCGCACCGCGGGCTCATCCACAGCGGGCGGATGGTCCGTGCGGACGTCCCCGACGACTCGCTGATGCTTCACGGCGTGGTCTCCGACGACGGCGACGCTGGCTTGTTCGCCGTGGTCAGTACCCGGACGTCGTTCGCCGAACAACCCGGGCGGGTGGCGATTCCGGGCCTCGACCCCGGGCGTTCCTACACAGTGCAGGCCATTTTCCCGGCCCCCGGCGACGCCGACTATGCCCGCACCTTCACCCAGGTGCAACCGCCGGCCTGGCTGCCATCCGGCGCTGAAGCAAGCGGCCGCTTCCTGGCAGAGGTGGGGCTCCCAGTGCCGGTCCTGAACCCGGAGCACGCGCTGCTGCTCCGCTTCACCGCGGTGTAGCTGCTGTCCGGCGTTTCTTACGCTGCCCTTTACCCTGCCGTGGGCTGCGTAAGAAACGCCGGACCGTCTCCGCACACCGATAGATTGGGAGTTATGACTGAAGCTCCCAACGCCACCGAAGCCGGTCGCGGCACCATCCTCGTCCTCAATGGCCCCAACCTGAACCTGCTGGGCACGCGCGAGCCGGAAAAGTACGGCACCTCCACTTTGGCCGACGTCGAACAGCTCGCCATGGCAGCCGCCGGAGCCCACGGATTCACAGTGGACTGCGTCCAGTCCAACCACGAGGGCGACCTCATTGACGCCATTCACGGCGCACGTGGAACCGCCGTCGGGATCGTCATCAACGCGGGTGCTTACACGCACACTTCCGTGGCGCTGCGGGACGCCCTTGCTGCGGTGCAGCTTCCCGCCGTCGAGGTCCACATCACCAATGTGCACCAGCGCGAGGAATTCCGTCACCACTCCTACCTGTCCCCGGTGTGCTCGGCGGTGATCGTCGGCGCAGGAGTCCAGGGCTACAAGCTGGCCATCGACTACCTCGCCACCGCGGTCTAGATCCGCGGACTGAGCAGGTTCCTTGGGACATGCTCATTCTTCGTCGCCAGAGCTGGACATGTGCACCCGCTCCCAAGGGACATGCTCATTCTTCGTGGCCGGGGCTGGACATGTGCACCCCCTCCCAAGGGACATGCTCATTCCTCATGGCCAAGGTTGGACATAATCGCAATATGTCCAACGCTCAGATCAAGCGCAGAGCATGTCCCATCGTGGGAAGCACCACTTTTCACATCCCGGCAAATGGGGACATGCTCATTCTTCGTGACCAGCGCCGGACATGTGCACCCCATCCCAAGGGACATGCCCATTCCTTATGGCCAGGACTGGACATAATCGCAATATGTCCAACGCTCAGATCAAGCGCAGAGCATGTCCCATGGTGGGCATCAAGCGCAGAGCATGTCCCATGGTGGGCATCAAGCGCAGAGCATGTCCCGTGGTGGGCAGGGCTACTTCTTGGTGCACTGGCCTGACGACACTCCCTCGCTCAGGGATGGTGCTTGCTGAGCGACTGGCGAGAGCTCGTCCATGGTCAGGGCGTAGCCCACTGCCACATCCGAAGTGGTCTTGGCGAAGACGACGCCGGCAACCTGCCCCTGGGTCGTCAGAAGCGGACCGCCCGAATTGCCGGGCTGCACGTCTCCGGCAAGCTTGTAGACCTGCTCCGGGGACGGGTTGTTGCCGTAAATGTCCGGCACCAGCAGGGTCGAGATACCCTCAACCGCCGCCGGCTTGGACTGGAACGGACCTCCGTGGGGGTAGCCGGCGAACGCCGCGGGTGAGCCGGCCGGAAGGTCGGCGCTCAATTGCAGCGGCGCCGTCGGGAGACCGTCGACGGCGACCACGGCCAAGTCGCGTTGGCTGTCGAAGTAGACGACGCGACCAGGCAACGCACCGCCGTCGGGGATTTCCACCACAGGCTGCGACACGCCGGCCACGACGTGCGCGTTGGTCACCACCCGGCCGGGGGACACAACGAAGCCGGAGCCGGTCTGGTTTTGGCCGCACTGGTAGGCCGTGCCGGCAATCTTCAGCACGGAATGGGCCGCGTTGTTGAGTGCCGGTGTGTCCGTGCTGGTGTTCGGAATGGGCATAGGTGCAACGGGGCCGATGCCCTCGATGAGTTGCGGAATGCCGTTGCCCATGACCGTGGAACGCAGTTGCGCCACGCTGGCCTTGATGGGTGTGGGCGTCATGGTGTCGATGAAGCGGATCACCTTGGAATCGGCCAGCTGCTGCGAGACGAACGGCACACCCAAGGAGCCGATGCTGAACGCCAGCATGGACATGACCAGCGCGGCAACGACCAAGCTGACGAAACCACCCAGCACGCGGTCAAGTGCGTGCAATGGCTGGATTCGCACGGCTTTGCGGACCCGCTGGCCGATCCAGGTACCGAGCCCGTGCCCCAGGACAATGAGCACTACGGCCGAGCCGATGATGGCGGTGAGCCTCCAGCCACTGTCCTTCACCCAGTCGCCGACGAGCGGGACCGCGATAAAGGCAGCCACCGCTCCCACGGCGAAGCCTGCGATTCCGCCGAGCGTCACGAAGAAGCCATTGCGCAGGCCGTAGATCAGGTAGGAAAGAAGCGTCAAAATCAACGCCAGGTCCAATATGGTCAAGCCGAACACCAAAGCTCCTCACAGCCGAGTAAGCCCCAATTGTAGTTGCACAGGCTGACAGCTTCCCTTCGTAAGCAAGCTGCAGCCCACATCGCGAAGCAGCCGCCCAGCCGGGGATTCCCGGCCGGTTGGGGAACGGTTTGTGCCTCTTCCGCGTGATTTAGGGCGTTTCGGCTGCCAAGTACGTCACAGACGCGACAAAATTCTGAAACAATGGCTGAAGCGCCCCAGCCGAACTTTTACTCAGGAGATTTCATGGACATCGAGGTATTGCGCCGCGCACCCCTCTTCGCCACCCTTGACGACGACGCTTTCCGTCTGCTGACGGACGAACTCACAGAGGTGGACCTTTCACGCGGAGCGTCTGTTTTCCGCGAGGGCGATCAGGGTGACCAGCTCTACTTCATCGTGTCCGGCAAGGTTAAGCTCGGCCGCACCTCTCCGGACGGCCGCGAATCCCTCCTGGCCATCCTCGGCCCGGGCGAGCTCTTCGGCGAAATGGCCCTGTTCGACCCCAGCCCGCGCACCGCAACGGCCACGGCCGTGTCCGAGACCCGGCTGGCAGGCCTGAAGAACGAAAGCCTGAACGCCCTGCTGCGCACCCGTCCCGAGGTGTCCGCGCAGTTGCTCCAGGCACTCGCCCGCCGCCTGCGCCGCACCAACGACTCCCTGTCCGACCTCGTGTTCTCGGACGTCCCGGGCCGTGTCGCCAAGGCCCTTCTGGACCTCGCGGACCGCTTCGGCCGGCCTGCGACCGACGGCGTCCTGGTCGCCCACGAACTCACGCAGGAAGAACTGGCCCAACTGGTCGGAGCCTCCCGCGAGACGGTCAACAAGGCCCTCGCCGAGTTCGTTCAGCGAGGCTGGCTCCGCCTGGAAGCCCGCGCAGTAGTCATCCTGGACATGCAGCGCCTCCGCCAGCGCTCCCGGTAGTTTCCAGCGACACAGAAAATGCCTGGCGACAACGGAATTCCGCTGCCGCCAGGCATTTTTCGTGTCGCCGGCGTCGTACGTCGTAGGTCCTCAGCGCTCCCGCTGTGGCTCCCCTGAAACCGTCCGGGCCGCTTCGACTTCGAGCATGAGTGCGCCATCCTCCTCGACGAGCCGCGGCTGGTACATATGCGGCTTCCGTTTGTAGCTGAGGTACGCAATACAGCCCTGGGCAGCGGCCATCTTCTCGAGGATGATCTCCGAACCCGGCACCAGCAACTGGCCCAAAGTCAAGCCAACCGTGTTTTCCTGGCCGATTTCGTCCCCAAGCGCAGTAGTCTCGCGCTCGGCCATGAGTTTGGAAACGCACACCCAACGCCCCCAGACACCCTTGCTGGCCAGCAACGAGGGCTGCTGGTTAACAGGAAGGGTGGCCGCGAAGTAGCGGGTGTTGAAGCGCCGGTGTGCGAAGTCCGGGCTGAGCCAGTTGACCAGCGGCTTGAGCAGGTCCGTCCGCAGCGACAACCCACGCTTGGCCAGGACATCCGTAAACGACTTGTCCTGGGCTGCCACGGCCTCACGGGCCTTCATCCACTCGGGAGTGGATGTCGCCTCCACGGTGGTGGACAGGTCTGGGCCGGCCAGCAGCACGCCGGTTTCCTCGAACAGTTCGCGGATGGCGCCCACCACGTGGCGGCGCGCCAGTCCGACGTCGGCGGTTCCCAGCATCTCAGCCCAATGCTGAGGCGGGGGGCCAAGCCAGCCGAGGGCGTCGTCGTCGGTGGGTTCCAGCGATCCGCCGGGAAACGCGACAACGCCCAACGGCGAGGAACCGGGACGGTAACCCATCCACGTTTCCAGGCCGGTAGGCGAATCGCGGAGCAGGACAACAGATGATGCAAAACGCGCGGCGCGGGGGGCCCGTTCGCCGAGCTCAAGCCAATTCCGTGCAGCCCCTTCTAGTTCAGGGGGTAACGCAAACAGGCGTCGGGCTAGTTGTGGCAATTGAGTGAACCGGTTCCTTAGCTGAATTCAGCGATCAACTCGACCTCGACGGGAGAGTCGAGCGGAAGGACTGCAACGCCGACGGCGGAACGCGCGTGCTGCCCTTTGTCGCCGAAGACACGCCCGAGAAGCTCGGATGCACCATTGATTACACCGGGCTGGCCGGTGAAGGAGGTATCGGATGCCACAAAGCCGACGACCTTCACGATGCGCGTGATGCGGTCGAGGTCCCCGATGACACTCTTGACGGCAGCCAAGGCATTGACAGCGCAGACCGCTGCATACCTCTGCGCGTCTTCCGGAGACACCGTGGGCTCTTCCGAAAGGCCCTCGTCACCGCTGGAGACTTTGCCCGTAGCTTCGAGTTTGCCGTTAATGAAGGGCAGCTGTCCGGAGGTGTAGACGTGGTTGCCGGAGACGATGGCCGGAACATAGGCGGCCACCGGAGCTGCAACAGCTGGCAGGGTCAGTCCGAGTTCGGCAAGGCGCTGCTCGACGGCGGATGCCGGAGCCGTGGAATCCGCGCCAACGCTGGTTTCTGCGGGGGTTGTCATTGTTACTGCTTCTCCCTCTTCAAGTATGCAACAAGTCCGTTTCCATCGGGTCCGGGGACAACCTGGACGAGCTCCCAGCCGTCCTCTCCCCACTGGTCCAGGATCTGCTTTGTAGCGTGAATGATGAGCGGAATCGTCGCGTACTCCCATTTGGTCATGAAAGAAAGACTAGCCCTTGCCGGTAAAGTGGTGAACATGGTGACTCGTAGGAACCCTCTATTCGACACTGCCACCACTCTTGGAAAGATCCTCGGATTCCTCGGTGTGAGCGCTATTTGTGGTGTCCTAGTGGCGGGCTTGCTCGTCCCCGCGGCCGCCGTTTCAGGCAGTGCGGCGAGTGGGTCCATTCAGTTCTTTGACACGCTGCCGGCGGAACTTCAGGTGAACCCGCCCAGCCAGGCGACCACCATCCTGGCCGCGGACGGCAGCCAGATCGCCTCCATCTACTCCGAGAACCGCACGCGGGTCTCGCTGGACCAGATGAGCCCTTTCATCAAGGACGCGATCGTCGCGGTTGAGGACAGCCGCTTCTATCAGCACGGGGGCATCGACGCCACCGGCATCATGCGCGCCATCGTCAGCACAGCGAGCGGAAAGCAGCAGGGTGCGTCCACCATCACCCAGCAGTACGTGAACAACGTCATCAACGAGTCCCTCGTGTCCCAGAACAAGGCTTCCGACGTCAAGCTCAACGGCGTCAACAAGGGCGTGGGTGACAAGCTCCGCGAAATGAAGCTGGCCATCGCCCTGGAGAAGAAGTTCTCCAAGCAACAGATCCTTGAGGGCTACCTCAACATTGTCTTCTTCAACAAGGATGCCTACGGGATCGAAGCCGCCTCAAGGCTCTTCTTCAGCACCAGCGCCAAGGACCTCACGCTGCCGCAGGCCGCCTTGCTGGCCGGCGTCGTCAACAGCCCGTCCTACTACGATCCGGTGACGAACCCGGATCACGCGAAACAGCGTCGCGACTTGGTGCTCGGCCTCATGTTGGACCAGGGAAAGATCAAGAAGGCTGACTACGACGCCGCCATCGCGACGCCGGTGACCACCAAGGTCACGCAGCCTCGCCAAGGCTGTGCGTATGCCACTACGGCCCCGTATTTCTGTGACTACGTGCTGCACTTGCTGCTCAACAACCCGGCCTACGGCGCCACGCCCGCCGAACGTGGAAACCGGGTCTCGCGCGGCGGCCTGACCATCCAGACCACGCTGGATCCCAAGGCGCAAAACGTTGCGCAAGCCCAAGTCGATGCCACGACCGGCGATAACCCAGACAAGTGGGGGGCCACGATAGTCTCGGTCCAACCGGGCAGCGGGAAGATCGTTTCCATGGCGCAGAACACCGTGTGGCTGCCCGCGGCGGGAAAGTTCGATCAGACACAGAATTTCAACGTGGATGTGGTCGATGCCAACGGCAACGATCTTAACGGTTTGGGGGGCTTCCAGCCCGGTTCCACCATGAAGCCCTTCACGTTTGCCGAATGGCTCAATGAGGGCAAATCGATGAACACCACCATCAACGCAACGGTCCGCAGGTACCCGCAGAATTTCCCTTGGCGGAACACATGCCCCACGCCCGAGAATGGTTTCTACGACGCCAATGTCCCGGGGAGTTATGACCTTCAAAACTCGGATGACACCCATTACCGCTCAATGACGGTGCTGTACGGTCTGATGAACTCGATCAACACCGCCACCTTCGCCTCTGCGTCGCAGCTGGACCTTTGCGGCATCCAAAAGATCGTCGACGCCGTGGGCATCCACGGCGGAAACCCTGTGCGCGACCAGTCCGGGGCGGTCACGGATGCCAATCCAAAGGTTCCCATGACCACGCTGGGCAACCTGATCGGTTCCACCCAGACCGCGCCGCTCACCATGGCTAGTGCGATGGCAACGTTCTCCAACAACGGCAAGTACTGTGAGCCCATCGCCATCACGTCGGTGACAGACCAGACGGGCGCAAAGCTGCCAGCCCAGTCTCCCAATTGCAAGGATGCCGTCAGCCCGGAGGTTGCCCACGGTGTCGCGTACGCCATGCAAGAGGTTCTTAACCAGGGTTCCGGTTCGCTGATCCAGCCCAGAATCTCTACCAAGACCAGTTTCCCCATTGCGGCCAAAACCGGAACCAATGACAGCAACGGCTCCACTTGGGTTGTTGGGTACACTTCCGGTCTCGCGACAGCCAGCTGGTTCGGCGACCCGCTGGGCAGTCAGCTCCGCCAGGGACGCAATATCACTGTGAACGGGAAGTTCTATCCCAGTGTTGACGGTTACATGATCGCCGGTCCGCAGTTCTCCAACTACATGTCGCAGGTTGCTCCAGCCTATGGAACCAACCCGTTCCCGGCCCCGCCGTCGAACCTGCTCGATCCGCCGGGGTACAGGCCTTCAACGCCGAGCAACAACACTCCGAGCAACACTTTTCCGAGCACCCAGCCGAGCAGCAACGGGAACGGCAACGGAAATGGCAACGGGAAGAACAATGGCTAACGGCTCGAAGCCCGTCATTGAATCGCTGGCAAGCCGCGTCCGAAGCATCGGACGCGGCTTTGCCGTAGCTGCCGGTGCTGGCGCAACCGCTGGCGTTGCCGGCCTCGCGTATGGCCTCTGGGAAAAGAACCAGTTCGTGCTCCGCGAGGAGGTCGTTCCGATCCTGCCCGAAGGCTCGGCTCCCCTCCGTGTACTGCACTTGAGCGATATCCATTTCGTGCCAAGCCAGCGGAGGAAGGCCGAATGGCTGCGTTCGCTCGCGGCGCTTGAGCCTGACCTCGTGGTGAACACGGGTGACAATCTCAGCCACCCCCACGCCGTCGTTCCGCTGTTGGACGCATTGCAGCCACTGTTGAAGTTTCCGGGTGTCTTCGTCCCGGGCTCCAACGACTACTACGCCCCGCGGTTCAAGAACCCGGCAGCATATTTGCGCGGCCCGTCGCGCGTCAAGAACAAACAGGTCGAGCTCGATTGGCCTCGGCTGCGTTCCGGCTTCGGGATGTCCGGCTGGATCGACCTCACCAACAGGCACCAGTCCCTGCCCATCAACGGGATCCGCTTCGATTTCTCCGGAGTGGACGACCCGCATCTGAATCGGGAGCGATACGCTGGCTGGCCACGCGGCACCGCCGGACAGGACTCCCGCCCCCATCTGCGCGTCGCTGTCATTCACGCCCCCTACCAACGTGTCCTGGACCATTTCACGAACGACTCGGCAGACCTCATCCTCGCCGGACACACCCACGGCGGCCAGATCTGCATCCCGGGCTACGGCGCCTTGGTCGCCAATTGCGATCTCCCCACGTGGCGCGCAAAGGGTTTGCATGATTGGGAGAACGACGGACGCACGACGCCGGTCAACGTCTCAGGCGGCATCGGCACCTCACGCTTCGCCCCGGTCCGGATCGCCTGCAAGCCGGAAGCGGTGCTCCTGACCCTGACGGCCCGCCAATAGCCAGCACCCACCACTGGGCATGCGCATCCCACCACCGCAAGAACGGACATAACCACCGCCGCACCAATCAGCATGTCCATCCCGCCACGCCAAGGATGGACATGTCCACCCCGCACCAATGAGCATGTCCCTCGTGCCGAGCCAAGGATGGGCATAACAGCAATATGTCCATCCTTGGCTAGCAAGGCTGGGCATGTCCCGGGGAGGGGCGGGTCGGAATACCTCGTATCACGCAACGCAATGGTGCTGTGAATCCCGTTACGCGATGGCATAGGGTAGTTGCTATAGGAAACTACCTCCGTGCGTCGCGCCGGGCAGGCGCGGAACGCCGGGACAAAGCTTTTGAGAAGCGGGCATGGCCAAACAGACTTCATTCTTCACCTCCGTCAAACGTCTTTATCCGCACGTCAAACCGATCCTCCCCCGGCTTTTCATGGGGCTGCTCAGCGCTTTGCTGGCCAGCATCATGGCGCTTGCGATTCCGCAGGTGCTGCGGGTCCTGATCAACGGCTCCCTCCACCCCGGCGGACCCACTAACGCTGTCTGGATTGCCGCCGTCGTGGTCCTGGGACTCGGTATCGCAGAAGCCGGGCTTGTGGCCCTGCGACGCCAGTTCGTCATCAATCCCGCAACCACAGTGGAATCGAGGATGCGGGTGTCCCTCTACGGACATCTGCAGGACCTCACCGTTTCCTTCCACGACCGCTGGGGCTCGGGCCAGCTCCTGTCCCGCTCGATGACGGACTTGAACTTCCTGCGGCGGTGGATGGCGTTCGGCGCGATCATGCTGGTGGTGACCACCTTGACCGTGGTGATCGGCGTCGTGGTGATGTTCACGATGAGCTGGCAGCTGGCCTTGATCTTCCTGGCCGCCGCGGTGCCCATCATGGTCTATTCCTACCGCTTCCGCCGCCGCTTCAGCCTGGTAACCCGGCTCAGCCAGGACCAGGCCGGCGACCTCGCAACCACGGTGGAGGAGTCCGTTCATGGCATCCGCGTGCTCAAGGCGTTCGGTCGCAGCCGCGAAGCACTGGAGAACTTCAACGAGCAGGCCGAGGAGCTGAGGCAGACCGAGATCGCCAAGGCCAAACACCAAGCCACCTTCACGCTGGTGGTGACGCTGCTGCCCGAGCTGGCGCTCGGCGCCGGGCTCGTGGCGGGCGTCCTGCTCGTCTCCACGGGCCAACTCAGTATCGGTTCCCTCGTTGCGTTCTTCGGCACCGCGGCGGTCGTCGCGGCGCCGGTGGAATTCTCGGGGACACTCCTGGCCATGGCGTTGACCGCGAAAACGGCCCTCGACCGCCACTTCGAGGTCATGGACACGCCCAACACCATCACCAGTCCTGCGAACCCCCGGACCCCCAATGAACTGCGCGGGGCCTTGAGCTTCAAGGGCGCCGCTTTCGGTTTCGACGACGGCGCGCGGCTCCTGCACGACATCACCCTGGATATCAAGCCCGGCGAAACCATGGCCCTTGTGGGCATTACGGGCAGCGGAAAGAGCGCCTTGCTCCAGCTGGTCCCCCGGCTCTATGACGTGAGCGAAGGATCCGTGACCATCGACGGCGTGGATGTCCGCGACTTCAGCGTCGAACAGCTCAGGTCCGTCGTGGCGGTCGCGTTCGAGGACACCACGCTGTTTTCCAGCTCCGTCCGGGACAACGTGCTGCTCGGCGCGCCCGACACTTCCGAGGAAGCCCTTGAGGAAGCGCTCGACGTCGCGCAGGCGCACTTCGCGTATTCGCTGCCCGACGGCGTCGGGACCCTCATCGGCGAGGAAGGCCTGAGCCTTTCGGGCGGCCAGCGGCAGCGCATCGCGCTTGCCAGGGCCATCGCTGCCAAGCCCAAGATCCTCGTGCTGGATGATCCGTTGTCGGCCCTGGACGTCAACACGGAGGAACTCGTCACGGCCAGGCTGCGCGAAGTCCTCCGGGACACTACCACGCTCATCGTCGCGCACAGGCCCTCGACCGTGGCTCTGGCCGACCGTGTGGCGCTGCTCGAAAACGGAAGCATCACCGCCGTCGGAACCCATACGGAACTCTTGGCCAATAACGCGCACTACCGCTACGTGATCGCAAGCCTCGACGCCGGTCCGAAGGACCTCGACCTCGAACTCGACGAACTGGAACACGAGCTGGATTCGGAAAAGCACATGGACCAAGCCGGGGAGGGCCGCCGATGAGTACGTTCGGCACCGCCAATGAAGACAACGCCCACCTGAGCCGCAGCGACAGCAAAGCAGTACGACGGCGGTCGGTCGCCTTGCTGGGGTCCCTCATCCGCCCGGTGCGGTTGCGGTTCTGGATGACACTGGGCATGGTGGTGCTCTCCCAGGCCACCCGGGTGGCCGGGCCTGCGATCATCGCTTTTGGCATCGACCACGCACTGCCGTCGCTGCTCGCCGGGAACAGCATGCCGGTGGTCCTGGCGGGCGTCCTTTATCTGACGGCGGCCGTCGCAACGGCGATTTTGACGGCCCTGTACGTCACTTCCACGGCAAAGCTGAGCCAATCCATGCTCCTTGACCTGCGTCTGCGGGTCTTCCGGCACACCCAACGTCTCAGCTTGGAGTTCCACGAGAAGTACACCTCGGGCCGGATCATCGCACGCCAGACCTCGGACCTCGAGGCGCTGCGTGAACTCCTCGATTCGGGCGTCAGCTCGCTGGCATCCGGGATCCTGTTCATGCTTTTCACGGCATTTACGGTATTTGCCCTCGACTGGCGCAGCGGGCTACTCATGCTGGCCACGGGCGTGCCCGCGTACTTCCTGGCCCGCTGGTACCAGAAGCACTCGCAGATCGCCTTCCGCGAATCACGGGTGGTGTCCGCGAGGCTGATCGTGCACTTCGTGGAGACCATGACCGGCATCCGGGCCATCCAGGCCTTCCGCAAGGAACGGGAGAACGCCCGGCGCTATGCCGAACTCTCCGAGGACTACCGCAAAGTCACGGTGCGCTCCATCAACCTCAACGGCATCTTCCAACCGGGACTGGTCCTCATCGGCAACGTGTGTGTGGCAGTGGTCCTGCTGTTCGGCGGCTTCCGGGTGCTCTCCGGAGACCTGGCGGTGGGTGTTCTTTTGGCGCTGATCCTTTCCACGAAGCGCTTCTTCCAGCCCGTGGACCAGATGGCCATGTTCTACAACTCGTTCCAGAGCGCCCAGGCCGCGCTCGAAAAGGTATCCGGACTGCTCGAAGAAGTTCCCACGGTCCGGCCGCCCAAGAACCCAGTGCCCTTGCCCCATGCCCGCGGCGAAATCGACTTCCGTGGCGTGGAGTTCGGCTACGGCAACGGCAAGGTGGTGGTCCCCAAGATGGACCTTCACATTCCCGCCGGACAGACCATAGCGCTCGTCGGACAAACCGGCGCCGGCAAATCGACCTTCGCCAAGCTCATCTCCCGCTTCTACGACGTCACCGAAGGGTCCCTGACCCTCGACGGCGTCGACCTCCGGGAGCTCTCGACGGCGGACCTGCGCCGCGCCGTCGTGATGGTCACCCAGGAAGCCTTCCTCTTCAGCGGTTCCGTGGCGGACAACATCGCCTTGGGGCGGCCTGGGGCCACCCGCGCGGAGATTGAAGAAGCCGCCCGGGCAGTAGGGGCTCATGACTTCATCTCCGCATTGCCCGACGGCTACGACACCGATGTTAACAAGCGCGGCGGCCGGGTCTCCGCCGGGCAACGGCAGTTGATCGGCTTTGCCCGGGCATTCATCGCGGCCCCGGCAGTACTCATCCTGGATGAAGCGACATCTTCGCTTGATATCCCCTCGGAACGGCTGGTGCAGGCCGGCCTCAGCCGCCTGCTGTCGGGAACGGACTCCGAGCGGACCGCCATCATCATCGCCCACCGGCTCTCTACGGTGGAGACCGCAGACCGGGTGCTGGTGGTGCACGAGGGACGCATCGTGGAAGACGGCACGCCGGCCGAGCTCATCGGCGGAGGAGGGCGCTTCGCCCGCTTACACGGCGCTTGGAAGGACTCGCTGGTCTGAGCTGCCCGTTCCCCGGCGGCGCCTCCTTCGATTTCGCATCCGGGGAGGGATCGGCTATTCTTGAACAGTTGCTTTCGCAGCGGATCGGGATGTAGCGCAGCTTGGTAGCGCGCTTCGTTCGGGACGAAGAGGTCGCAGGTTCAAATCCTGTCATCCCGACCAATTTGGTAGAAGACCTTCCACTCGGAGGGTCTTCTACTTTATTTAACGAGCTTTTCGGGGGCCCGGGAAAACCGGAAAAACATTCCCCTGCCCGGTTTCCGCGCTTGTCCAAGGTTTAGAGACAAGTGTTGTTAACAACCCCGGCACAATGACCAGGGGCATATCATGGTCCACGCGGATCTTCGCGCAAAAGAAATCCCCGGTGTGTCGATTTCAGACAACCGGGGACTTCATCACTTCATTTGAATCATCCAGCAGCTGCCGGATCTCCGGAAGCCGCTGTCGAGCCTCGCTACACGGGATCGGGCCAGTTACCGATCGCCTGCGAGACCCTCATGGGGTCCGGCCAGTTACCGATAGCCTGCGAGAGCCTCATCGGGTCGGGCCAGTTACCAATGCTGAGCACCGTGCTGACGGTGTCTGCCACAGGGGCTGCGGAAACGACGGCTGGTGCCGCAGCGGAGAATGCAAGAGCGCCGGCCAAGGCCACTGCTGCAGCAATCTTCTTCAACATAATTTTTCCTCAATGCGAGTGGATTCGTTACGGAAATTTCGCGGTCCCTGTTGACATTCATTGTAAAATGTTTTCCACAGCGACTGTCAAGCCTTAGGGGTAAAGACAGTGCAAAGACCAGCCTCTAGGAGGAACCTGTGGGGAACGGATTCGGAGAAAAGCTCCGTGCCGAACGGCTCGAACGTGGGCTGACCCAGGCTGAATTGGGCAGGGACCTTTACTCGCCCAGCTACATTTCACTTCTTGAAACCGGGCGGAGGGAGCCGACGGCCGAAGTCATTGAAGAACTCGCCCGTCGTCTGGAACTGGCACCCAAAGCCTTGGAAGCCTGGAGCCAGCCCGTATCCGTCAGTGACGCCGAATACGTACTAGCGGGGCTGTACGCCAGGCAGGCTTGGGACCTCAGGGACTACCCCCTCGCTGCAAGCCACGCATCAACCGCCGCCCAAATTGCCCTCGAGGCAAAGAACACCAGCGCCTGGTGGAACATGACCTACATGCAGGCCGAATGCCTTATGAAGCAGGGCCAGCTGAAGGAATGCCAGCAGATCATCCAGCATCTCCTGGAACATCCCATGGCTACGGAATCCGCGGGCCTGGGAGTCCGTGCCCGTCAGATGCTTGCCGCTGTCTGCCACGGACAAGGGCAGCTGGCAACCGCCGTCGAGCACGCCAAGGAGGCCGTGAGGCTTTCCGAGCAGCTGCCCAAAGGCTCAACCCTGATCATCGGGGCGCACCGGGCTCTGATCGGGGCACTGGCCGAGAGCGGCAGGTTGGACGAAGCCTGGACGTATTGCCAGGCCATGAACAACCAGATGGACGACCATTCGATGTCGCAGCTCGCAGGCGAAGTGGCCTGGGTGGTGGGAAACGTGGCCTTCATGCGCCACGACTACGTGGAAGGCATCAAGCATCACGAGCGCGCCGCGAAGCTGCTCTCCCCCGCCAACGACATCGAGCTGTGGGCCCGCTTCAACAAGGCATCGGCAGCCGTCCGGCTCTCCTCGGGAATCGTGGAGCCGGAGACACTCTCAGCTATCGAACGCGCTGAACTCGCCCTGTCGATTGTCGGCGGAAACAAGACAGACCAGCTGGAAGTTGCCTTTATCCGCGCCCGCTGGCTCTACCTGACGGGCGACATCCCGGCCGCCATCACCAAGTTGCGCGAAATCCACGCGGACCGCGATGTCCTCGCCCGGCATACCGCAGGCGAGGTCGCTTTCCTCCTCGGCAAGGCACTCAAGGCAGCCGGTGAAAACGCAGACGCACTGGTCCACCTCGAAGAGGCCCAACGCGATTTCACCGCCGCGGGCGCAGCCGACCGTGTCCAGCAGGCCATGGACTCCGTACTGGAGATCCGGCTGGCGGAACGTCGGGCGGCGTCCGGCCATAGCGGGAGCGCGCAGTCTTCCCGCGCAAGCTGAGCGCACGCCCAACTGGCTCGAAGTTGTTGTCGTTTAGACGCATCTAAACGACAACAACTGCGAGTCAGACGAAAGTCCTGCCGGTGAGCTTCTCGTAGGCTTCGACATAGCGGGCACGCGTCTTCTCCACGACGTCGGCCGGCAGCGCGGGCGGCGGGGTGTCACTCGAGCGGTCCCAGCCGGATTCCGCCGAGGTCAGCCAGTCGCGCACGAACTGCTTGTCGAACGAAGGCTGCGCCTTGCCCGGCTCGTAGGTGGAAGCGTCCCAGAAACGTGAGGAATCCGGAGTCAGGACCTCATCGCCCAAGGTGATGACACCGGTGGTGACATCGATGCCGAACTCAACCTTCGTGTCCGCCAGGATGATGCCGCGGCCGCGGGCGATCTCCTCCGCGCGGGTGTAGATCTTCAACGTGAGTTCGCTCAGGCGCGCGGCGATGTCGTCGCCCACCATCGCGACGACGTCGTCATAAGTGATGTTCTCGTCGTGCTCGCCGACCTCAGCCTTGGCAGAAGGGGTGAAGATGGCATGCTCAAGCCGCGAGCCGTCAACGAGGCCTTCAGGCAGCGGGATGTCGCAGACAGTGCCGGACTGCCGGTACTCGGCCAGCCCCGATCCGGTGAGGTAGCCGCGGGCGATGCATTCCACAGGGAACATCTCCAGCCGCTTGCAGATCATCGCGCGGCCCTCGACTTCCGCGGGCACTCCCTCGGCCGCCGTGGACCCCAGGACGTGGTGCTCGACGCCAAGCTGTTCGAACCACCAGAGGCTCAGCTGCGTGAGGATCCGGCCTTTGTCCGGGATCTCGCTGCTCAAGACATGGTCGTAGGCGCTGATGCGGTCGCTGGCCACCACCAGGACGCGGTCCTGGCCGGACCCGTCCACGATGACATCATCCGCCGGAACGTAGAGGTCACGGACTTTGCCCGAGTAGAAGTGCTTCCACCCCGGGAGGTCGAGGGTTTCGGTCTGCAGGCCGTTTGCGTTGCTTTCAGGCATGGTTCAAGCCTTCACGTTCGGGATGGAGCCGGTCGCCGGGGAGACCACGTGGATCTCGCCGCGGGCTGCCTTGCCGGCGATATCGGTACGGAACTGTCCGCCGTCGAGCTGGACCAGCTCCACGCCGTCGTACGCCCGCTCGCGCGCCTCCACGAGGTCCGTCCCCAAAGCCACAACGGCCAGCACCCGGCCGCCGGCGGAGACGATCCGGCCTTCCTCGTCCAGTTTGGTGCCGGCGTGGATGACGTGGACGCCTTCCAGTGCCTCAACCTTGTTCAGGCCGCGGATGCGGTCCCCCGTGCGGGGAGTGTCCGGGTAGTTTTCGGCGGCGACGACGACGGCGACGGCCGACTCCTTCGACCAGCGCAGCTCTTCAGCCTGGTCCAGTTCGCCCTTGGCCGCTGCCAGCAGGAGGGCGCCGAGCGGGGTCTTGAGCCGGGCCAGAACGGCCTGCGTTTCAGGATCGCCGAAACGGACGTTGAATTCGATGACGCGCGTGCCGCGGGACGTCAGGGCCAGGCCGCAGTAGAGGACGCCGACGAATGGAGTTCCACGGCTGGCCATCTCGTCCACGGTGGGCTGCGCCACGCGGTCGATGACTTCCTGGACCAGTCCAACAGGTGCCCAGTCGAGCGGGGTGTACGCGCCCATGCCGCCGGTGTTGGGGCCTTCGTCATTGTCGAAAATCCGCTTGAAGTCTTGTGCCGGGGACAGCGGCACCGTGGTGCGGCCGTCGCACAGGACGAACAGGGAGACCTCGGGTCCGTCCAGGAACTCCTCGATGACAACTGTTCCGCCGGCGTCGAAACAAGACTGGGCGTGGGCGAGTGCTTCCTCGCGGTCATTGGTGACCACTACGCCCTTGCCGGCGGCCAGTCCGTCATCCTTGACGACATGCGGAGCGCCGAAAGTGTCCAGTGCGTCAGCTGCCTCCGCAGCGTTTGTTGCCACCCGGGCCATGGCAGTGGGCACGCCTGCCTCGGCCATGACTTCCTTGGCGAACGCTTTGGAGGCTTCGAGCTGCGCCGCGGCTTTGCTTGGGCCGAAGACCGGAATGCCGGCTTCGCGGACTGCGTCGGATACGCCCGCCGCGAGTGGTGCTTCCGGGCCGACGACAACCAGGTCGACCGCCAGCTTTGTCGCAAGCGCTGCGACGGCGTCGGGGTTGTTCCCGTCGATCGCGTACGTGGGGACCAGCTTGGCGATGCCCGCGTTTCCCGGAGCCGCATGGACCTCGGAAACGTTGGGATCCTTGAGCAAGGAGCGGACAATTGCGTGTTCGCGGCCGCCGGGGCCAATGACGAGTACCTTCACAGTCTTCAAGGGTACTTTGTGCGGGGGCAGGACTCCTAAGCTGTCTCCAGCACTGGACATGCCCACCCGCACGGCGAGCACCCGGAGGGAGCATGCCCTCCCTTGGCCTCGAGCAATGGACATAACACTGATATGCCCATTCCTGAGCTCCAGCGCAGGGCATGTCCAATCCACACCGCGGCACCAAGAGGGAGCATGCCCTCCCTTGGCCTCGAGCAACGGACATAACACTGACATGCCCATTCCTGAGCTCCAACGCAGGGCATGTCCAATCCACACCGCGGCACCACGAGGGAGCATGCCCGCCCTTGGCCATGAGCAACGGACATAACACTGATATGCCCACTCCTGAACTCCAACGCAGGGCATGTCCCACTGCCGCCTCCACCGCAGGGCATGTCCCACCCATCTCAGGGGCCTCCGGCTACGAACCCCCTGCATGGAGAAGCTCAGGAACTGGCTCAGGGGACCCACCGCATTGGCTGCACTGGCCGGGGTGGCCGCTGCCGCCGTCGTACTTTCCGTTGCGGAACTGATCGGCGCCTTCTTCACGGCCCGGGCTACGCCGGTGATTGCGCTGGGCTCCACGTTCATCGACTTCACGCCGCCGTGGATGAAGGACTTTGCCGTGACCACGTTCGGGACCAATGACAAGGCCGCGCTGTTTGTGGGCATGGGCCTGACCATCTTCGTGCTGGCTTGCGTGCTGGGTGTCGTGGCCTTCCGCAATTGGGTGCTCGGTGTGTTGGGCGTTCTCGGCATGGGCGCGGTGATTGTGGCCGCCGTGGTGACCCGGGCCAGCGTGAAGCCCGTGGATTCCATACCGAGCCTGCTCGGCACTGTGGCTGGGCTCATTGTCCTCCGCGTCTTGGTGGCCCGTATCTGGCGGCTGAACTCCTTCCCGGACGCCCCTGCCGACACGGCAGCCAAAGGCATCGAACGTCCAGCCACGACCCGCCGAACCTTCTTCGGCGCCACCGGTATCACCTTTGCCGCAGCAGCCGTCGCAGCCAGCGGCGGTCGGTTCCTGAGTGCGGCACGCAGCAATGTGGCAAAGGCACGGGATTCTTTGAAGCTCCCGGCACCGGTCCGGCCGGCTGCTCCCGTCCCTGCGGGCGTCCAGTCCCCGACGGCGGGAGTCACCCCCTGGCTGACCCCGGCCAAGGACTTCTACAGGATCGACACCGCCCTCAGCGTGCCGGAGATCAACGCCCAGGATTGGGAGCTGCGGATCCACGGGCTGGTGGAACAAGAGATCCGGCTGACCTTTCAGGATCTGCTCGACGCCCAACTGATCGAAACCCACGTGTCGCTCACCTGCGTGTCCAACCCTGTGGGCGGAAACCTCGCAGGCAACGCCAAATGGCTGGGCATGCCCATCCGCGACGCGCTCAAACAAGCCCGTCCCAAAACCGGCGCGGACATGGTCCTCTCGACCTCGATCGACGGTTTCAGCGCTTCCACTCCGCTGGAAGTGCTCCAGGACGGCAGGGACGCCATGCTGGCCATCGGCATGAACGGCGAACCCCTCCCGCTGGAACACGGCTACCCCGTGCGCATGGTGGTTCCGGGCCTTTACGGCTTCGTCTCGGCGACCAAATGGGTGGTGGACCTGGAAATCACCCGGTTCGCTGACAGCAAGGCCTATTGGACCACCCGCGGATGGTCCGAGCGGGGTCCCATCAAGACGATGGCCCGGCTCGAAGTTCCCAAGTCCTTCGCCAAAGTGCCTGCAGGCAGGGTCGCCTTGGGCGGCACCGCCTGGGCCCAGACCCGTGGCATCAAAAAGGTGGAGGTCCAGATTGACAACGGCCCATGGGGCGAAGCGACACTTGCCGCGGAGGCATCCGTTGTCACGTGGCGGCAGTGGTCCTTCAATTGGGAGGCCACTCCGGGACCCCACTACATCAAGGTCCGGGCCACGGACGGAACCGGCGAACTGCAGACTGAAAAGAGGGCGGATCCCGTGCCCGACGGCGCCTCCGGATGGCAGTCCGTCATGGTGACCGTGGAGTAGCCCGGGAAGATGGTGCCTTCACCCTAGACTTGGATCATGCCCTTGAGTTCGCATGAAACCTTCAGCGTTGAGTCCGCCGTCGAACTGGCAGTGATCGAACGCAGCGGTTTCATCGAATCACGTCACATCGGTTCCGCAGTGGTTCTTTCCGGTGACGGCTCTGTGGTGACTCAGCTCGGCGACATCACGACGCCCATCTACGCCCGCTCCGCGCTCAAGCCGTTCCAGGCCCTCGCGTCAATGCAGTCGGGCGTGCCGCTCCGCGGCGCCCAGGTCGCTTTGGCTTGTGCCAGCCATGTAGGCTCGCTCGATCACATGGACGTGGTGGAAGGCATGCTGAAAGCCGCGGGCGTCCGGGAAGAACAGTTGCAGTGCCCCTCGGCATGGCCGCAGGACGAAGTCGCCCGCAATTGGCTGATCCGTTCGGAACACGGCAAATCCAAGCTGGCTTTCAACTGTTCGGGAAAGCACGCCGCGTTCCTCTGGGCCTGCACGGAGAACGGCTGGGACACGCACAGCTACCTGGAGCCCAACCATCCCTTGCAACAGCGCGTGCGGACCGTCGTCGAGGAATACAGCGGCGAGAAAATCGCCCACCTTGGCATTGATGGATGCGGAGCACCTGTGGCTGCGCTTTCCCTGACCGGGCTGGCGCGAGCCTACTCGCGCCTGGCGCAGGCCCCGCGGGACCAGAGTTCCAATGCCCGCGCGGCGACCATTGCCACGTCCATGTTGGACTACCCGTGGGCAGTGCAGGGCCGCGGCGAGGCGAACACCATCGTCATGGACGAACTCGAAGTGCTTGCCAAGGGCGGAGCGGAGGGTGTCCTGGTCCTGGCAACCCCCACAGGGGCCTCAGTCGCAGTGAAGATCCTGGACGGGAACCCCCGCGCGGCAACTCTGGTTGGACTCACGCTTCTCGCGGTAGCCGGCGCCGTGGATATTCCCGGTGTCTCGAGCGTGCTCGAAAAGGTGGTTGAGCCCGTTCTCGGCGGTGGCCACTCGGTCGGCAGGATCCGCCTGGGCCACGCCGTTTCGGCGCTGCTGGACTGATTGGGACTCCGGGCTATGGCAATTGCACGACGCCGGATCGACCTTGAAGAAGGCCGCGCGGCACTGGCCGCATGGCAGGCCGCCGTCGGGCACGAACCCGGGCCCGTGACGCCGCCGCCGCGCACCGTTCTGGCAACCGCCGTGCGTTACTCGCTGGAGGAACTCACCGCCCGCGCCCCCGGCAACTCGGTGGAAGTCAGGGTGCCGCCCTTCGGCGTCACCCAGTGCGTGGAGGGCCCCCGGCACACGCGCGGCACCCCGCCGAACGTCATAGAGTGCGACGCCGCCACCTGGCTGGAGATGGTCACAGGCCGCTTGGCGTGGTCCGCCGCCGTCGACGCCGGCCGGGTAGCCGCGTCGGGCCTGCGCGCGGATTTGTCAGGGCTGCTGCCGCTGTTCTAGGAAAGCGGGCTC
The DNA here is from genome assembly GCF_040686575.1 of Arthrobacter sp. NPDC080073. Lineage (NCBI taxonomy): Bacteria > Bacillati > Actinomycetota > Actinomycetes > Micrococcales > Micrococcaceae > Arthrobacter > Arthrobacter sp. NPDC080073. The sequence goes on from NZ_JBFBKR010000018.1 coordinate 74,834, forward strand.
CAAGGCAGTCGATAAAGCACATCCTCATGCCGCATTGCATTCACTTGCATATCTATGTATACAATCGTATGCAGTGATGGAGCTGAGGAGAATGATGATGATCAAAAGCGACGTCTTGGTAGTTGGAGGCGGCAACGCGGGATTCGCGGCGGCACTCGCCGCCGCTGAACGCGGACGCAAAGTTGTGCTGTTTGAAAAGGCCGAGGAGGCCTCTTCGGGCGGCAACAGCTTCTACACCGCCGGCGCCACGCGTATCTCCCACAACGGGCTTGAGGAGCTCATCGATTTCATAGAACCTGATGACCGCCACGCCGTCAGCGAAGTTCCCGCCTACACCGCTCACGAATATCTGGCTGACCTGCGGAAGGTCTCGGGCGGGCGGAATGACCCCGAACTGTCCGGGGTCCTGGTCAATGAGAGCAACCCGACCTTGCGCTGGCTTCAGGGCATGGGCCTCAAATACCGCTTGATGTACGAGCGGCAGGCATACCGGACCGAAGGCGGCGGCTATCTTTTTTGGGGAGGGCTCCACGTTGGCAACGTCGGCGGCGGCAAAGGGCTCATGGCTGACCACCGGGCGGCCGCAAAGCGCCTGGGCGTGGAAGTTATCTATGGCTGCGCGGCAACCGGACTGATCCTGGAAGGGAATCGGGTATGCGGAGTCCACTACCGCACTTCCTCGGAAAAAGGCGAGTTCCGGGCCGAATCGGTAATTCTGGCGTCCGGGGGCTTTGAAGCCGCACCTGGTCTCCGACGTCAATACTTGGGCGAGGGCTGGCAAAACGCGAAGGTGCGAGGCACCCCCGGAAACACCGGTGAGATGGTCCTTGCCGCTTTGGACGCAGGCGCGGCCAAGGGCGGCGATTGGTCCAGCTGCCACAGCGTGGCCTGGGACGCGTGGCATCCGGAGAACGAGAGCAACCTTGAGCTCACCAACCAGCTGACCCGCGGCGGATACCCGCTCGGGATCGTGGTAAACAACGAGGGCAAGCGGTTTGTCGACGAAGGCGCCGACTACCGCAACTACACCTACGCGCGGTATGGCCGGGACATCCTTGCCCAGCCGGGATCGGCTGCTTTCCAGATTTTCGACGCCTCGTCCCGCCCCATGCTTCGGAGCGAGGAATACGACATGCCGGGGGTCTCCGTGGTCACTGCGCCAACCCTGGCAGAACTGGCCGAGAAAGCCGGCATAAGTGTTGCGGGCCTCGAAGAGACTGTCAGGAACTTCAATGAGTCGATCAGCGAGGGTGCGGCCTTCAACCCTAACGTCAAGGACGGCCGCCGGGCGGATACCCAACCGCCGAAAAGCAACTGGGCCCGCAGCATCTCCATCGGCCCGTTCTACGCCTTCCCCGTCACCTGTGGCATCACCTTCACTTTCGGAGGCCTGAAGACCGATACCTGGGGCCGCGTGCTTACCGAAAGCGCTGAGCCGATTGGGGGGCTCTACGCGTGCGGGGAAGCACTGGGCGGATTGTTCAGCGGAAACTACCCCGGCGGTTCCGGGCTTGCAGCAGGAGCTGTTTTCGGACGACGGGCCGGCTGCGTCGCCTGAGGCCGAGCTGACGAAACCACACGGAAAGAGGAAGAATTGACCACGCCCATTCATCAGCAGCTGCGCGACGACGTTCTGGCGAGCGTATTCGCCCCTGACGAGCCCCTCACGGAGGCCAAGCTCACCGCGCGCTATGGTGCTTCGAGAACCCCCGTGCGGGAAGCCTTGCAGCGGCTGGAACAGGACGGGCTCGTCGAAAGGCGCGGCAAAGCGGTGGTGATCCGCACGCATTCGGCCGAGGAAATCATCGATATCTACGAGTCGAGAATCATCCTTGAACAGGCTGCCGCTTCCAAAGCTGCACTCAAGGCAACTGCCTTGGACAAGCGGTCGCTCGACGCGCTGCTTCTGAAGATGCGCGGACTGGACATCAATGATGGACCAACGCTTGCGGAAACAAACCGTGCTTTCCACACGCAGCTCTGGCACGCCACCCACAGCCCATCGCTTATCAGCCTGCTTGAGCGCCTGGACCAGCAGGTCCGCCGGTACACCCTCACGACTTTGACCTACCCCGGCAGGTGGCCCGTGGTTCTGGCTGACTATGCCGAACTGCTCGCCGCCATTGAGGAGAACAACCCCGAGTTGGCGGGCCAGGTCGCCGCGCGCCACATGTCAGAGGCCTTGGCCATCAGGTTGAAGATGTACGCCGCGGACCCCAGGACGCTATAGCCCGCACCCACGCCCCGGGGACGTTCCCCACCAGGGCCGCCGGCCGATGTTCCTGCATTACTCCATCGCAACAGGTAGCCCGAAAGTCGGGCGCAAGACATCGGTCGGCGCGAGAGGTGGGCCAGGCTCACAAGGAACCCGGCCCACCTCGCATTTCATATCAGTCCGGACTGATGGAGGGGCTCCGGTGTTGCCCAGGTTTGATCATTTCGAACTGCGGAATCGCATCGGGATTCGGGCCGCCCCGGAACTTCGGCGAAGGCTCTTGTCCTTCGCTGAGGCGCTCGATTTCCTGTTCCTCGAAGACGTCTTCGGCCCCGAGCATGATCGCGGAGTCCTCGTTGGTGATCTCACCGCTGAAGGCGCGGAGCATGACCGAACGGTCGAACTGGCCCTCCCATTTCGCGACGACGAACGTGGCCACGCAGTTGCCGAGCAGGTTGACGACGACGCGCATGGAGTCCATCAGGCGGTCGGCACCCAGGAGCAGGGCGACGCCGGCGACCGGGAAGATGCCCAGTGCGGCGGCCGTGGCCGAGAGAGCAAGGAATGACGATCCCGGTACGCCGGCCATGCCCTTTGACGTCAGGAGCAGGACACCCAAGGCTGCCAACTGCTGGCCGAGGTCGAGGTGGTGGCCGAAGGCCTGGGCCAGGAACAACAGCGAGATCGAAAGGTAGATCGCGGCGCCGTCGAGGTTGAAGGAGTAGCCCGTCGGGACAACCAGGCCGGTGGTGGCCCTGGAGCAACCGGCGTTCGTCAGCTTGGTCATGATGCGGGGCATGACCGCCTCGGTGGATGCCGTGCCGAGCGCGAGGAGGAATTCCTCACGGGTGTACTTCAGGAACTGCCACAGGGGCACCCTGGCGAAGCTCCAGGCGACGAGGAACAGCAGGCCGATGAAGACAATGGCCGCCCCGTAACAGGAGGCGATCAGGAGCGCATACGTCCCGAGGGTGTCGAGTCCGTATTGGCCGATGATGAACGCCATTGCGCCGAACGCACCGATGGGCGCCACTTTCATGATCCACGACATGATCTTGAAGATCAGTTCCAGGACGGTTTCCATGAGGCTGATGACCGGGAGGCAGCGCTCGCGGCCGATGACGACGATTGCCGCGCCGAAGAAGACCGAGAAGAACAGCACCTGGAGAAGGCTGTTGCTGGCGAAAGCGCCGATCACAGAGGTAGGAATGATGTCCAGGAGGAAGGAAGCCGCATCCTTGGGCGGCGCGGTCCCGGTCTTGGCGTTCAGCGCATCCTGGGAAAGAGTGCTGGGATCGATGTGGAGTCCGGCACCGGGCTGGACCAGGTTTCCGACGATCAGGCCGAAAACGAGTGCGAAAAGCGTGGCGCCGGTGAAGTACAGAAGGGCTTTGACCCCGACCCTTCCGACCGCCTTGACGTCGCCCACTGCCGAGATACCTGTGACGATCACGAGGAAGATCAGCGGAGCGATGATCATCTTGATGAGTTGAATGAAACCATCGCCCAGTGGCCGGAGGGTGGACCCGATGTTCGGCCAGAAATGGCCGATGAGTACACCTGCGACGACGGCGATCAGAATTTGGAAGAAGAGCGACTTATACAGTGGCTTCTTCTTCCGCGGAGCCGAACTCGCCTTCAGCGCCGCAGAGTCTGGGATCTTCATTGATCTGAACCAATCAGTTTGGGAACAGCCCCTGCTTTCGGGGGTTGTTTTCAAATGTAATCCCGCTCACACGATTCCACAAGGGGAAATTCAAATTTCACAATGTGGAATCACGCGATTCAATGCTGCACGGCCCCAACCTCCTTGGCCGTGAACACCCTGTAGCCGCGCCCCGGGTCGAAACCGTGGACTTCCCGGGTATCGAGTGCGGCCATGAACTCCAGCGCCTTAGCCGTGATCACCTGTCCAGGGACGAGGATCGGGAAGCCCGGAGGATACGGGGTGACGAATCCCGCCGAAATAACTTCCTCGCCTTCCGCGATCCGCGCCTTGAGGTCATCGGACGACAAGTAGGTGGTCGCTCCGTCCTTGTAGCTCTCGAAATAGGCGGCCCGGAGGTCCCCGTCGGGACTGAGCGGATCCCGCCGAAAGCGCCTTGCGAAACTGCTGAAATCGGGCAAGGGCGGAGTGGCTCCCGTGGTGCCCGCGGCGGGACAGGGGTCCGGCGTTTTCCGCGCCGGACGTTCCTCCTCGAAAGACTCGGCCAGCTTGACCAGGACCTCGATCAGATAGGCGACAGCGCTGCGGGAGGTGCCGATGTTGGTCATGAAGAGCACGGTGTTACGGGAGGTCTTGTTGACCTGGATGCCGTGCTTGTCGGCGAGATAGCGGTGCCGGAAAGTGTCGCCGTCGACCCCTGTCCGGCTGATGTCCAACGTGAGGCGGCTAGGATCGACGACGAATTCGTCGTGCTCCCAGGCATCCGCCAGTGCCGCCAGGCCATCCCGGAGCGGCATGGCGCTGCCGGTTTCCCGATAGGGCGCCGCAATGAGGTCCCTCGACGTGAGGACCCGGAAGTATTTCTTCAGCAGGGGGTGGCGGGCCACCGCCTGGGCAACGATGGTTGCCAGGTCCGCCTGTTTCTGAACCAGGCCGAAACCCTCCAGCTCCACCTGACGGCGGCCGACGTCGAGCGAAGCGAGGATCTGGTAATTGGGCGATGTGGAGGTATGGGTCATATATGCTTCGCGAAATGACTCTTGGTTATGCTCGCTGAAGTCTTGGTCGAAAACATGGATCATGGATCCCTGGCGCAGTGAGGTGAGGGTCTTGTGGGTGGACTGCGTGGCGTAGACGCGAAGCCGCGCTTTCGCTGGATCCGGGATAAGCCGGGTCTCCAGCCAGAGTTCATCATCGGCTGGCGCGCCCGTCACCGCGTCGTGGAGCGATGCCGCTTGTTCGGCGTGCCTGGCGGCATAGCCGGGATCACTGAAGGAGGCCTCAAGCCTCCTCGCTGCGGCCATCGCCGTCCTGCGCCGGAAGACGGGGTGGGACCGGGCGAAGGCGAACCAGGCTTCGTCCCAAAGGAAGACAAGGTCCGGTTTGATGGCCAGGCATTCTTCCATGACGCGTTCCACGTCATAGACGATGCCGTCGAAGGTGCAGTTGGTCAGCGTGATCATCTTGACTTCGTCCAGGCGCCCGGCACGTCGGTAGGCCAGCAATCGTGCCTTGATGGTGGCCAAGGGCACGGCGCCGTAGAACGCGAACTTGTCCAGCGGGTAGGCGTCCAGGTAGGAAACCTGGGCTCCGGCGAGGACAAAAGCATAGTGGTGGGATTTGTGGCAGTTGCGGTCGACGAGGACCACGTTCCCCGGAGCAAGGATGGACTGATGAACGATCTTGTTGGCGGTGGATGTTCCATTGGTGACGAAGAAGGTTTTCTGGGAACCGAAAGCCCGCGCCGCCAGGTCCTGGGCCTCCTTGATCGATCCGTGCGGGTCCAACAGCGAATCGAGCCCACCCGACGTCGCGGACGTCTCGGCCAGGAGAAGGTTCATCCCGTAGAAATCGGCCATATCGCGGATCCAAGGCGAATTGCCCACCGAGCCGCCGCGAGAGATCGGCAAGGCGTGGAAGACGCTGGCCGGCCGCCGGCTGTATTCCTGTAGCGCGGTAAAAAACGGGGTCCTGTACCGCTCAGCGACACCCGACAACAGCGAGAGGTGCAGGTCGAGATTGTCTTGCCTGCGGAAAATCCTTCGGAACCGCTTCGTCAGTGAACCCGCGAGGCTCTCCATGGCGACACCGGCCACCAGGTACACATCCAGTTCGGGGCGTAACTCGGAGATCTGCTCGGCCAGGCTAAGGAACCTCCCCAGCGGTGGCATTCCGGCAAGTTCGGGGGCCACTAGGCCTCCAAGGTATTTCCTCAGGTCGCGGCCAAGCGGCTGGCTGCTTCCGATGGTGAATCCCGGGCGGAGAATGCACGCCTGGATGGCAGGATTCAGGATCAAGGCAACGAGCGCATCCTCGTAGCTGGGAACCACGATGAGTTCATAGGCGAAGGCATCGGACGGCCTCCGCTGGGCCAGCATTTCCGCTTTCAGGGTTTCGGCTTCTTGTTCGGAGATGTCGTCGACAAACAGGACCTCGAACCGGGGCCGCTCGCCCGCCGGCTGTGGCTCCCCGGAGCCTTCGTCCTGGAGACCCGGAATGGAGCGCCCGGCGCGGGGCCGCCCGGACATTCCGCGGATCATCTCCAGTCCGGCGTCGTAATCACCGGAATCCAGGCAGCCGAGCAGAGGCGCCACCGAGGCGAGCCCCGGCGCCGCCCAATACAGTTCCATGGCCTGAAGCAGCAGCAGCGCCTGCACGGCTCGGTCCTGCAGGGCGGCGAACGACGGCGTTCCCGTGCCGCCCTTTGCCAGCTGCTTGAACGCGTACCCGAGAAACTCCCATGCATCAGCGCGCGAACGCCACGCGCTGCTAGGCGTGCCGATGTCCCGCTTTGGAAGTTGGTTGTTCACCGGGTTTCGATCGGTCAAGGTGGTTTGCTTGGACAGGGTGTCGCTGTTGTTTCGGGACGGCATGCCGGGCAAGGTGGTTCCGCTTTCCATCAATTCGTTGTGCATCAGGAGCGTTGGCCGCCCTGGGAGAAGGAACCTGCGACCACGGGCAGATCGCCGGTGTGGCCGCGTCGGGCCTCGGCTGCCTCAAGGATGCGTTTGCGGCAAGCGAACCAGCCGGCAATGAGCAGGGGTATCAGGAGCAGCAAGGAAGCGAGGACCCAGCGCCCTGTCTCTGAGAAGCCCATCGTGACGAGGACGAAGGCAAGGAAGGCGAGCGTGAGGTAGGAGGTGAAGGGCGCTCCGAAGAGCCGGAATGACGGACGGATGACCTTGCCGAGCCTGACCCAGGCCTGAAGCTTGATGTGGCACAGGATGATGGTCGCCCAGCCGCCGATGATTCCGATGGCGGACACCTCGAGAACGATCTCGAACACTTGGGACGGGACCAGGGCATTCAGGCCGACGCCAAGCAGCGTGATCACCGCCGTCAGCAGGATGCCGCCATACGGCACCCCCGATTTGCTCATCCTTGCAGTGAACTGGGGCGCGGAGCCATTGACCGCCATGGACCTCAGGATCCGGCCCGTGGAATACAGGCCGGCGTTCAGACTCGACAAAGCCGCTGTCAGGACAACGAAGTTCATCACTGATGCCGAGACAGCCGCGGCATGGGGATCCCCGAGATGGGAGAAAAAGGTGACGAAGGGCGATTCGCCGGATTTGTACGCCGTGAAGGGCAAGAGCAACGAGAGGAGCAGCACGGAACCGACATAGAAGAGCGCGATCCGGAAGACCACCGTGTTTACGGCTTTGGGCATCACCTTTTCCGGGTTGGCAGTTTCGCCCGCGGCCGTACCAACAAGTTCAATCGCCGCATACGCGAAGACGACGCCGCTGATCGCGAGCAGGGGCGCCACGGCTCCCGTCGGGAAGGCTCCCCCGTGGTCCAGGATCACGCCCAGCCCTGGAACGCCGATGTCGGTCTTCCCGCCAAAGACGATGAAGCAGATGCCGACGACGAGGAAGGCTACGAGCGCCACCACCTTGATCAGGGCGAACCAGAATTCCATCTCGCCGAAGATCTTCACGGAGACGAGGTTGAGCGCCAGGACAATGACGAGGGCGCAAAGCGCGATGAGCCACTGTGGGATTGTTTGCAGCGGCTGCCAGAATTGTCCCCAGAATTTGACGTAAAGCGCCACGGCCGTGACATCGACGATCGACGTCATGGCCCAGTTGAGGAAGTACAACCAGCCGGCCGCGTAGGCCAGCTTCTCGCCGTAGAACTCGCGGGCATAGGACACGAACGAGCCCGAGGATGGCCTGTGGAGAACCAATTCGCCAAGGGCGCGCAGAATCAAAAACGCAAAGAAGCCGCAAAGGGCATAGACGAAGATCAGGGCCGGACCGGAACCGTTCAATCGGCCTCCCGCCCCCATGAAGAGGCCCGTTCCGATCGCGCCCCCGATCGCTATCATTTGGATCTGCCGGGGTTTGAGGGTCTTGTGGTAGCCGGCGTCCTCGCTTGAAAAATCCTGCGCAGCCGTTGAACGGTCGCCAAGAAGTTCACGGGTGTTTTCCAGCGAATCTGCGGGATCAAGCCCGGCGATCTGAGCCCCGGCGATCGGGCTCGGCGCAGGCCGGTTCAGTGTGCGTTTCATTCCAGGGGTCTCCTTTGACTCCGGTTCCGCGGGTGCGGCTGCATACTCCAGAACGTGTCCCCCTGCTGACCTGTGGAATCACAGCTGCACTGCTGGATCATCAGCGGAGGGGACGGAAAACAACTCTAGGTTCCGGCGGAACGGAACGAACTGTCTGGCCAGCTAAATTCGTCCGATCCTCGTTGTGCTCCAATGACAACCCGGTTCAGGCGGAGTGCGAGTAATGTTCATGGCTGTGAGCGCGGCTTAGCCGCTTAGAGGAAGTGAATACGGGTGGCACCCCAGGAATCTGCCGAGCATGTCATTGGCGCCATGCTCAGCGACATACTTGAAGACATTGGCGTCGACAACGGGCAACTGCTGGTTCCTCCCGGAACGGACAACGGCACGGTTCGTGAAACGGTGATCGTGGACGCCGAGGACGAGACGCCGGTGCGGCGCGGGAGCTTGGTCCTGCTGATCGGAGTCCGGGGTCGCGCGGCATTGCCCGGCATCCGGAAGCTGATTCCGGACCAGCCCGCCGCCGTCGCGGTGAAAGGGAACGAGGAGGAACTGGACGCCGTCCGGGAAGTGCTGCTTCCCACCGGAGTCGGCCTGATCGCAGTGTCTCCCGCAATGAACTGGGGCACGCTGGAGAGCATCGCCAAGAACCGCATCCAGGAGCCTGCATTTTCCACCGACGCGTCCACGATCATTCACCGGGATCTTTTTGCGATCGCCCAGACCACCGCGACGCTGGCCAACGGCCACGTGGTCATTGAGGATCCGGCAAACCGCGTCCTGGCGTACTCACCGGCCTCCAATGACGTCGATGAACTCCGCAGGCTCTCCATCCTGGCCCGGCGCGGACCGGAGCGGTACCAAAAACTGCTGAAAGAATCAGGGGTCTACAAGCACCTGCAAGCAGCCGAGGCGCCCATCCATATGGAAGCCAACCCTGCGGAAGGTCTTCGGGAACGGGTGGCGATCGGTATCCATGCAGGCAACAGGATCCTGGGGTACATCTGGCTTCAGGAAGGGAAGGAACCGCTCGCTCCCAACACGGACAAGCTCATGGTCGGCGCGGCCCGGCACGCGGCCATAGAACTGGTCCGGCACCGCAACGAGCAGTCCCAGGCACTACGGCGCGACAGGATCTCCAGCCTGCTCAGCGGCACTCCCCAGATCCACTCCCAGGCACAGTCCGCGGGCATCGATCCCTCCAAGCCGGCAGCCTTGGTCCTCATTTCCGCCCAGGGCGACGACGAGACGGCAGCGGGCTTGCAACTGCGGCGTGGCGAGCTGGCCAATGTCGCGTCGATCCATGCAGCCGCCTACCGTCCCGGTGCCGTCGTGGGAGCCATCGGCTTGGAGATAGCCATGATTCTTCCTGACCTTGACCCCATTAAGTCCCCGCCGGCCATCAACCGCCTGATCAACGTCATTGTCCGGGACGCAAGGGTGCACCTGCACTGCCAGGTCCAAGCCGCCGTCGGGCCCGTCGTCGAACGCCTGGACGCGTTGCATGGCACACTCGAGCACGTCCGGAGCGTACTCAAGGTCCTGGAAAGCACGCCCTCGATCCACGTGGCGTCCTACGCCGATGTGGAAACGACCGTACTGACAAAGGAATTGCTGGAACTTCTGGCGTCGAGGACCGACCTTCGGCATGGCGGGATCTCCCTGTTGTGCAGCAAGTACCCGGAGTTCGCCACAACCCTGCTGACCTACCTTGAATTCTTCGGTGATGTGAACCGGTGCGCGGAAGAACTGGCCGTCCACCGGAATACGGTCCATTACCGGCTGCGGCGGGCCTGCGAAGAAGCCGGCATCGACCTCCACTCCGCAGAGCAACGGCTGCTCGCGCATCTTCAGCTCAGGCTGTGGACCCACTCCGAAGGACGGCGCTAGACCATGGACCTCCAGAATCTCCTTGACGACATTGTCGGCACGGTTCAGCCCTTGCTCGGCCAAGGAGCGCCGGCAGACTACATCCCGAGCCTGGCCGCGGTGGATACCAAGCAATTCGGCATTTCCGTGGCAACCTCCAACGGCGATCTGTTCTCCTCCGGAGACGCCGACGTGCCCTTCTCGATCCAAAGCATCTCCAAGGTCTACGCCCTCGCCCTGGTGCTGGCCGGGGATGGCGACCGGATCTGGAAGCGCGTGTTCCGGGAACCCTCCGGCAATCCGTTCAATTCCCTGGTGCAGCTGGAACACGAAGACGGAATTCCGCGGAATCCGTTCATCAATGCCGGCGCCCTGGTGGTCACCGACAGGCTGCTCAGCATCGCAGGCAACTCGCCATCTCCCGTCCGGGAATTGCTCCGGCAAGAAAGCGGAAACAGCTCTATCGATGCCGACCCCGAGGTGGCCGCTTCAGAGGCGGCGAACAATCACCGCAACGCCTCGCTGGCGCACTTCCTGGCCAGCTACGGGAACCTCGAAAACCCCGTGAACTCGGTCCTCGAGGCATACATCGACCAGTGCGCGCTCGAAATGAGCTGCACCGATTTGGCCCTCGCGAGCCGGTTCCTGGCCAACAACGGGCTACGCGGAGACGGCACGCCGCTTCTGTCCCCGTCCCAGACAAAGAGAATCAACGCCGTGATGCTCACGTGCGGCACCTACGACGCCGCCGGCGAATTCGCCTACCGCGTGGGACTCCCCGGAAAGAGCGGCGTGGGTGGCGGCATTGTGGCAGTGGTGCCCAACAAATGCACCATCTGTGTCTGGAGCCCAGGCCTTGGCCGATCCGGGAATTCACTGGCAGGCGTCGCCGCCCTCGATGAATTCACCACCCGCACGGGCTGGTCGATTTTCTAGCCACGGCCCACGAATGGCATCCCCGCCGCAGTCACCACCACGGAACCAACGTTGGCCGACGCCGGCATGTTCGCCATCATGAGCACCGCGCGGGCAGCGTCCTCCACGGGAAACATCGGCTCCACGCGCCTGCTTCCATCGGCCTGGAGCGCGCCCGAGCCCACGCCGATGGTGTCCATGATTTCGGTGCAGGTGTTGCCGATATCGATCTGCCCGCAGCTGATTCCGAACGGACGCCCGTCCAGCTCTATGCTCTTGGTCAGGCCGCTCATGGCGTGCTTGCTCACGGTGTACGCGACGGACAAGGGCCTCGGCGAATGGGCGGAGATGGAGCCGTTGTTGATGATGCGTCCGCCTAGCGGGTCCTGCGATTTCATGGTTCGCACGGCCTCGGCCGCGCACAGCATGGATCCGGTGACGTTCACGGCCAGGGTGGCATTCCAATCGGCGACGCTGATCTCATCCACGCTGCCGGGAGGACCGAAGATGCCCGCGTTGTTGAACAGGACATCGACCCTCCCCCAGCGCTGGCGGGCCGCCGCGAAAAGGCGCGCGACGTCGTCGGGCACCGTCACATCGCACGGCACCACGAGCGCCTCGGGGTGGCCGCCGGCAGTCTCGAGAAGCTGCGCTTCCCGCCGTCCGGCGAGGGTAACGCGGTAGCCTTCGGCCAACAGAAGGCGGGCAACCGCCCGCCCGATCCCGGAACCGGCTCCGGTGACGACGGCGACCCGGGGCCGGGTGGGGATGGTTTCGCTCACGCGGTTCTCCTGTTTGTTGAGTCAGTGCGCGGCGGGAGCTTCCGCCGTCGTCGTATCCGTTGTGGTCAGGGGCCAGCCTATGACGGTCTTGGGACGCGGTGTGGCGTAGGTCCGGACCTTGGACGTGGACAGTCCCAGGCGGACGAGCGACTCGGCGATGGTCACGGCGGCGGCGACTCCATCCACCACGGGAACGCCGCAACGTTGGCGGATCTGTTCGTCGAGCCCGGCCATGCCGCCGCAGCCGAGGACGATGACTTCCGCTTTGTCGTCACGCACGGCGCGTTCAGCTTGTTCCACGATGGCTTCGACTGCGCGGTCCGGGAATTCCTCGAGTTCCAGGACGGCCATGCCGCTCGCACGGACGGAGGCGCACCGGTCGTCAAGTCCGGCGAGCTTGAGGCGGTCTTCGATGAGCGGGACCGCGCGGTCCAAAGTGGTAACCACAGAGTATTTGTGGCCGAGGAACATCGCGGTGCTGGCCGCGGCCTCGGTGATGTCGACCACCGGAACGTCCAGGAGCTCCTGAAGTCCCTCGCGGCCGTGCTCGCCGTAGCCGGCCTGGATGACGGCGTCGAACGGTTCAGGGTAGTTGACCACGCGGTCCATCACGGCAATGGCGGCGAGGTAGCTTTCAAAGTTCCCTTCGCAGGAATCGGCGCCGAACCGCGGGGTGATGCCGATGATCTCGGTACCGGGAGCCGCGATGCTTCGCGCCTGGGCTGCGATGGAGTCGGTCATGGATTGTGTGGTGTTGACGTTTGCGACGAGGATGCGCATGTGTTCTTCCTGGCTCTAGTGGTTGCTGACGACGGCGATCGGCTCGCCGGAGACGTCGGTGTGCTGCTGCTTCTTGTCCGCGAACAAGTAGTAGCACAACGCCCCGATGCCTGCGCCGAAGAACCAGGCGAACGGTGCCGCGGCCTCCAGGGCGGGAATGAACGCGATGAGGATGGCGACGACGGCGGCCGGAACCATTGCGGCGATCGCCCGGGGGTTGACTCCGCGCTTGTAGAAGTAGGTGCCCGAAGGGTGGTCCGTGTAGAGGTCGAGGATGTTGACCTTGCCGCGGCGCAGGAGCCAGTAGTCGGCCATGACGACGCCGAACAGCGGGCCGAGCAGCGCGCCGAGTCCGCCCAGGAAGTACACGATCACCAGGGGGTTGTTGTAGAGGTTCCACGGCAGGATGACCAGGCCGATGGTGCCGCTGACCCACGCCGCCTTGCGGAAGTTCAGGTGCTTGGGGAAGAGGTTGGTCAGCGCGTAGACGGGTGCCACGAAGTTCGCCATGAGGTTCACTGCGATGGTCAGGATCAGCAACGCAAGGCAGGCCAGGACGAGGAAGAGCGTATTGGGGATGCTTTGCACGATGTCCGAGGGGCTTTCGATGATCTTGCCGTTGATCTTGTACTGGCCGCCTGCCATGATGACCACGATTGCGCCGAACAGAAGCATGTTGATGGGGATGCCCCAGAAGTTGCCGCGGACAATGGACTTCTTGGAGACCGAGGAACGGGTGAAGTCGCAGAAGTTCAGGACGAAAGTGCCGTAGATGGAGACCCAGAGGGCGCCGCCGGCAAAGATCGTGCGCCACATTTCCCCTCCTTCGAGGCCCTTGATGCCGGACCATTGGATGGCTCCCCCGGCCTCGACGAAGACCCAGATGGCAATGGCGAGCATGGTGGCAAGAATGATGGGGCCGGCGAAGGCCTCGTACTTGCGGATCATTTCCATGCCGAAGCTGACGATGACCAACTGGACAATCCAGAGGGATACGAAAGCGATCCAGCCAAGGGTGGACAGGCCCAGGATCGAGTTGGCGTCCATGTCCTTAAGTCCGGGGAACATCGCGACAAGCATCACGCGGAGCACCACCGAGGCGAGGTAGGTCTGGATTCCGAACCAGGCGATGGCCACAGCGCCACGGACCAGGCTGGCGAGCTGCGCACCCCGGATACCGAAGCTGATCCGGCTCATGACCGGGAAGGGGACGCCGGTCTTCTGGCCCATGAATCCGGAGAAGGTCAAGAGGGTGAACAGCAAGACCGCGCCGATCCCAAGGGCCACGAGGATTTGCCACCCGCCCAGGCCAAGCGAAAAGAGGCCGATGGCGAAAGCGTAGTTACCAAGGCTGTGGACGTCGTTGGCCCAGAGGGTGAAGATGCTGTAGCTGGTCCAGCGCCTGCCCTCTTTCTTGGTGGGGGCGAGGTCCAGGTTATAGAGGCTGGGGCTGATTGCGCGGCCTGCTGCGACGGACGCTACATCGCAGAGGGTTTCATTTCCTACTGACGGATGGACTGAACTGCCTGGCAGTACGGTCTGCTCCGAAGCCGTCGTGACGCCGACTGGGGGAGTCGATTGCATCGTGGATCTCCACTTCTTTGTGGTGCTGCAACTAGGCTTCCGAGACGCTGTGAGAGGGTTTTTTTATTTCGCATCGTGGAATCTAGTTATTGAATAGTGAAATAACTGTATGAGCTAGGTCACCTTTGGTCAAGGGTCGCGCTCCCGACGGCGGTCACAAACGGCAGCGTGGGGCCGCGGGGCCCTGTGGGCGCTAGCCTCCGCCCCACTGGATTGACGCTTGGCGAAGGCATCGCTAATCTCGAACTACAGAATTTTATTCTCACAATACGAAATTTCCATGCACGTTTCAGCGCGCACTACAGTGCAAGCGCCCAGACATTCAATGAAGAGAGGTTGGACGTGGCTGCAGGAGAAGAGACCTCACACATCCTTAGCGGGTTGACTTCCCAGCTGCCTGATCGTGATCCGGAAGAGACTGCCGAGTGGGCTGAGTCTTTGGACGCGTTGATCAGGGAGCAGGGCACGGAGCGGGCGCAGTTCATCATGCGCAGCCTGCTTCAGCGGGCGGGGTCCCAGTCGGTGGGGGTGCCGATGGTGACGACCACCGATTACGTGAACACGATCCCGGCGGACCAGGAAGCGCCGTTCCCGGGCAACGAGGAGTTCGAGCGCCGGTACCGGGCGTACATGCGCTGGAACGCGGCCGTCATGGTGCACCGGGCCCAGCGCTCGGACATCGGGGTGGGCGGGCACATCTCCACCTACGCCGGGGCCGCGACCCTGTACGAGGTCGGCTTCAACCATTTCTTCCGCGGCAAGGACCACCCCTCGGGCGGGGACCAGGTCTTCTTCCAGGGACACGCGTCCCCGGGCATGTACGCCAGGGCGTTCATGGAAGGCCGGCTCACCGAGGAGGACCTGGACGGGTTCCGGCAGGAAAAGTCCAAGCAGGGCCACGCGCTGTCCTCCTACCCGCACCCGCGCCTGATGCCCGCGTTCTGGGAATTCCCGACCGTGTCCATGGGCATCGGCCCGATGAACGCGATCTACCAGGCCCAGTCCAACCGCTACCTGCACGACCGCGGCCTCAAAGACACCTCCGGGCAGCAGGTCTGGGCGTTCCTGGGCGACGGGGAAATGGACGAGCCCGAGTCCCGCGGCCTGCTCCAGCTCGCCGCGAACGAAAACCTGGACAACCTGAACTTCGTGATCAACTGCAACCTCCAGCGCCTGGACGGGCCCGTCCGGGGCAACGGGAAGATCATGCAGGAACTCGAAGCGTTCTTCCGCGGCGCGGGCTGGAACGTCATCAAGGTCGTCTGGGGCCGGGAATGGGATGACCTGCTGGCCAAGGACACCGACGGGTCCCTGGTGAAGATCATGAACGAAACCGTCGACGGGGACTACCAGACCTACAAGGCCGAATCCGGCGGGTTCGTCCGCGAACACTTCTTCGGGAAGACCCCGGCCACCAAGGACATGGTCGCGGACCTGGACGACGAGCAGATCTGGAACCTCAAACGCGGCGGCCACGACTACCGCAAGGTCTACGCCGCGTACAAGGCCGCGACCGAGTTCAAGGGCAAACCCACCGTGATCCTGGCCAAGACCGTCAAGGGCTACGGACTCGGACCCCACTTCGAGGGCCGCAACGCGACCCACCAAATGAAGAAACTCACACTCGCCGATCTGAAAGAATTCAGGGACTACCTCAGGATTCCGATTTCCGATGCCCGATTGGAGGAGGATCCTTACAGGCCCCCGTATTACCACCCGGGCATGGAGGCACCCGAGATCGCCTATCTCCTCGAGCGCCGGGCTGCGCTGGGAGGTTCGGTCCCCGAGCGGCGTTCCAACCATGTGGCCATCGAACTGCCCGAGGCCAAGTCCTACGAGGTCGCCAAGCGCGGCTCCGGCAAGCAGCACGCCGCCACCACCATGGCCTTCGTCCGTCTGCTCAAAGACCTGCTCCGCGACAAGAAATTCGGGCACCGGATTGTCCCCATCGTCCCGGATGAATCCCGGACCTTCGGCATGGACGCGTTCTTCCCCACCGCGAAGATCTACAACCCCAAGGGCCAGAACTACCTCTCCGTGGAC
>NZ_JBFBKR010000019.1:0-89240 GCF_040686575.1 Arthrobacter sp. NPDC080073
GGAGTTGGGATGACTGCGTTGCGAGACGTTCAAAGCACGCCGAAAGTGGGATCACGTCCCATACTACGAGCACACCAAAGCCTGCAGCCGCTCGGCGCCTGGTCGGGCGTTGTTCTTGGAGTCGCTGGCATCTTGGCGTTCCTCTTCGTCTGGCAGCTAACGCCGGTCCTGGGATGGGTGAACCCGCGGTTCCTTCCGCCGGCCGGGGACGTGCTAGCTCGATTCGTCCTCAACTTCGGTTTGCAGTCGTTCTGGGTGTCGGTCGGACAGACGCTGACAGCGTGGTTGCTCGGACTGCTCATCTCCGTGGTCGCGGGAATCGCTGTGGGGCTGATCATCGGATCCAGCACCTTTCTCCGTAAGGCGACCCACTCGACGATCGAGTTTCTCCGGCCCATCCCGTCGGTCGGGCTTATTCCCCTTGCCGTGCTGCTGTTCGGGCTTCGGATGGAGTCGGAACTACTCCTCATTGTCTACGCGTGCTTCTGGATCATGCTCATCCAGACCCTGTACGGGGTCGCGGACGTCGACAAGGTGGGGGAGGACACGGCGAAAAGTTTCGGTCTGGGTATCGGCGCGCGTATCCGTTACCTAGTTTGGCCTACCGCTCTTCCCTACATCGCGACCGGCATCCGGCTGGCCGCTACGGTCGCGCTCATCCTCGCCATCACCGGTGAGCTCATCATCGGGACGCCTGGGCTCGGCAGTGAGGTCGCCAAGGCCCAGGCGAACGGGGCGATCGTGTCGATGTACTCGCTTGTTGTTGCCGCGGGACTGATCGGCGTGCTCGTCAACCTGGGCATGCGTGCCGTCGAGCGGCGCGCCCTGTTCTGGCACTCCTCGGTGCGAGCGGAGTTGCCGGTATGAGAACAGTGAAGTCACTTGGCTATTTCTTCGGCCTGCCGGTTCTGCTGGTCATCATCTGGTGGTTCGCCACTCTCGGCCCGAGCAACTTTTTCGTACCGAAGCCTGGTCAGCTCGTCGAAACCTTCATCCAGACCTGGATTGGTCCGCGCTTCTTGACCGATGTGGTGCCGAGCATTCTGAGGCTGCTCGCGGGGCTCATCCTCGCGATCGTCATGGGCATCCTCGGAGGTATGGTCATCGGATCCATCCGGTGGCTCCGACAGTTTCTGGAACCACTCCTGGAGTTCCTGCGAGCGATCCCGCCCACGATCCTCGTTCCCGTGCTCCTGTTACTGATCGGTATCAATAACGAGATGAAGATAGCGGTCATCGCGTCAGGGTGCGTCTGGCCGGTGCTCATCAACACCATCGAAGGCGTGCGCGCGGTCGACCCCGTGCTCAGCGACACCTCGCGGATCTACCGCATCTCCGGATTCGCCAGGATCAGGCATCTAGTTCTGAGGAGCGCTTCGCCGCAAATGATGGCCGGCATCCGTCAGAGTCTCTCGATCGGTTTGATCCTGATGGTGATCTCAGAAATGTTCGCCGCTTCCGAGGGGCTCGGCTTCGCGATCGTTCAGTTCCAGCGCATCTACGCCATCCCCGAGATGTGGAGCGGCATCGCTCTGCTCGGCATCCTCGGCGTGGCCTTATCTTTCATATTCCAACAAGTCCAGCGTCGGGTTCTGAGCTGGTACAACGGCCAAAAGGAGGCCCAAGATGCGCGCTGAGAACGAACAGATTCTCGCCAAACCCGGGCATGACACGGGCGCAATGCTCTCAGTGCACGGGCTCAAGAAGGTCTACCGATCGAAGAAAGATGCCGACGTCGAAGCCGTCCGCAACCTCACCTTCGACCTCCGCCCAGGCGAACTTGCGTGCCTTGTCGGTCCGTCGGGAAGCGGTAAGACTACGTTGCTGAGGTGCATTTCCGGCCTTCTCGAACCCACAGCGGGCGAGGTCCGACTCGGCGGAAAGCTTGTCACGGGGCCACCGAAGGGCATGGCCGTCGTCTTCCAGGAATACGGCCGCAGCCTCTACCCCTGGATGACAGTCAAAGCGAACGTCGAGCTGCCACTCAAGAATGCACGCATGCCTAAAGACCAGCGAAACGAACTCGTCGAAACGGCACTCCAGTCAGTTGGACTAGCCCACGTTCCGCGAAGTTACCCGTGGCAGCTCTCCGGTGGTATGCAGCAGCGGGTTGCAATCGCGCGCGCCGTGGCTTTCCAGCCCGAGGTCCTCCTGATGGACGAACCGTTTGCCGCGGTCGATGCGCAGACCAGAGCTGACCTCGAAGACCTCATCCGCAGCGTCTGGGCCTCGCTCGGCGTCACGATCCTCTTCGTAACACACGACATCGATGAGTCGGTCTATCTAGGCGAGCGAGTGATCATGCTGTCAAGTTCGCCGACAGTGATTCAGGACGATTTGGTGATCGACCTCCCCGCAGACAGGGACCAGTTAACAACCAGGTCGCTGCCGCGATTCGCCGAACTGCGGGCGCACGTCTACGAGCAGATCCAAATCGCCAAGCACGCAGCGCAAGGCAACTCAATCGAAACACCCGGAGAGAGCGAGCAACAATGGCCCTAGACACAGCCTTCGCGTTCGAGACGAGCAGGAATGATTTGAACGCAGGGACTCGGGTGACGGAACGGTACGTCAAAGCTGGCAGCTTTCGCACCCGCTACCTGGAGGCCGGACCTGCCGACGCCGACGTCCTGCTCCTGCTACACGACGGCGCCTGGGGGGCATCGTCGTCGGTCACCTGGGGCGCGATGATCGCGCGCTTCGCCGACCGGTATCGGGTCCTCGCCCCCGATCTTCTGGGTTACGGCGGAACGGATAAAGCCGTTTTCCTGGATCGATCACCGCATTCCTTCCGCATCGCTCACCTCGCCGATTTCCTACGAGCCGTCGGAGTCACCTCGCCGGTGCACGCGGTGGGGAATTCTTTCGGTGGAGCGGTCGCGTTGCGTGCGATCGCTGCAGAGGAGTCGTTTCCACTTCGCTCAGTCACGAGCATCGCCGGCTCCGGCGGGCCCTGGCGGACCCCCCTGGCCCACGACCTAGGCCGTTGGGACGGCACGCGCGAGGACTTGGCCCGGGTGGTCGCATATCTCGTGGATGACTTCCCCGGCCTGGAATCTCACATAAGCGAGCGCCTGCGCTGGGCAAGCGAGCCCGGCCATGTCAAGAGTGTAAAGGCTCCCAACACCAAGGTCCCGGGTCCCGTCAGAACTTCGGTCGACGACCCTTGGCCTCAACAGTTGGAGGGAACTGAGGTTCCCATTCTGCTGGTGAGATGCGCGAGAGATATCTTGCTCGAACCGCAGTGGGCGGACAACCTGCGTGCCGCGGTTCCCGAGGCCACGATCGTGCTGATCGACGACAAGCACTCGCCGAACATCGACCGCCCCGATGAGCTCTACCCAATTCTCCAGGGTTTCCTTACGAAGGTGGGATCGCGCAAGAGATGACACGGAGATGTTCGGTCTTTCGAGCTAGTTTCTCGTGTCGGTTCATTGACGAGCCCGACGGTTAGGGGAATGACGTGACAGATCCGCAGCCTCTCGCGGGCGTCCGCGTGATCGATTTCGGGCAGTATCTCGCGGGCCCGCTTGCCGCGATGCTGTTGGCGGATCAGGGCGCTGAAGTGATCCGCATCGAACCACCGAACGGACCCCGTTGGCGTTCGAGCGCGAACATTGCCCTATTGCGCGGCCGACGCACGGAGACTCTAGACCTAAAAAGTGACTCGGGTCGGCGACGCTCGCAGGAACTAGTGGAGTCTGCTGACGTCATCATTGAGAATTTTCGCCCCGGTGTAATGGAGCGGCTCGGTCTCGGCGTGGATTCGACCCTCGAGCGCGTGCCGGGACTCGTCTATTGCTCGATACCCGGCTTCGGCCGCACTGACGCGCGGGCGGCTATCCCCGGTTGGGAGTCGGTCGTGATTGCGGCAGCGGGCGGGTATCTCCTGCCGGAGGGCACTCTGCAAAGCCTTCCCCACTACTCGTCTGCGCCGCTCGCGTCGGTGTTCGGGGGGATCAGTGCGGCCACGGGGATCGCCGCCGCGCTGATCGCACAGGAGCGGGACGGAGTGGGACAGCACGTCGAGGTTCCTCTCTTCGACGCCCTCTTCGAGGCGATCGGCGCGCGTGGCGTGAGCTTCGAAAGGAACGCTCCCTTTCTCCGCAGCTTCGGCAATGGCATCTATGTCTGCCGCGACGGACGCCGGGTCACGTTCGTCGCGAACTGGTACCGCCACCTCGTCTGGTTGCTCGAGGTGGCAGGGCATGAGGACTGGATCACCGAGGGTGTCGCCGACTTTGATCGGCTGTCCTCCGATGTCGGCACGCAGAACGAACTGCAGAATCGGCTCGTCGACCTGTTCGCCACCCGGAGCGCGCTCGAATGGGAGACGCTCGCGCGATCCAACGGCTGCAGCATTGCGATGCTGCGATCGACCGAGGAGTGGAAGGCGCTCCCAGCCGCGACCGGCTCCGGGGCGCTCGTTCAAGTGGACACTCCTGGCGGCCGTGAGCTCGTCCCCGGTCGCGCAGTCCTTTTCAACGATGTCCACGCACCGGATATTCGTGCCGCAGAGGCAGACGCGAACGAATCAGTTGACCTCCCTCTGAGGCCGACCTCGGCGTCCTCCGACGGCAAACCGGACGACAGGCGCGCGCCCCTCGCCGGGTTCCGCGTGCTTGAGGCCGCTCGGGTCTTCGCTGCCCCGTCGGTCGGAAAAGTGCTGGCTCAGCTGGGCGCGGAGGTGATCAAGATCGACACCGATCCGACCGACGGCACCGGGATCATGCCTGAGCCGTTCATGCACGAACAGCTGGACCGCGGCAAGCGGACGTGCATCGTCGATCTCCGGGAAAAAAGTGGGCGCGAATTTCTAGTGGCGCTGCTGCCCACCTGCGACGTCGTCGTGCAAAATTTCACGCTCGGAGTCGGCGAGCGACTCGGACTCGATTCTCACTCGGTACGCGCTGTCCGCCCCGAGGCGGTCACGCTGTACCTCAACGCGTTCGGAACGACCGGCGACTGGGCACACTTTCGTGGATTCGCAGAAGTCACCAACGTGGCGACCGGGTTCACAGACCACGTGCTCGGCGACGATTTACCACCATCTGGAGCCTCGCCCATCATCGACCTACCGAGGTGGTTCGCCACGGATTACGCCGCTGGGATGCTCGGCGCATTCGGTGTGACGCTCGGACTTTACCGCCGAGCGCGACTCGGTATCGGAGCGTCCGTCAGCACGTCGCTTTTCGCCGCCACTACACTTGCGCAGCTCCCCTGGCTGACCGCCGATGCCGGAACGAAAGGGCACGCGATCCGATTCATCCGCGCCACGGACGGCTGGATCTGCGTGGCTGGCCCCTCCGAGACGGTCGAGTCGCTCGTAGGCGAGGGTGGCTGCGCGGGCATTGAGCAAGCAGCCGCGAAGCTCGGTCTGGGCGCTCACCAGGTGCTCACTACAACAAGCGTGATGGCGCCCGACGGCCCTGCCGATCTTCGAAGGCTCCGAATCGCAGATCATACGGATAGTTACGGCGAGGTGATCATGCCGGGCCCGGTGATCCAGTTCTCCCGCACACCGATGACTCCGGGACCGTTCGCGGAGGCCTTCGGCGCGTCGACCGTCGAGGTCCGTGCGAGCCTCGCCGGACGGTCAACGGCAAAGTGATGTTCGACTCACCGCATGATGCATCTGCTCGGACACCTATGTACGGGTCCGCTATCGATCTAGTTAGCGCGTGGCGTGATCCCAGCAGCAACGCGGACTGCGTGCTGGACGCCGATCGGTACGAAGAACTCGCGCGAGAGTTTGAACGAGGTCGACGCCCTCTCTGACGGCAGGGCCATCGGCAAGGTCCCCTATCTCACGACTTACCAAGCAACTTGGCTGGGTACTACCCCCAAGTCGTGTTGCTAATCCCGCTGGTGAGCCAGTGGAGTGTCGCGGCGAGGCAGAGCGTGAGCGTGGCGTGCTAGTTGCGGGCGATTTTGTCTGATCTCATAGCGATGCCGCGCCAGTGATTGAGCTTGCCGAAGCAGTTCCATGACATTGCGGCCGCGGTAGCGGGCCTTCTGTTCGTCGCCGAAGTCGATCGGGCGTCCGCGTTTCTTGCGGTGATCAGAGGCCCCCGATACGCCCAAAGGGAAGAATTAGGCACCTGCGTGGCCCTGAACGAGATCACTTGTCGACAAGGAGTTGACGTCAGGATCCGTTGGAAGTCGAGCGGTTATGCCGTACTCCTCATCTGTTGGGCTCGATCACTGCTTTCACGGCCTCACCTCGCGCCACGGTGGCGATGGCGACCTCGGTTTCGTCCAGACCGAACCTGTGCGTGATGAGTCGTGCGAAGCCGAGTCGCTCGCCGTGCTCAGCCGCCAACGCGACGGCGCGGCCGAACGCGTGGACCTCCATCGACAGGCTCCCGATGATCTGAAGATTGAGGTTGTTGATTCGCACAGGGTCGACCGGCGCCGCGGCTCCGCTGCCGGAGTAGAGGCCGAGGATGAGGAAGCGACCGGACGGGCCGAGTAACTCGAAGCCATCGGGAAAGGCGGACGGATGTCCCGCGGCCTCGATCACGAGATCGGCACCACGACCACCACTGGTGAGCTTCACGATCTGCTGGTGCCGTTCGTCTCCGATCGCCCCGGTCAGAGGAATGACGTCAGTCGCGCCGAAGCGTCGGGCCGCGTCCAACCGCTCGGCCGGGTCACCGACGACGATGACTCTCTCTGCGCCCGCGAGCGAGGCAAGCACGGTGGAGGCGAGTCCGACAGGTCCAGCACCCAGAATCACGACTGTTCCGGAGATGGATCCTAGGCGTTCAAATCCGGTGATCGCTGTCGGCAAGCCGCATCCCATGGCAATGACCACGTCGTCGCTAACATCAACGGGCACGCGGAAGCGCCCGACAAGGGGCCCGAGGTGCGCCAGCTGTTGAAATGCCGCCGGATTCGCCCGGTCGGCCGGAGCGGGCCACACCATACGCTCACAGGACATATTGACTCCGGCGCGGCACATGGTGCACTCGCCGCAGGGTGTCGATGCGCACCAGTACACGCGATCCCCAACCGCCAACGAAACCCCGTTCGAGTCGATCGGATCACCACCGACCTCGATGATGGTGCCAACAGCCTCGTGACCGAAACACACCGAATGGCCCACCCAGGCTACGTCACCCTTGAGCCGGTGATGGTCTGTACCGCAGATCCCCGCGAGATCCACACGTACCAGGACATCTCCCCGTTGAAGGTGGGGGATGTTGATATCTCTGATCTCCAGTGGCACACCGGGCCGGTGGAAGACAACGCTACGGCCCGTCCTTTCCGTGAGACTGACCTCGTTCGACCCCATGGCGACCTCCTTGTCCTACTGATATCTCAGGATGCCTGATATGTCAGACTCCCATGAGATTATCAGCTGCCCGCGGCAATCGGAGCCCGACTCGGTTTTCCGGACACTGCGTTGATCATGCCGCGAAGGTCGGCGGTGTTGTGAAGTGTTTCGAACTCGATTGGGGCTGAGGGCCCGAGCGGGGTGTGCCGGCGGCTGGGGTTGTAAAAGCTCTCGGCCCGGGTCGCGTATTGGCGCTCTTCCTCACCCCGGGCCAGTGTGCCGACACGAGCTGGCTACGAGCGACGCTAACGGAGATTAGTGTCCGTGGAGCATCCAGTCCGCCCCGCACTCGACCCGACTGCGTGATGGGAGACAAGGGCTACCCGTCCAGGGCCACAAATGTATGGCTGCGCGAACGCAGGATCCACGCGACGATCCTGAACTTGAGGACCAAATCGCGCATCACGCCTGAAGTTCTGGACCCGGCCTTCGTCGCGCCAGAGCCGGCGGATCCGCTTCCGGTCCAGCGCCACGCCGTCCCACGCGGCTGGGCCAGCAAATGCCAGCGCGCCCAACCAGCCCAAAGCGGGGTGCTGCCCGGCGACAGCGCGCAGGGCAGCTGCCATCGACCAGATCAACGTTGTCGACAGCACCGCAGGGACTTCGGAAATCTGGACGAGTTGATGAGCTCGATCCACCGACTAGGCCTGCTTCATCCGATAACGGTGACATCCGGTTAGGTGCTCATCTCCGGCAATCGTCGGCTTGCGGCCTGTTGCGGACTTTCTACGGGGTGCGCAGGGACACTGCAGACCCAAGTCCGCGGGATATACCCCGGCTTGCGGCCACCACTGCGGGCACAACTGAATTTAGGTTCACCGTTCCAGCTGCAACAACAACGGAGAGCGCAGCCACACACTCGCCGGAGATGCCGAAAATGGCCGTGGCCACGGACTGCGCGTCCGGACTCGTCTCCTGGTTCACCAACGCAAATCCTGTCCGCCTGTATTCACCCAGATCCATTCGAAGTTGGTTGGGATCAGTAATGGTGTCTGGCGTGTATGCCCTAAGGCCCGGCGAAGTGACTTGCCGGAACAGGTTCTCACCGCCGTGCGCTAAGAGGACTTTACCTACGCCGGAACTGTGCAGCGGGAGTCGACCCCCAACTTGGGACACCAGCCCGAGGGCCTTGGATGCGGACATGCGCTCGACAATCACAGCTTCCATTCCGTCGAGCACTGCCAGCTGGACGTGTTGCCGCAGGGCAGCGTGAAGATCCTCCATGAACGGCAAAGCGACACTGCGAAGGGGAAGACTGCGGGGGGCAAGCGTGCCCAGTTCCCAGACTCGGATCCCGATGACATATCTACCGTCGTCGGTACGCTCCAGTAGGCCTTCGGAGAGCAACTCTAGTACGAGTCGCCGCACGGTAGCGTGTGGCATTCCGGTGCGTCGGGTGAGATCGGCGAGAGTCAGGCTGGCACCGCCGGACTTGAATGCAAAAAGTAGCGCACTGAGGCGCGAGGCTACGCTGCGCCCGGGTTCGGCATTGAGCGGCACTGGACCTCCTGGCGGGTTGACAATCCACGGACCAATTGTTCGTTCAGTGGACATTATCCTCCTGCACTTGAGAGGGGCACGGACTATGGATCCAACCCCATAGCGCTGAGTGTCGGCCGACGTGACACTCCCTACCGGAAGGCAATAGACATGACTACTGAAGCGAACATGACAGCGGAGCCGGAAGGGCCCCGCATCGTCGTTCTCGGCGGCGGGATTGGCGGGTTGGCGGCTGCCGGCTTCCTGCACCGCGCCGGTCTTCCGGCGATCGTTTACGAACAGGCACCAGAGTTGGGCGCTGTTGGAGCTGGCCTGGTTGTCTCGCCCAACGCTGTACGACTGATACGCCGTCTCGGTCATATCGATGCGTTCCTGGAAACAGCAGTGCCCCTGGATGTGGGATGGGAATTCCGCCGCTGGCAGGACGGCGAAGTCCTGTCGGCAGAGCAGCTCACGGGCAGGTGCGAAGAACTGTACGGTGAACGCACCTATGTGGCCCACCGCGCCGATCTTCTGGATGCTGTCAAGGCTGCGGTCCCGCCCGAGTGGCTGCGCCTCGGCAAACGCTGCGTGGAAGTCCAGCCGAACGACACCGGCGCCAGGCTCATCTTTGATGATGGCAGCACTGTCGATGCAGACGTCCTCATTGGCGCGGACGGAGTCCATTCGGTGGTGAGAAACGCGATTGCCGGTCCCGGTCCCGCGGAGTATTCTGGCATGTGCGCTTACAGGGCCATAGTCCCCATGGAGGACGCCCCTGAATTCGCACGGCGGGCATCCCAGACGCTGTGGATAGGCCCCGAACGGCACCTGGTGCATTATCCGATATCCGGCGGCAGCGCCGTCAACATTGTGGCATTCGGTCCTGCCGGAGACTTCACCGCGGAATCGTGGAGCACGAAGTCGAGTGTCGATGAGCTGCTTGCCGAATTTGCCGGCTGGGATCCCCGACTAACGGAACTGATTCAAGCAGCGGGCACTCCTGGACGCTGGGCACTCCTGGACCGTGAACCGTTGACGCAGTGGTCCTATGGACGGCTTACACTGCTCGGCGATGCCGCCCATCCCATGTTCCCGTTCTTCGCCCAGGGCGCTGCCCAAGCTATCGAAGACGGAGCTGCCCTCGCACAGTGCCTGGCCGATGATACCGAGGATCCGGCCCGCGCCCTGCGGACCTATGAGCAGGTCCGCATCGGACGAAGCACAAAAATTCAGCAGCTCAGCCGCGCCCGTAAACACATCAACCACCTGCCCGACGGCCCTGCACAACGAGAGCGCGACGACACCTTGGCCCAGGGCGATCCCCTGGTCAGCAGCGGTTGGCTCTACGGCTACGACGCCGAACGCGCAGCACAGGAGGCGTTGGTCTGATGCTGACTTTTGACCATGAAACCCTGGGCCAGCGTGTCCTTTTCGGTACCGGGGCGGCCACTGTCAACCTGGCCGCAGAAGTGTCCCGGCTCGGAGCGCAGCGCGTGATGGTAATCGCCTCGGACTTCGAGACCGAGATGGCCCGGATGGTTTCGGCGGACATCGAGGTGGTGCTGTGGCACCACGACGTGGTGATGCACGTGCCCATCGAAAGGGCAGAGAAGGCCCGCGCCGCCGCGGCTGAGCACGACATCGACCTCCTGGTGTGTGTCGGCGGGGGTTCGACGACGGGACTGGCCAAGGCGATCGCGATGACTTCCCACTTGCCCATCATCGCCGTCCCCACCACCTACGCCGGATCAGAAGCCACCAACGTGTGGGGCCTGACCGAAGCGTCCCGGAAGACCACTGGAGTAGACACCGCTGTCCTGCCCGTGACGGTCATCTACGACGCGGCACTGACACTGTCCCTGCCCGTGGAAATGTCTGTAGCCTCCGGCCTGAACGGTATGGCCCACTGCATCGACTCGATGTGGGGGCCTCGCAGGGACCCGATCAACGCAGCCCTTGGCGCCGAAGGAATCCGCGCCCTCAGCCAGGGCCTGCCGCTCATCACCGCGAACCCTTCCGGCACCGAGGGGCGCGAACAAGCCCTCTACGGCGCGTACCTGTCAGCCGTTGCGTTCGCCTCTGCCGGGTCCGGACTGCACCACAAAATCTGCCACGTCCTGGGCGGCACGTTTAACCTGCCCCACGCCCAGACCCACGCCACCGTGCTCCCCTACGTCCTAGCCTTCAACGCACCCTACGCGCCCGACGCCGAGACCCGCATCGCCGTAGCCTTCGGCACCGCAGAGGCCCTGACTGGGCTACAGCACCTCCGCAAACGTCTCGACGCCCCCAAGGCGCTCTCGGACTACGGATTCACGGCCGACAGAATAGCAGAAGCAGTCGCCGTCGTCCTCCCCGCCGTGCCGGACTCCAATCCGCGTCCGGTGTCCACCGAAAACCTAACCCGGCTCCTGCAGGGGGCCCTGACCGGCGAAGACCCGGCCGTCCTGCTGGGTCTCTGATCCTCCCTCAGTCCTCATCAGACCGCCAGGCAGACCTCCCCACAGCGATTACAGGAGTGCAGCATGTCCGAAACCACCCACGCCGGAAACGGCATCAGCCCCGAGCAGGCCGCCGTCGAACAGGAACTGGTGGACACCGTCGTCGCATCCTTCGACAAAGCCGAAGACCCTCGCCTGAAGCAGGTCATGCAGGCCCTGACCAGGCACCTGCACGACTTTCTCCGCGAAGTGCGCCTCACGGAGGAGGAATGGAACGCCGCCATCGAATTTCTCACCGCTGCCGGGCACATCACCGATGACAAACGCCAGGAATTCGTCTTGCTCTCCGACGTCCTGGGTGCGTCCATGCAGACCATCGCCATCAACAACCAAGCTTACAAAGGGGCCACTGAGGCCACGGTCTTCGGACCGTTCTTCCTCGAGGACGCCCCCGAAATCCCCATCGGTGGCGACATCGCAGGGGGCGCATCCGGCCAGCCCTGCTGGGTCGAAGGCACCATCACCGACACCTCCGGCCACCCTGTTCCGGGAGCCCGGATCGAAGTCTGGGAGGCCGACGAAGACGGATTCTACGACGTCCAGTACGGCGACAACCGCATCGCTGGCAGGGCACACCTGTTCGCGGACGACGAGGGCAGGTATGCGTTCTGGGGACTCACGCCCACCCCGTACCCCATCCCGCATGACGGACCGGTCGGCAAGATGCTGGCCTCTGTTGGCCGCTCCCCCGTGCGCGCGTCCCATCTGCACTTCATGGTCACCGCTGAAGGCCTGCGCTCCCTCGTGACGCACATCTTTGTCGAGGGAGACCCACAGATCGAGATTGGCGACTCCGTGTTCGGCGTCAAAGACTCGCTGATCAAGAAATTCGAAACACAGCCCGCCGGTACCTCCACTCCCGACGGCCGCGGCGGGAACAACCAGTCATGGGCACGCACACGCTTTGACATTGTCCTCGCCCCAGTTCTCATCTGAGATGAGAGCAGTCGGCTCACACCTCAATAGGGCGGCGTCGGACACGGTGTCCGGCGACGCCCTAACGCTGTTCTGTGCTATGGCCCTGAAAAAGGCCGTCGAAGAGCAAATCCTGCCCGTCTTCACGAGGGTGACCGGAACGGCCGTGGACGTTGTCTTCGAACCGACGTGACTGCTTCTGCAGCGGATGGAAGCCGGTGCGCGGCCCGGGATCTTCGTGGGAATAACAGGGTCAGTGGAGGCCTCCGCTTCCTCTGAAGTCTTCGACCTGCCGTCGTGCCAGCCGGTCGCGAAGTCCGGAATTGGGGTCGCAGTGTCGCCGGACGCCAGCCGGCCGGATATTGGTTCAGTTGACGGGCTCATCAGCGCGCTAATGACCGCCCGCTCTGTCGCATACTCGCGGAACGGACCGAGCGGCATCTACTTTGCACGCCTGCTTCGGGAACTGGGCATAGCCAAGCAGGTGGATTCGCGGTCCACCATCGTTGACAAGGGCCCCACCGCCTACGCACTCATCGACGGGCGGGCTGACGTGGCCATCCATCAGTTAAGTGAACTGATGCTCGTCCCCGAGGCGACGGTCATCGGCCCACTGCCCCGCACCGTCCAGCACTACACGGAATTCTCCGCGACATTGTCGCACAAGGCTCTTAATGACGCCGTGGCCTATTCCCTTTTTGGCTTCCTTACCGGCCCGCTGGCTGCACGCGCGTACCGTGGCAGCGGCCTGCAGTCCCCCTAACCTCGGGGTTTTCATGAGGGTGGCCCCTTGCGGGTGTGGTTAAGCGAGGAAGGTGCTCCTGAGCTGGGAAAATAGTGTATTCTACTCACCTTTCTATCGGCTGTAAGAAGCACACCTTTCTGATGTCCAAGAATACCCGGGGTTTTTCGTCCCTTCCTGTTGCCACGATGGAACAGCAACTGGGCTCTCATGCCGGGCTGAACCTGCTGACGTCTTTTGTTGACGCGCTCGGAGTCCAGGCTTGTGCGAGGACCGTTTGGGCCAGTCCGTCCCTTCCGCAGCGCGCCACCGGCCAGGCACGATCCTGGGCTCGTTGGCGGTCATGCTCGCCGGTGGCGGGGAACACGTCTCGGATCTGGACGTCCTGCGAACCGGTGCCGGCGGGCTTCGGAAGCATCGCGTCGAACGCGACAATCTCGAGGTTCTTTGAGCGGACCGTGACCAAGCCGGATCGCTTCAGCTGCGGCTTCACCACGCTGAGGCGGGAGCTGCGTTCACGGGCGTGGGAAACAGCCGGGGACCGGACCCCGGCCAGGACGGTCACAGCACTTGATCCGCTCACAGTGGATCCCCAGGACGGCCGGCATCGAAAAATTTGCAGACAAGGTTGACAGCTTATCAGAATGCCTGATATCACTTGTATCAGAAAGACTGATACTCATTCCGGAAACCCGAACGTATCCGGTGATGCGCCGAAGCCGGGACCACCTCCACACCAAGGATCGTCATGACAGTTGAAAACACCACATCCCCGGAGCCCTGGGGCAACACGGTTCTGGTCGAGTTCGACGAGAACCGCATCGCCTGGGTCCGCTTTAACCGCCCGGAAAAGCGCAATGCAATGAATCCGACACTGAACCGCGAAATGTACGCCACGCTCGAATACCTCGAAACGGACGACCGTTGCGCAGTCCTGGTCCTGACCGGGACCGAAGAGTCCTGGTCCGCCGGGATGGACCTGAAGGAGTATTTCCGCGAAACGGATGGAAAGCCCCGTTCGGTGCAGAACAAGGTCCGCACCGAGGGGACGAACTGGCAGTACCGCAAACTGCTCAGCTACTCGAAGCCGACCATCGCCATGGTCAGCGGCTGGTGCTTTGGTGGCGCGTTTGTGCCCTTGGTCTCCTGCGATCTGGCCATCGCGGCCGAAGATGCAACATTCGGCCTTTCCGAAGTGAACTGGGGTGTCACTCCCGGCAACCTGGTGACCCGGGCCCTGGCCGAGACCATTCCGACCCGGGACGCAATGTACTACATCATGACCGGCGATCAGTTCGATGGCCGTCGGGCCTCTGAGATGCGACTGATCAACGAGGCCGTCCCGGCCGATCAGCTGCGTGAACGCACCATCGCCTTGGCCAAGCAGCTGACCAGCCTGAGCCAGTGGGTCGTGCGTGGCGCCAAGATGGGCTTCCGGCACTCCCGGCTCATGTCTTGGGAAACTGCAGAAGATTTCCTGTACGCCAAGCACGATCAAGCCATCCTGTTCGACACCGACGCCAGGGAACAGGGCATGACGCAGTTCCTGGACGACAAGACCTACCGGCCCGGCTTGGGCACCTACACCACTGCGACCGCAGAGTAAGGAGTCCGTGATGACCATAACGACAGACATTGTCAAAGTCCCCCTCAGGATCGCAGGCGAGGCCGCCGATCCCGCCAGCGGACGTTATTTCGACAAGATCCGGCGTCTGACCGGGGACACGGTGGCTACCGTCGCGGCGGCTGGACGAGCCGATGCAGAGCGTGCCGTCGACGCCGCAGCTGCCGCCGCTCCGGGATGGGCGGCCACCCCGCCAGCCCAGCGCCGAAAGATCCTGGAGGCCGCAGCAACGCTGTTGACCGAACGCAGCCATGACATTGCTGCCGTGATGGGCAAGGAAATGGGAGCCGCAGCTGCCTGGTGCCACTTCAACGCTATGCTCGCCGCCAACATGCTCCGCGAAGCCGCCGCCCAGGTCTACTCGACGGTCGGCCAGGTTATCCCCTCCGACGTGCCAGGGCTCTCCGCGACGGCTGTACGTGAACCGGTCGGCGTCGTTGTCGGTATCGCGCCGTGGAACGCGCCGCTGATCCTTGGAGTGCGCGCTGTGGCCATGCCGTTGGCTTTTGGCAACACCGTGGTACTGAAAGCCTCCGAAGAGACGCCGGCGACGCACTCCGCGATTATCGAATGCCTGATCGACGCAGGTCTGCCTGCCGGCGTGGCCAACCTGATCACTAACGCACCCGAGGACGCCGCCGAGGTCGTCGACGCCCTGGTCACCCATAAAGCGGTCCGGGTCATCAACTTCACCGGATCCACGAAGGTTGGCCGGCTCATCGCCGAAAAGGCTGGCAGGCACCTGAAGCGTTCGGTCATGGAGCTGGGCGGCAAAGCCCCGTTCATCGTGCTCAAAGACGCGGACCTTGAGGCCGCAGCCGCGGCCGCCTCCTTCGGGGCGTTCATGAACCAGGGCCAAATCTGCATGTCCACCGAACGGATCATCGTAGACAAGGCCGTCGCGGCGGAGTTCAGCCAGTTGCTGGCCGAGCGGGCCGCCAAGCTGGTTGTAGGCGCCCCGGAAGACCCCGCAACCCAGCTCGGCCCGCTGGTACATCAGGCATCCGTCGAACACGTCACGGCTCTGGTTCGCGACGCCGTCGAGAAGGGTGCAACAGTCATCGCGGGCGGCGAAGCCAATGGGCTATACTTCCCCGCAACAGTCCTCACGGGCGTCACCAAGGCCGCCAGGATCTACACCGAGGAATCTTTCGGCCCGCTGGCGCCGATCATTGAGGTCGACGGCGCTGACGAAGCCATTGAAGTTGCAAATGACTCGGAGTACGGTCTCGCCGCAGCCCTGTTCACCAGTGACGTCAGTCGCGGACTGGTGCTGGCGCGACGCATCCAGTCGGGCATTTGCCACATCAACGGAGCCACGGTCCACGATGAAGCACAGATGCCTTTCGGAGGGGTAAAGTCGAGCGGCTTCGGGCGCTTTGGTTCCGCAGCTTCCCTGGAAGAATTCACCGAATTGCGGTGGGTCACCATTTCAACCGAAGAACGCCACTACCCTATCTAGTCAATGGAGACACTTGTGAGTATTGCCGGAGCTTCCGATAGCCCTGCTCTGCACGGGCAGGAAACGGGTCGGTTCCCGGGGCTGAGATACGGGGAGCTGGTGGAGC
This sequence comes from Arthrobacter sp. NPDC080073, assembly GCF_040686575.1. Lineage (NCBI taxonomy): Bacteria > Bacillati > Actinomycetota > Actinomycetes > Micrococcales > Micrococcaceae > Arthrobacter > Arthrobacter sp. NPDC080073. The sequence goes on from NZ_JBFBKR010000019.1 coordinate 16,172, forward strand.
GCCGGGCGCTGCGACAGCCCTTGCGTACCGCCATCATCCACGACGGGGTGCGCATCAGCTATGGCGAACTGCTCGAACGGATCCATGCGGCAGCCACGTTCCTGACCTCCGAAGGCGTCCGGCGAGGCGACAGGGTGGCCTGCGTCAGCGAGAACCGCCCCGAAATACTCACAGCGCTCTATGCGTGTTCCCGCATTGGCGCAGTCTTCACCCCGATAGGTATTGCCGCTCCGGCCGCGGATGTGAAGTTCATCCTCCGCGATCTCTCCGCAACAACGATCCTGGTGTCGGAAAGCTCCGTTCCGACGGCTCTGGAAGCCGTCGGAACGGACACCGCCATCAGCATCATCCAACTCGAAGCCCAATCACGCCACGGGCTTCCATCCCTTCCAATTAACACCGGCGCGGAAGCCGGAGAAATCCGGCCGGAGGCCGACAGCCCCGCCATCATCATTTACACATCAGGCACCGCTGGACGCCCCAAGGGCGTTGTCCTCACCCACAGCGCGCTGTTTTTTAACGGACTCAACACCCTTCTGGGGCTGGACATCGCCAGTGACGACGTGACACTGGTGAATACCCCGCTCTCGCACATCGCAGCACTTAATACGCTGGCCCTCGCGACCCTGCACAAGGGCGGCAGCGTGATCATTGACAGCAAGTTCGACGCTACCCGCTGCCTGGAACAGATCAGCAAATACGGAATCACCACTATGTTCGCCGTTCCCTCCATGCTGACCCTGATGGCTCAAACTCCCGGCTTCGCCGAGGCCGATACCTCCAGTCTTCGCTGGATCCTGGGCGGCGGGGCACCCATGCCACCGGAACTCGTCGCCCGCTGGTCCGAGCGGAACGTCCCTGTCCTGGCCTCCTATGGAATGACGGAGGCCGGACCATCCATCAGCTTCAGGCGGCGGACCGACGCCTCCGGCAAAGCAGAATCATCCGGAACGCCGGCCCTGCTGACGGACGTCCGCATCGCCTCCGCTGACGGGACGGACCTCCCGCCCGGGGAAACCGGCGAAATCCTAGTCCGCGGACCACACACCGCCTCGTCCTACTGGCGGGACGCCAAAGCAACCGACGCAGCCTTCGTCGACGGCTGGCTCATCACCGGCGACAGGGGGCTCATCGATGCCGACGGCGATCTCTGCATCACCGGCCGCTCAAAGGAAATCATCATTACCGGCGGCGAGAACGTCGATCCGGCAGAAATTGAACACCTGATCGCCAGCTACCCGGGTATTCTGGACGCGGCCGTGATTGGGCGACCCGACCCGCTCTGGGGTGAAGTCATCACCGCAGTGATCGTCTCCGAGTCCAACGTTGAACTCAAAGAGCTCCAGGAATACCTTCGCCCGCATCTGGCCCGGTATAAACTCCCGCGACAGATAGAACGCAGGGAAGAACTGCCCCGGAGCCCGGTCGGAAAACTACTCAGGCGCGAACTGCGCATCGTCCCGCCGGACAACCCCTAACCCCAAGCACGCGAATGCAGAAGGAAACACGATGACCGCAGCCACCCACGAAACCGCACCGTCCGAGAAAACACCTCTCCGGACCCGCCTTTACGGCGAGTGCGATCCCATGAACTATGAAGCGCTGCTCACCGATGCCGAGCAAAGAGAACTTTTCAAACTTCGTGCATTCCTCGAAACAGAAGCCAAACCCCTGCTTGCCGACTACTGGGAACGGGGCGAATTCCCCGCGCAACTCATCAAGCCCCTGGCAGCACTGGACCTCATCACCCCGGCATCCCTCACCGCGGACGGCGCCAAACCACGGTCCCTCTACGAAGGCTTCCGCAACTTTGAACTGGCCCGCACGGACGCCTCCCTGGCCACGTACTACAACGGCCAGTCCGGGCTCTTCCGCACTACCGTGCTGCGTGGAGGCAGTGAGGACCAAGCCAGGAAATGGCTGCCGCTCATCGATTCATTCGAAATGACCGGAGTTTTCGCCCTCACGGAGCCAGAGCACGGCTCCGATATCGCCGGCGGGCTAACAACGTCCGCCCGCAGAAGAGGGAACAGCTGGATCCTCAACGGTGAAAAACGCTGGATCGGTAATGCTGTTTTCGCCGACTACCTGGCAGTCATGGCCCGGGATATCGCCGACGGCCAAATCAAAGCCTTCCTCGTGAAAACAGATGCACCTGGCGTCACGTTGACCACAATCGGCGGCAAGATGTCGCTGCGCATGGTGCAGAACTCGGATATCTCACTGGACAACGTGGAGGTAGCTGAAGAGTTCAGGCTGGGGCGTATCAATTCCTTCGCCGATGTTGCCGAGCTGCTCCGCTCCATGCGTTCCGGCGTTGCATGGTTCGCCGCAGGGGTTCAGGCAGGAGCGTACGAAGCAGCCCTGAGGTACGCCACGGGCCGCGAACAGTTCGGCAGGCCGATCTCCGGGTTCCAGATGGTCCAGGACAAACTCGTCGGGATGCTCGGAAACACCATCGCCTCGCTGGGCATGGTCGTCAGACTCTCCCAACAGCAGGACGATGGCCTCTACCGGGACCAGGATTCCGCGATGGCCAAGGCCTGGACATGCTCGCGTATGCGCGAAACCGTGGCCTGGGCCCGGGAAATCGCCGGAGGTAACGGCATTCTCCTGGCGAACGACGTCGGGCGGTTCTTCGCCGACGCCGAAGGGATTTACACCTACGAGGGCACCAACGAAATTAACACCCTGGTCGTTGGCAGAGCCATTACCGGCCGCAGCGCGTTCACCAGATAAACAAGGTACAAGCCCACTCCAAATTTGGAAAGCGTCAGACTCTGCGCCGCCCCCACACCGCCGCATTTCCGGAGCAGAAAACAACTGCCGCCAAGACTGACAGGAAGGGGACCACGTTGACATCATTCAAAGTTGACGATTGGTACCGCTTGCCCTCCGCCACAGTGGAAGTCCGCCGATACGGAGTCTTCGTCCGAAACGGAATCGTCGAGTCAGCTACCCCTGATTCGAGAATGCTCTGGCTATCATCCGAGGGTGTCGACGGCCGCGTATTGATAGACAAACAGGACGGTTACGAAGTTTGGGTCCAGCCACACCAGCTGCAGCTAGGGAGTCCTAGCCGAGGCTCCACCCCGATGGAAGGCAACGGAGTGTCTGCTGAGACGATGAGTGGCACCAGGGACGACGAAGAATTATCAAGACTCTCGCGGGAGTTTGAGTTAGCTGCTTCGCCTTGGATTGGACTCCACTACAAATACGAAGAGAACTAATCAGTACGTGCTCCAAAGGAGCAGCCCGCTACCGCACGCAAGAGGAAGCTGTGCTCACGCTTCTGCACGAGGGGGTCGAAATACCGCGAAACCTGCCTAACTTGCACACGCCATAGATGACGAAATGCGGCCTACGGGGCAATGTGTTGGCGGCGAAGACGGGAAGCTACTTGAGCAGCGTTACTCGCGAACCCCCAGGGCCCCAGGGACGCGATGGGTTGGAGACTGGCTATGCGGGGATCCTTCTCGCCTCTGATGAAGCCCTATTCGTGAGAGTCTGCAAGCCAGAGGTATACCCCAACTTGGCGAAACGAAACGCTTAGGGTAACCGCCGCCATGAAGCAGTTGGAGGCGAGGAGGTCCTTGCAGCTTATGAGAAGGACGACAGGCGTCCGTTCAGCGAGTGGGGAGAGGAGCAACAATGAAGCCCCTTACTGAAAGACGCCAACACGCTGACGAAGGCAGATGCTCGCCGCTCCCCGGCCCTGGATTGCAGCGGCACTTCAAGTCGGAAAGTGTTGTGGTTGTCCTTGGCGTGATGTATTCAAGTGTCCTCCCACAGCTTGTCGAAGCTGACACCCATCTTGATCTGGTACCTCTGCCTCCTGGTTTGGTCACGGGCTGGCAAAGTGCGGATGTTGTCTTTTACGACCCGCTGTCCTCTAGTAGGAATGGTGACGAGATTGCCCGGGCTGCGAAGTATCGAAAGAATTCTAAGGGCGATGGCCACGTGAATCGTAGGGAAGCCCAGAAGCTGTTGCCCGAGATTTAGCTTTGCTTGCTCAGGAAAACGCAGGTAGTCTCCATGCTCGGCTGCATCGGTCCCGGATTCCAGACCCCCTTGAGACGTCCCTGCTGAAGGAATCAAGGAAGCCTTCATAACGCCAATGTCTTTGGAAATCTTCCACTGGAGCGGGATCAGACCCGGTGATGAAATTGAGGTGCTCGATGACAGCATAGTCATTGCGCGTGGAGTAATCGAAGACCTGGCTCTGGATCAAAGCAACATCAGGCTCAAGCTCTCCTATGGGATAGGCAAACGAACTTGCCGCCGGGAGGACGGCTGGCAGGTTCGTAATACCCGTAGGGAATCGTGAACCCAGCCGAGATGATCACTCTTATCTGCAGTTCCAGGGGCGTTATGGACTTATGAAGGTGAGGCACACCCCAACCTGACGTCAGGACGAAGCGCCGAGAGCGTCAGAATAGACGAAGCGCCGAGAGCGTCAGAACTCCGATGGCTCTTTTCTGACATCATGCTTTTCAAGTCTCTAAGCTCAACTTGACACTCATGGTCAAGGCTTCTTCTACTGGTAACGGTGCATATTCGTTTTCAAACTATGTGAACTCTCTCGGTGACGTTGAGGCCGCCTAAGGATGGATGCCGGGCCCTGGGTCAACGCTGGGCATGCGGGCGCAAACGGCAAGTGCCGTCAATTCCAATCGCGGCCCGATTGCTTCCTGAACGCGCGGTCTTGGACTTCGTTGAAGAAGACTAGAAGCGAGTTGGGTTTGTAATCGGGGATCCCGTCTTCCATTTCCCCCAGGGTGACCGAGAAAGAGTCACCCGAATTCAGGCTGAACTTAGTCCACCAGATGCTCTGAGCGGCATCCGTGTTTGCTGATCTCCATAACGCCTTGGTTTCGTAGATCTCCTGTCCCAGCAGGCGCGTCCAACTTGGTGACGCTGAAACGTCGACCTGTGTGAGTCCGTCCCGCGCAAGCTCGTGGCGGCTTAGTTCGAGTCCCTCCACCAGTCCGGCCATGGCCCACGAGATCTTCAAATGCTTTCTTCCGGCGAAATGCAGAATGATGTCCATACCAACCTCGTGGATGTGATGTGACTCCGTCTCGTCGGTTATGGCCCAGCCATCGGGATAAACGTAAGTGACACGGGTTAGCTGATTTCCTTGCAAGGAGTGCAGGAGCTTTGCAACGCAGGTGTCGTCCTCCAGCGTGTGTGGTCGCACTTAGGCCTCCAAATTCAGCGAGTCAACGAGTCTGGCATCAGAGTCGCGCCGGGCTTGTAGCGTGACCAAGGTTCTGCTGCTGCGGTGGCGTGCTTCTGAGTGACTTGGTAACTGTAGCCGAGCATTTCGGCAACGAGCGGGGCGGGCACTTCCTTCACGAGCGCGCGGAGGGATGCGTTCCGTGCGCCCAAGAGGTCGATGCCCAGTTCCCGAAGACGCTCCATGAGGGTGTTCGGGTGGATGTGTCGGCCGGGCCGGTAACCGGGGAACAACCACTCGCTGCCCGCGCTGCTGCCGGTACGCCATGTTGGGGCGTGAGGCGAGGTGTTCTGTGAGCAGTGAGGCCAAAGGTTCGGGCACTGGCGCTGGGTGTTCTTCCCCGAATGAGAGACGCGGACCATCGGGTGTGAGGATCACGTCGGTGCTTTTCATCGCGGCGATCTTCACGACCGGTTGGGCGTAGAGCAGCAAGAGAGTGGCGGCGACCCGATAGGACAGGGTGTCGATGTTGTCTGTGAGGCAGGCTTTGAGCATGGCGAGCCTCTGAGGTTGGGTGAGCAGTGGCGCGGTCTTGGCCTGCCGGAAGCCGATGGTGATGTTGGTGCAGGTCCGGTTCTTCACCGCCCAGACGAAAAAGGTTCTAATGGCATGCCTGGTGGTGGGACCGTCGGCCAGCCAGCCGTCGACGTCGGCTTGGACGCAGGAAGCAACCGCCCGCCCGTGGGTGGTTTTGAGCCAGATGAGGAATTTGATGGTTTCGGTGATTTCCTGCTTGGCACTGTGCACGGGACCGCGGGTGGGCTTCCCGTCTGTGGAGAGTGTCCTGATGCGTCGCAGGTGGTGCCAGCGGGCGAAGGACTCGACCGGCCGGCGGATCTCGGGGTCCTCGATGTCCGCGAGCTTGATGGGTAGCCACCGTTCGAAGAGCGCGAGGTAGTGGTCGCGGTTCGGGAGCAGTTTGTGGTGGGTGAGCAGGCTGCGCAGGTGCTCCACCCGTAGGCTGTTGGGCTCCCTGTCCAGCACCTCGTGACTGAGCGGGATGTCCCCGGTGGCGAGTCGCTCGAGCAGTTCACGGACGCCGGTCGGGCGGAGCCATGTGAGGATGCTTTCGGGGCGCTGGGCTCCGCAGAGCGCAGCGAGCAGTTTCGCTGCCGTCGTTTCATTGCCATCGGACTCGTCGACGTGCATCAGCGCCGTGAGGTCGTTCCGGAGTGAGCAGCGGGCGCAGGTGTTTTGGCGGTAGTGCTCGGTTTCCGTCCCGCAGCCGGAGCAGTGGTAGTCCTGGGTGATGCCGGCGCAATCGCCGCAGACTGGCTGGTCACCGTGGGAAGCAGACCTGCCTGGGAGCATGCGCTCTGTCCCGCAGCCGGGGCAGGGCCCGTGAGTGCGCATGGCAATCGTGAAGCAGGTCCCGCAGATCCTGCCCTCGGGCCAGCTGGCGCGGTGCCTGCCGGCCATCCTTGAGCACCGGTCACACGTGAAGGTCCCTGCGCTGCGAGGGCGGCCCCGCACGATAGGACGCGGCGTGATGTCAGCCGTCATCGCGGATCACTCGGGCGCGTTTGGGCCGGATGGTCTTGTTTAGGTCCACGACGTTGGCGTTGGAGGCGACCTTGCGGACTTTCGCATCCGCGGCCGTGACGGTGATAAGGTCCTCGGGGCCGCAGGCGAAGATGTCGCAGAGGGCCGAGACCATCATCAGGGACACGCGTTCTGGTCGTTGGGTGACGAGCCGGTAAACCTGTGAGGCCGAGAGTTCGATCCCGCGTTCCTTCAATAAGGGGCTCAGGTCGGTGCTGTTGTGCATGCCGCGGGCCGCCATGAGTTCGGCAAGCCGCCACCGGTAATCGATCTCTCGTTTCATAAGGATTAGTCTTCCATTCCGCCCAGCGCGGCCCTGACGGTCGAGTCCAGGGCGCGGCGCAGGGTTTTGACCCGGAAGTCACTCGACACCGACGTGTAGAGGGCCGTGGTCGAGGCATGTTCATGCCCGGCCTGGTGCTGGACGAACAAAGCGTCCATGCCGGACTCGACCAGGTGGGTGATGTAGGAACGGCGCAGCGAGTGGATGTCCAGCCCGGGGGAGAGGCCCAGGTCCTCGCAATACCGGATGAAGCGGCGGTTCAACGCGGTCTCGGAAACCAGCGTGCCGCGCTCGGAAGGGAACAGGTCCAGCCCGTCCGTCATATGGGGGTGCCCGCGTTCCAGCCAGTCAGCCACGATCTCCGTCGACCAGTCAAACACCGTCAGGACGCTGCGGCGCTTCGGGGGCGACCCCTTCATGGCCTTTCCGTACCGGACCTGAAGCACGCCGTATTTGCCGAACTCACGGGCGTGAGGATTCCTGCCGAAGTCCACCGTCTGCAGGTGGCGGACCTCATTGCGGCGCAGACCCCAGCAGTATGCCACTTTGAACAGGACCGCGTCACGGTAAGCCGGCAGCCAACCCTTGCGGCCCAGCGAGGCGATCCGGTCGACCTCATCATCGGCCCGGTCAAAGAAATCCTGGAGCTCCCGCTGCGTGAACGGGCGGCGCTTGGGGGAGGACTCACCGGCTTGGGCGTGGACGGCTGTGTTCCAGTCGAAACAGACCTGGACCGGATGGGACCCGAAATGCTGTTCGCAGACACTGTCCCAGCCGTACTCCGGGGAAGCCACGTATGCGCAGAACGCCCTCAGTGCGGCCTGGTAGCTCCGGATGGTGGACTGCGCAGCGTGCTTCACACTGCGAAGATCCCCGAAGAACTCATCCACGTGGGCCGGCGTCCAGTGCCAGGGATACTCGTTCGTCGACACCTGGAAGCGCGTCACCAGCCGTTCCCTCGACTCGATGGTGCCGAAGGCCAGGTTCCTGCTCAGCTGCTGGTTACGCCAGCCCGTGAGCATCTGCGTGAACACCTGGTCCTCCGGGTGAAGGAAACGCACAGCGCCGAAGTCGAGCACCCGTCCCGCTGAATCGACCGCCACGAACCCTCCTGATACATTGCATTGGATGCAAGAATCATGCAATTAATGCAGAACCCGCGCAAATCCGCGGATCCCGGGGCCATTCCAGCCTGGTGCAATCCAGCTGCCGAGGGCCTACGCGATGGACTGATGAGTAACCGGGCCTGCCATCCGCACGGTATTTCCGCAGGTCACAGGCACATTTCGGCTTCAAGTGACGCAGTTCCGGGTAGCAACGAGCGGAGGCGGGGTGATCATGCATCAGATGCAATAATCACGATCCAGGGCTACATATGGCCGGTTATCGGCGTTGTTGGCGGGGTAGCCCTTGAGCATCACTTTGTAGTACCTACCGATGCTCGCCGTCAATGGACCGACGTTAATGGGACGGATTGGAGCTGGTGTGCACGTTTTCGAGGACCTCGTACCACGTCCTCCGATGGTCAACCTGCTGCAGCTCGTCCAGCCTTGCGCGGACAGAGAGAAAGTCTGGATCTTCATGCCATGCTTCCCAGTCCTCCCGGCTTCTCCATGTCCCGATGATGACCCGGGTCTCCGGTGCGTCGACAGGAACCAGTAACTGGCCTGAGATCCAGCCTTGACGGTCGTGGGCTGATCTGAAGCGTTTGAGGATCAGTTCGTCCCACTCTTCCACTGAGCCGGAGTGGAGTTGCATGGTGCTGACGACGGTCATCATGGAAGCACCCTCCTCAAGAATCGTCCAACCAAGGTGCGTCTGCTCAGGTTTTCAGGTTCGAGCCGCGCCGTCAACGGGAAGTGTTCTCGCAGTTCCCGCATGGCGGCGCGTCGTTTCTGGTGTGCCAGGGCCGGGGCTGACTCCACCCAAGACACTGGTGGAGTTTAGTGGGCGATGTGCGGTTCACAGGTGCGTCGCTCTCCGTGCTGACCGCTCCTGCAAGTGGGGAATCCCTTGGCTACATGGGCAGGAAATGGCGAACCGCGGCCTCGGAGTCTTCTATTGTTTGGTCCCCTCTTATGGATTTTTGAATGATGAGCAGCAGAAGTCCCAAGAGGAGGATTGCTGCGGCAGTTGCAGCAGTGTATTCGATAGTGGAACCGATGTTTTGCGCCGTACGGCCAGTGGCGGGGTCGTTTTCGTTCCTGGTGAGCAGGTGTGCAGTGATTGCGAGTAGCAGGTCGAGGTTCAACATGTGTGGCTCCTAGATACAGCGCGATGCGTCTGACTTTGATTGGTCGGTAGGAATGTGAAGCGTGGATCCGCGAACGTGCTTCAGCCGTGAATCGGGTCCGTAGCGATAGTCGGGGGAGCTTGAGGAATCGGTCAATCCAGCAGTTGCAGTTGGTCCCGTGTGTCGATGTCCTCTCCCCCTTCATAACCGCAGTCAACAAGATCGACGAGTTCCGGGTTGGCCTGAAGGAACAGGCGGGCGCCAGAGTCGCCCGCGGCCGAGTCGGTTGCGAGTGTTCGCAGCGACGCGTCAAGCAGCAGGGGATGTCCGCGCCGGAGCTTCCCGGAGACAGCCCGATAGCCCGCAGCTGTGACCCGGCCAGGCACGTGTGCTGCCAGGAGCGTTCGCACAACGTCAGCGGTGAGGCCGGGTTGGACGACAAGGGCCACAAGTACGTGGTCCCCAGGCAACGCGTTCTCGACTCCGAGCAGGAACGAACCGGCCATACCGCTATTCCATACAGGGTTCACCACTACCCGAATCCCGAGTTGCTCCGCGCGGCCGAGGCTGGTGGAGGCGAGGACTTGTCCAGCCTCGGCACCAAGCACGACCACCACTTCTCGGCATCCACCGTTGAGGAGTACCTCCGCGAGCACTTCGACCAACGTGCGGCTCCGGAACGGAAGCAAAGCCTTCGGGCCCAGGCCCAGGCGCGTCCCCAGGCCAGCAGCAAGCAGAACAGCGGTGACGTTTGATGGGCTGAAGTCGCTCATTTCTGGCCCTTTAGGTGGAACTGTTGTCTTCACCGGGTTTGGTCGCCCCGAAACCCGGCACATGGATTCCCCCAGCAAGAATCCACCAGTAGGGATCGTCGCCGCTTAACCGGGTTCTGATCAGTCGACTTTCCGAGTTCTCTGTCATATGGGCAAAGGCGCGATGCCGGGCTCGCCGGGCCTGTAGCAGTACCTTGTGAATCCAACGGGAAACTGAGCGTCTACCCGCTGAATCCACTGGTTTTTCGTCATCACTCATTGGGATGATGCTCCAACGACTCGTGTTTGTGGTGCAGCAGAAGCTCATGTCGGTAGTGCAGTCCAATCCAAGGGGATGCGTTGAAGTCGTCGATGTTTATTGCCTTGGGCGGAGCCAATTTCTCTGTTTCGCTGATGGCCTGATCCGTCCTACGTGACCGGAACGCATATAACGCATATAGGGGGTTGGTATGCGGGGGAACTCGACGTCTGGGCATGATCTTTTCTCGAATTCGTGGAATGAGGGCGGGCTAGCGGACTTGCGCCACTGCTAGTGGGCATCCAAGGCCTGCAATGGCATATAAGCAGTGTTCGGCGCTAGAAGGCACGGAGAATGTCCTCAACGCGTTGTTTGGCGTCGCCGAAGAGCATCTGGGAGTTGTCGCGGAAGAACAGAGGGTTCTGGACTCCTGCGTAGCCGGCGGCCATGGAGCGTTTGAACACGACGACGTTTTCGGCTTCCCAGACGCGGAGGACGGGCATCCCGGCGATGGGACTGCCCGGGTCTTCGGCCGCGGCGGGGTTGACCGTGTCGTTCGCGCCGATGACCAGGACCACGGAGGTGTCGCCGAGGTCGTCGTTGATCTCGTCCATTTCCAGGACGATGTCGTACGGGACCTTGGCTTCGGCGAGGAGGACGTTCATGTGGCCGGGCAGGCGCCCGGCGACGGGGTGGATCCCGAACCGGACGTTCACGCCGCGTTCGCGTAGCTGGTGGGCGAGTTCTGCGACGGGGTACTGGGCCTGGGCAACGGCCATGCCGTAGCCGGGGGTGATGACCACGGACGAGGCGTTGGTCAGCATTTCCGCTGTCGCCTCGGCCGTGATTTCCCGGTGTTCGCCCTGGTCTGTGTCCCCTTTGCTGGCGGGGGCGGCGATGCCGAAGCCGCCGGCGATCACGGAGATGAAGGACCGGTTCATGGCCTTGCACATGATGTAGGACAGGTAGGCACCGGAGGAGCCCACCAGGGCGCCGGTAATGATGAGCAGGTCGTTGTTGAGCAGGAAGCCCGCGGCGGCGGCGGCCCAGCCGGAGTAGCTGTTGAGCATGGACACGACCACGGGCATGTCACCGCCGCCGATGGAGGCCACCAGGTGCCAGCCCAGCCCCAGGGCCAGGGCGGTGACGACGATGAGGAGCCAGAGCTGGGAGTCGTTTACATACCAGACGGTCAAAGCGACGAACGCGGCGAGGGCGCCGAGATTGATCGCGTTCTTGCCCGGCAGCATCAGCGGTGAGGACTTCATTCGGGCGGACAGTTTCAGGAACGCCACGATCGAGCCGGTAAACGTCACCGCGCCGATGAACACGCCGATGAACACCTCGGCGTGGTGGACATTCATCAGGTCCCGGGACAGGGTGGGGGCTTCGAGGTGCCCGTTCCAACCGACCAGGACCGCGGCGAGGCCCACGAAGCTGTGCAGCAGCGCAATGAGCTCAGGCATGCCGGTCATTTCCACGACGCGGGCGCGCCAGAGCCCGATGGCCCCGCCGACCACGACGGCGGCGACGAGCAGGCTCAGGCCGGTGAGGGCGTGCCCGGTGCCCCAGGCACCCTGGACAGTCAGCCAGACGGTGGCGGCGAGGGCGATGACCATGCCCGTGATGCCGTAGACGACCCCGGCACGGGCTTTCTCGTGCTTGCTCAGCCCGGCCAGGCTGAGGATAAACAGCAGGGCCGCGACAACGTAGGCCGCCCCCGCGATGGATTCTTCGGTCAACGGACCGAAGACGGTATCGGACACGGTGAAGCTCCTCGTAAGTGTTGCTGCTGCTGTTTCGGTGACGGCGCTCATGAACGGGCCTTCCCGGCCGAGAACATGGCGAGCATGCGCCGGGTGACGGCGAAGCCACCGAAAATGTTGATGCTGGCCAGCAGCACGGCGACGGCGGCCAGGAGCTGCATGACAATGTTGTCAGAGGCGACCTGCAGCAGGGCACCGACGACGATGATCCCGGAGATGGCGTTCGTCACCGACATCAGCGGGGTGTGCAGGGCATGGTGGACCTTCCCGATCACATAGAAACCGACCACGACAGCGAGCATCAGCACCGTGAAGTGCTGCGGCAGCGGCGCCGGCGCCACCGCGTTGACCAGGAACAGCGCCGCGATGCCCGCGGCAAACAGCCTCGCCTTACCGGCCGCGCTGAGGCCCTGCCTTTTCTTCGGCGCCGTGTTCTTGGCAACCTCAGCTTTGGTCTGGGCCACGGGTGCGGCGGAGACCTGGACCGGGGGCGGCGGCCACGTCTTCTCCCCCTCGCGCACGACCGTCACCGAGCGCTGGACCACGTCCTCGAAATCAATCCGCAGGACCCCGTCCTTGTCCGGGGTAAGGAGCTTGAGGAGGTTCAGCAGGTTGGTCCCGTACAGCTGGGAGGACTGGGCCGGCAGCCGGGCCGGGAGATCCGTATAGCCCAGGATGACGACCCCGTTGTCCGTGACGATGCGTTCCCCAGCGACGGAGCCTTCAACGTTCCCGCCCTGGCCGGCAGCCATGTCCACGATGATGCTGCCGGATTTCATGCAGGCCACGTCCTCCGCCGTGAGCAGCTTCGGTGCCGGGCGCCCAGGGATCAGGGCCGTGGTGATGATGATGTCAACGTCCGCTGCCTGCTCGGTATAGATTTCGGCTGCGCGCCGGTTGTAGGCCTCGGACGTTGCCTTGGCATACCCGTCGGAGGACTTCATCTCCTCCTCCACCTCGACCTTAAGGTAGGTCCCGCCGATCGACTTTACCTGGTCGGCGACCTCGGGCCGCGGGTCCGTTGCCCGCACGATCGCGCCCAGGCTGGACGCCGCCCCGATCGCCGCCAGGCCCGCCACGCCGGTGCCAGCTACCAGCACTTTCGCCGGCGGTACTTTGCCCGCCGCCGTGACTTGGCCGGTGAAGAATCGGCCGAACTCGTGGGCTGCCTCGATCACGGCGCGGTACCCGGCGATGTTTGCCATCGAACTGAGCACATCCATCGACTGCGCCCGCGAAATGCGCGGCACAGCGTCGAGGGCCAGCGCCGTGATCGGACGCGCCGCCAGCGCCTCTACCAAATCCGGACGCAGGCCCGGGCTAAGCGTCCCGATCAGCGTTGCCCCGTCAGCGAGACAGCCGATCTCCTCTTCGGAGGGCGGGTTGATCCGCAGCACCACCTCACTGCCCCACGCCTCATCGGCCCCCACAATCAGGGCACCGGCCTCGGTGTACGCCTCATCAGGGAACGACGAGGACTCCCCCGCGCCCTTTTCCACCACGACGTCGTAGCCCAGCTGGATCAGCTGGGCGACCGTGAGGGGTGTTGCTGCAACCCTTGTCTCGCTACCTAATTCGGCCACGACCCCGATACGTGTCACGTTTTCTCTCTCTCATCCATTTTTCGAGCCCCGGACTGTGTGCCCGGTTCCTGGCGCACCAGGCCCTTGTTTCTTGCGAACCGTCAGCGCGCTGCTGCCGTATCTGACATTGCTCTTGACCCAAGGTCGAAGACTGCCTGTCCTCGATGACGATCTATCTGAACAGCACCTTGCCGGCGGAGACACCGATATGGGCCGGCCTTTGCGTGGCCCCTTACTGAGGTCGAAGGGATGCCGGACAGCCTCCGGAGATGTGCCCCCGACTGCGTCAAGCGGCGGCCGGCTACAGGTCCTCAAACTCGTGTCGGTCGGTACTGTTGTGCAATGCACGATTCCGAAGCGGGGACACCGGGGAAAGTTAGTTGGAATGAAGGTCAAGTTCTTCCGTCACACCAAATGGCACGTTTTCATCTAATGCCACGATGAACTTCCGGTCTCCCAGGCGGGAGACCGATATTCCGGTGCGCCGTCCCTGTTGGTAGGCGACCCGCACCAGCCTGTCAACGGCGGCCGAAATCTGTTCATCCATCTCGGAGCGGCTGTCCACGATCAATTCATGCTCGAGCGCTTCCGAATCCAGCCGCTTGCTCGCGGTCTGCATGGGCACTGTGGTCATATGAGTTCCTCCTCAGTTAGGACGGTGAGGGCCGTCAGAGATTCCGGCAGTCACAGGTACCTGGATCCGCTCGTCTCCACGGCGATGTGTGGCCTTGAGGCGCCGGAGCGCTCTCTTCAACTCAAGGTCGAGTCCTGCATCAGAGGCTGGCACTGGGTCGCAAACCAGCCCCAGGCTCTGGAAGGTGAGTGTTGCAAAGTCCATTAGAGGGTCACGCCCGTGGTTCGGGAGAGCCAGTCGTGGGCGATCTGTTCGGCCGCTTCACCTAGTAGGCGCGGGGCCTCCCTCATGCAGACTTCCGGCAGCGGTTCGAGGTCCGTCAGGGCATAGACGCGGTCCAGCCCTGCCGTCTGGATTTGCGCCTCCCCCAGAGTCGTGCGTCCGACGACGGCAACGACTGCGGTACCATGGCGCTTTGCAAGTGCCGCGATTCCGACAGGCCCTTTACCGCGCAGGCTCTGCTCGTCCAGTGAGCCCTCACCGACGATGACCAGGTCGGCTTCCCTCAGCGCAGGACCGAGGGTGGTCAGTTCCGTGAGAACTTCGACGCCGGAGCAGAGCCGTGCTTCGGCGATGGCAAGGGCTGCAAATGCTGCCCCTCCGGCGGCGCCGGTCCCTGGTACCAGGCTCAGATCGCGGCCCAGCGTGTGTGCGATGAGGCGTGCCCAGTGGCGGAGAGAGCGTTCGAGCTGCTCTACCGTTCGAGCGTCGGCGCCCTTTTGCGGTCCATAGACGGCGGCAGCGCCGTCGTTCCCGGTCAAAGGGTTGTCTACGTCGCAGGCCAGGACAAGGTCAAGCGCCCGGACCCGGGGATCGAGGCCGCTGAGATCGATCTCTGATGCAGAGTGCAGACCTTCACCTCCTGGGGCTATTTCCTTCCCTGCCGCGTCTGTGATGCGGACACCGAGTGCCTGTGCGAGGCCGGCACCGCCGTCGGTGGAGGCGCTTCCCCCGACGCCCAAAATAATGCGCCGGGCTCCCCGGTCGAGAGCGTCCTTCAGCATCTCCCCCACACCGCGGGTAGTCGATTTTGCCGCCGTCTGGACGTTGGGTCTGCCCGGGAGCAGGGCAAGCCCCGATGCCTCGGCTAGCTCCAGGACTGCTGTTCCGGCATTGTCCATGGCATAAGTCGCCTCCACTGGCTCGCCCAACGGACCTGTCACCTGGACTGCGACGGGCGAGAAGCCGTTCGCGAGGGCAAGCTTGACGGTCCCCTCTCCCCCGTCGGCCACAGGGTACCGAAGGATTCTGCAGTGGGGTGAAATGGATTTGATTGCGCGTGCCAGTACCTCTGTAGCCTCTTCGGCAGTGAGGGAACCCTTGAATTTGTCAGGTGCCAAAATAACGGTGGGGCCCGCCACTGATTCCTCGGTCACCGGGTCGCCTCCTGGTGGGTTCGCACAAGGTCCAGGTACCGTTCGGCATTGGCCCGGATCCCGGCGCGTTCGTCATCCGTCAGCTGCCGGCGGGCCCTGGCGGGAACGCCGGCTATGAGGGTTCCCGGTTCGAAGGTGGCGTCCTCAAGTACCACAGCTCCGGCCGCAACCAGACATCCGGGCCCGATCCTTGCCCCATTGAGCACTACTGCGCCCATGCCGATCAGCGATTCGTCGCCGATGTGGCAGCCATGCAGAATGGCCCGATGCCCAACGGACACCCTCTCCCCCACTTCGACCGGAAATCCCGGGTCAGCGTGGAGCACGCATCCGTCTTGAATGTTGCTGTCAGCGCCAACAGTGGTGGTGTCCCCGTCTGCCCTGAGAACCGCTGCGTACCAGACGCTCGCGCGGGCTTGGAGGGTGACTGAGCCGATGATTGTTGCATTGTCAGCGGACCATGCTCCGGGGTGGATGGTGGGCTTCCGGCCACCGAGACTCATCCGCTTCTGTTCCAGGACGGTCATCAGATGATTGCGACGGGGTCAAGCATGGAGCCGGTCGCTCCTTTGACCTTGATGGGGAGGGCAACGAAGAGGAATTCATATACGCCGTCCCGGGCAAGGTCTTCCAGGTAGATCGACTCGAACAGGTAGATGGCGTTTTCGATCAGCAGGAGTGTATGGACAGGCTGGGGGTTGGCCGGAGACCCGGGGTCCGGAGCCGGCTGAACCTCGAAGGTCTCCGTGTCACTTCCGGCGGCAACGACGCCCTGCTCCAGCAGCCACCGGGCCGCGCTGATGTCGGGTCCGGCGGTCACGTGCCGGGCCATGCGTTCGGGGTCGGGCCATTCGCTCATATAGCCGGTGCGGATCATCACGACGTCACCGGGGGTGATGGTGACGCCCTGGTGCCGGGCGACGGCTTGGAGTTCTTCGGCGTTGACGGGTTCATTGGCGGGCAGCGCGTTGATGCCGCGGTATCCGGGGACGTCGAGAAGGATGCCGCGGCGGATGAACGGCGGGATCTTGCTGCCGTCACCCACTGTTGGACCCCTGTCGCCGAGGCAGGTTCCTGCTGCGGCCCCTCCGTACCAATGGTCATCGTCCCCGATGGTCATGTGGGCGAGTGCGTCGACGTGAGCCCCGCTGTGCGAAGTACCGCTCATCACCTCGGCCATGTAGCCCAGATTTACTTCATTGACCTCCCCCCAGGGCTTGACGCCGTCCCCGCGCAGGCCGGCCGGAGTGCGGTACATCGATACATCGAAGGGAGGGTGGGCGCCGAAAACGGGCATCCCGGTGAAGCGTGGCACCGAAAGGGAGTACAGCCGACCTTGCCTCGGTAGCTGCAGCGCCGCCAACAACTCGTTGGGGGATTGGTGGGCTGCCGGTCCTTCTTCAAGGAACTGGTCTGTCTGCGTGCTCATGGTGGTCCTTTCGAAAGGTCAGGTCTGCGGGAGTCGGGAATGGTGATGGCCCAGCCCCAAATGCGCACCTGGAGGGCGTCAGGGCGCCTCGGGCAGTAGCTTGATGCGAACGGTGCGGTCCTCGGTCACTTCGACGTCAAGGCCGGCCAGCCACTGTGGTTCCCCCGGCTCTTCGCCAAGGGATTCCCGGGCTACTGCTCGGAGAACGGGTGAGTGCGTGACAGCAACGGTGAAGACCGTGTTGTCGTCGCGGTCAGCGAGGCTTGCCGCGAATGCGTTGATTCTCCGGGCGACGGCCGCGGCGTCGTCACCAGGCGGGTTCTCGTGGCGGACCCACCATCCGACACGGTCGGGGGCCTGGAGCCACTCTCGGTAGAAGTCGATCCGGGCAATGTCCGCTTCACTCAGGCCAGGGACCTGAGCGGCAAAGGCTGCTTCGCTGCTGACCATGTCCACACGTGAACCGGCAAGGTATAGGTCGGGGTTCCGCAACGCAAAGGCGACTCCGTCGTCCTGTACCTGCGCACCTGCTTCGCGGGCGCCTTTTGCTACTGCCTCGGCTGTCTCCCGGGTGCGTCGCGTGGCACCGCTGATGACGCGGATGAGGCCGCCGTTCGCCTGCTCGGCAAGTCGTCGCCCCACTTCGACTGCGGTTTCCAGGCCCGCGGCAGTGACAGGCACGTCCCCGCGATGGGATGCGACTTCACCGTGGCGAAGCAGGAACAGTTGATGACTCATAGTGTCCTCCGGAGGTGGTACTTCTGACTGGCGGGCTGGTTCCGCAGCAGGGACAAGGTTTTTAGGGTGACAGGATCCCTGCTGCGGAACGGACGAGAGGTGGAGCTGCTTACGCGTTGGTAGTTTCGGCGACAGAGCGTTCTGCAGCCTCTGCCTTTGCGGCCCATTGCTTCAGGAACAGTCCGAAGACGGCGTCTGCGAAGGCGTCATCGTTGATGTTGTTGTCCATTTCGATCAGTTCGACGCCGGCGTCTAGCCCGGCACGCAGTGAGTCAAACAGAGGCGAGGTGTCAACACCGTGCCACTGGCTGCCTTCTACGAAGTAGTTGTCCAGGCCAAGCAGGGGGAAGGCGACCGCCTTAGGGCCTTTGGCGCGGTTCACGTGGTCGGCGATGTACTCACCGAGGCGGCGCATCTCTTCCGGTGTCGCCAGAAGAGATGTGATGTTCGGGTTGTGGATGATGATGTTCCGCTCCGGCGTGGCGTACTGCTCCGGGATGGTGTCAAAGGCGCCGAAGTTGAAGCATTCTGCTGCACCGGGAACGACGACCTGGGGGATTTCTTTGCGGATGGCGGCCTCCATCCGCTCCATGCCCGGGTCGAAGATGCCCTTGTTCCAGTGGTTGATGATCTCGGGCAAGGTGAAGTCGATCAGGCCATCGATTACGCCCACGTCGATAAGGTGTTCCATCCCGGCGCCTTCCCCGACGGCGTGGAACGTGACGACTTCGAAGCCGTGCTCCTCCAGGTTCTTGCGGATGCGCATAACACCGGGTGTCGTGACGCCGAACATGGAGACCGCGATCAGCGGCTTGGAGAACTCGCCATGAGCCTTTGTCACCTCGTACCCGCGGGCCATTCCTGCAGCAGCGTTGGCGGCGTTGGTCAGCACGAGCTTCGAGATGCGGTTCAGCCCGGCAATGTCGGTCACAGCGTTCATCATCATCATGTCGGAGTGGCCGACATACGGGCGGGTGTTGTTGGACGCCATGGTGCTCACGATGAGTTTCGGAACACCCATGCCAAGGCCCCTGAAGGCCTTGCTCAGCAAATCGGTTCCCCCGGTACCGCCCAGGCCCAGGACAGCGTCGATCTTGCCCTCATTACACAGTTCTTCGAGGACAGACTTCAATCCGAGGCTCATGTTGGTGATGGCCGAATTGCGGCCGCCCGAGCCTCCCTCGACCCCTCCCGAGAAGGAAGCCAGGTCGATGCCGGCACGTTCTGCGACTACGGAGGACGGGATATCCGGCTCGAAATATGGCTCACCGAGGACGCCGCAGTCCACAACCAGGACGTCGACGCCGGC
The DNA here is from genome assembly GCF_040686575.1 of Arthrobacter sp. NPDC080073. Classification (NCBI taxonomy): domain Bacteria; kingdom Bacillati; phylum Actinomycetota; class Actinomycetes; order Micrococcales; family Micrococcaceae; genus Arthrobacter; species Arthrobacter sp. NPDC080073. The sequence goes on from NZ_JBFBKR010000019.1 coordinate 35,315, forward strand.
CGCGAGGAGTGTATTGCGAACGAATTCGTACTCGGTACCCTTGGTGTCCAAGGTTCCGGCCAAGCAAACAACGGGCTTACGAGACATGATGTCTCCTTTCTTGGTTTTCCCAATCAGGCTTATCCGCATCGGTGGGGATAGCCGTTCGCCGCCTTGGCGGCATTTTCATTCAGTCGGGCTGACCGAGATCGGCTGCTTGCAGCCCCGCCCAGACAGTTTCGGGGGTTAGCGGCAGGTCGCGGAACACGACGCCTGTCGCGGCCGCCACCGCCGAACCCAGTGCTCCAGCCGTGCACAGCAGCGCGCCTTCGCTGATTCCCTTGGACCCGTACGGTCCTGGACCGTCGTGGTTCTCGATGGCGGCGCTGATGAGCTCCACCGGCACATCTTTGAAGGTCGGAATTCGGTAGTCCAACGCCCCAAGGTTTCGGATCCGGCCATGGTCGTCTATCAGCAGCTGCTCCATCTGACTGTGACCGAGCCCCATGATTGCGGCGCCCTCGTCCTGGGAGACGACCTGCAGCGGGTTGAGCTCGGTGCCCACGTCGCTGACGGTGACGTGTTTCGTGAGAAGCAGCTCACCTGTTTCGCGATCAACCTCGACCTCGATTGCGGTGGCGTTGAACTCATAGAAGGCGGCGTCCCCGCCCAGCGGGTGGTGCCCCTTGCCTCGAAGCCGCCTGGTTCCCTGGCCGATGAACTCCCCGCGTAAACTTCCCAGTGCCGCACGCGCCGCCTCCGGAAGGCTCACCTCACCGTCGGGAGTAACCAGGAGACCAGGCTCTTCGGAGAGCTGCTCCTCTGGTATCCCGTGCGTCTCTGCGTACAGCTCCAGCACGCGGCGTCGGGCATCACGGCACGCAAGTACGGTCGCTGAACCCATGAAGACGGTGGAACGGCTGGCGGAAGTCTGCAGATCAAACGGTACGGTGCTGGTATCCCCGCTGACCACGCTGACCTTGTCCAGTTCCACGCCGAGTTCATCGGAAACGATCTGCTGCCACAGGGTGCGCGCTCCCTGCCCCATGTCGGATGTGCCAGCGTAAACGATGGCGCTTCCGTCGAAGAGCAGCCGGACCAGGCTCTGCGAGAGTCCGGAGGTGGCACCGGGTTTGATGCCGACGGCGATGCCGCGGCCGCGGTTGGGGGCCAGCGGCTGATCCCATCCGATGAGCTCCGCTGCTTTTTCCAGGCTCTGGATCCATTCACCGTCAGCCTTGGCTTCACATTCTCCGCGAACGAAGGCTTCTCCGTTTCCAACGAGGTTGCGGCGCCGGATTTCAAGGCCGTCGAGGCCAAGTGCACGGGCACCAGCGTCCAGTTGGGATTCGGTCGCCCACGTCACCTGGGGGCTTCCGTATCCCCGAAAGGCGGTGCTTGGCGTGGTGTTCGTCAGGACGGCACGGCCGGCAACCCGGACGGCAGGCATCCGGTATGGTCCTGCCGCAACGTAACTTCCTTTTTGCATTACCCGGGGGGCGACGTCCGCGTAGGCCCCGATCAGGAAATCGGCGTTGACTTCGTGGAACGTCAGGTGCCCCTGCTCGGTGAAGCCAGTGCGCGCGGTGATCCGGCATCCGGCCCGGCGCATGCTCTGGAAGGTTTCCTCCAGCGACAGAATCAGGCGGCAGGTCCTGCCGGTGCGAAGAGCCAGGGTAGCCACCAAAGGTTCCAGCTTGGGGTTTTGTTTGCCGCCGAAGGCGCCTCCAGGATCGGGCGCGCAGACCCGCACCTTATTCAGGGGTAAACCGAGCAATTTCGCCAGGGTCTGCTGCAGCAGGTAGGGGTGCTGCACAGGGGAATAGACCTCGATGCCACCGTTGTCGGTCGGGATCGCAACGGTGCCGCCCGGCTCAATGGGAAAGTGGGTGACCATCGGGAAGGTATAGGTGTTTTCGACAACCGTGGCTGTTCGTTCCTCTTCCGCGGCGATGTCGCCCCACGTGTAGAGCGCATCCTTTATTACGTTGGTGTCCGCCAACGGATCGCCAGGTCGAAGTGCCGGGTCCTGGACCAGATGCGCTCCCGGCGCCAGGGCGGAATCGAGCGTGTAGACCCCGGGGAGCTCATTGAAGTCAACATGAACAGCGCGGGCGCCGGCGTATGCCGCCTCGGCGGTCTCGGCCAACACGGCAGCGACCGGTTCCCCATGGAAATTCACTCTTCCATCGGCAAGAACAGGGCGGTCCTGGTGTGATACGCCAAAGCGCGGCATGGGGGACGGAAGGTCCGCCCCGGCCACAACGTCCACCACACCTGGGATCCGTAGCGCAGCCGCCGTGTCGATTCCCGTGATCTCGGCGCAGCCGACGGGAATGGTGACCAAGGCTACCTGGAGGGCGTTGGTGAACTCGAGGTCGGCGACGAAGCGCTGAGCGCCGGTAGTCCGGTCCTCTCCGCCGTACCTAAGCACTGGCTGGCCTACGTTACGGCCGGATACGGTGCTATCACCATGAGCGTGGGACGGGGCTGTGTGCTGTAGTGCTTCAGTCATGGCCACAGGTCCTCCGGGCAGCTGTAGCCTGCACGGCGCAAACTATGCGCTCGTAGCCGGCGCACCGGCACAGGTTGCCGGACATTGATTCGCGGATTTGCTCCACCGAGGGCTCGGGGTTCGTGCGGAGCAGGTATTCGGCCGATACGACCTGCCCGGGGATGCAGAAGCCGCACTGGACTGCGCCTGCGTTGAGAAATTCCTCCTGCAAATCGCTCAGGCCGTCCTGGGAAAGGCCCTCGATGGTCGTGATCTCGCGACCATCGGCTTCCGAGCAGAGAACAAGACAGGAGTTCACCGCCCGGCCGTCCAGGAGGATGGTGCAAGCACCACACTCGCCTTCCGCGCAGCACTTTTTGCTGCCGGTCAGTCCAAGCTCGTCACGCAGGCCGTCCAGCAGGGTGCGTTCTGTCGGCACGAACATGGATCGTTCGCTTCCGTTGACGGTGCACGTCACGTTCTGCTGATCAGTGCTCGCCGGTTGTTGGTTCCCGGTAGTGCTTGTCACGAGGCCATCTCCTTGTTATTTCTGCGGTTTGCCGCTGTCAGGACCGCGCGTTTGGTCAGGGCGCGGAGCGTGGCGATGCGGTATTCCCGGCTGCTGCGTACGTCGCTGATCGGTGTGGCTAGCTCCAGCAACTCATCAAGGACCTTGATAAGGGCCGGGCCGTCTTCAAGGGCAAGCGGATCTGTCTGCCCGGTGAGCAGCGGGCGGGGGCCGACGGCGCCCAGCCCCAGGAGGAGCTTTCCGTCGGCGTTCACCTGGGCAGCGACGCTGACTGTTGCAATATCAACACCCCGCCGCCGGGTGAGCCGGCGGGAGGCCGATCCGCTTCCATCCTCGGGCCGCGGGAGATGGATGTGAGTGACGATCTGTCCGGGCCTGCATTGCGTCCGCCTTGGACCAAGGAAGAACTCGGACATCGGTACGGTTCGCTCTCCGTCTACGGAGGCTATTGTCACGGACGCGCCCAGGACCAGGAGCGGCGGAGCGGTGTCTGCTGCCGGGGAACCGTTGCAGACGTTCCCGATGAGACTTGCCCGGTTGCGGATCGCTACGGATCCCACGCTTCCGGCGGCTTCCACCAGTCCCGGGTACCATTCCTGGACCACAGGATGCGTGATGAGTTCAGTCATGGCGAAAGTGGGACCAATGCTCACCCCGGCGTCGGTAACGGTGATCGGCTTGGGGAGGTCCTGGGCGTTTTTGAGATCAACGATGAGATCCGGCTGCAGCGTGTGGTGCCGCAGCCCGACTATCAGGTCAGTTCCGCCGACGAGGATACGTCCGCCCTCACCTGCCGCGGCAAGGGCAGTAAGGGCGTCCGCCACACTGGCGGGCCGATAGTACTTGGACATCGTCGTCCTTTCTTTTCCGGTGCGTCCGGGTCAGGGTTCGATGATGATCTTCAGCGCGCCGCTGGAACGGTCGTTGAAGGTGGTCAGTGCCGTCTCGTATTCCGCCAGGGGGAAGCGGTGGGTGATCAGGTCCTTGACCCGCATCCGGCCGTTGGCAATGAAAGGTATGACACGGCGCATCTCACCGGCGGAGGCGCGCGAGCCGACAAGTTCGAGTTCGTTGAGCACAATAGGCTGAATAGTCAGAGCAACGGCTTCGGTCGGGATGCCTACCATGGCGCAGCGGCCGCCCTTGCGGAGCATTTCCATTGCCCAGGTCAGGGTTTCCGGCACGCCGGCGCATTCGAGGACAACATCGGCGCCGAGGTCCTCGGTCAGACGCCGGACGTCTGCGACCGGGTCGACGGCGTTTGTGTCAACGGTCTCGAAGCCCATGGCGGCAGCTTTTTCAAGGCGGTGTCCACGGCCGACGATGATCACCCGGGCCGCGCCACAGATGAGCGCCGCGTCGCCGGCAAGAAGCCCGATGGCCCCGGCGCCGGTCACGGCGACCGTGTCGCCGGGCTTGATGTTGCCCCGTCGTGCCACGTGCAGTGCGATGCTGGCTGGGTCGACGAGTGCACCCTCTTCGAAGGACACACTGTCCGGCAGCCGGAAGATGCACTTGACGTTGTGGACCGCGTAGGTGGCATCCACGCCCTGGACGTTGTGGCCGTACTGCTCGTGCAGCCCGGCCTTCCCGTAGTTCTCACATACGTTGTACTGGCCCTCGACACACTTCTGGCACGCCCCACAGGCGTTGTGGCTGGTACCGGCAACACGGTCACCGACGCTCCAGCCATAGGCCTCAGCACCGGGGCCAAGAGCCACGATCTCCCCTGCCCACTCATGGCCAGGGGTGAAGGGGAAGGCCAACGGCCAGAATCCCGGGTAGTCGCCCCGGATCAGGTGTGCGTCGGTGCCACAGATGGCGGTTGCCCTCACCCTGGCAAGGACCTCGTTGGCTCCCGGTTGGGGCACGGCCCTGGTTTCGATGCCGAGAACGTTCGGCGATTGTACGACGAGGGCTTCCATCGTTTCTGTCATTTGATCTCTTCCTTGAGTCAGTTCAGTGTCTGCCGCCCGGTTCCAATGGATTTCAGCGGCTACTGTGATCGGGATTACTTTGAAGCTTAGGGTTTAGCAGCAACCCTGTCAAACGATTATCGATTATCTAGGGCTTTGAATCGGGGTTGCAGTAAAGCGGTCACCTGCAAAGGGGCTAGGTCAGCCCATTTCCTTGGGCTGGTAATGGTCTTGGATCAGCTTGCTGACGTTGAGCTGGTGCTGGCGGGCAGCCTTGGATGCACGTTCGGCATCGCCGTCGCGCAAAGCGTCGAGGATGCCAACATGCTCCTGGAGCAGGTCGCGCACATCCACGTTGGGCAGGTTCAGGGTGATGAAGGTGCGTCCGAACGGAGCGAGGTGGTCGAAAGCCGACACCAGTGCCTGATTCCCGGCAGTCTGGGCGATAACTCTGTGGAACTGGACGTCAGCTTCCGTGACTGCGAGGAAATCACCGGAGCCCAAGCTGGCCAGCATTGCATCAACCAGATCCTGAAGGGTTGCCAAAGTGGATTCGCTCATCTCGCCGGCGGTCAGCCGGGCGGCCAGGGCGTCGATTTCCGCGCGAACTATACTGACATCCGCCAGTTCTTTGGCGCTCGGCATGCGAACGCGCGCCCCTCGCCGGGGATGAATCGTAATGACGCCTGCTGCGGCCAGATCGCGCAGCGCCTCCCGGATGGGCGACTGGCTCATTCCCAGCTCCTTGGCCAGCTGCAGCTCGACAATTCTTCCGCCTGGCTCGTACTGTCCGCTCATGATGCGGTCCAGCAGGAGCCGCTTGACCGTGGTTGATAGGAGCTCGTTGCTGTGCTCAGAAATCCCCGGGCTGGCAGTCATCGTAAGGCACCTCTCACTCGTCTCGAGCGGCCTGCGGCTGACGTCGAGGATTATCGTTTATGTTACAAGTCTCTCAGATCGAGGCGACGGCGCGCCTCTTCCGGAGTTGCCGGTTCCCTGTGAAGCAGGCGGGCGATGGAAGTTATCCTTTCGACCTGCGCAGCATTGGTCTCGGCCAGCTTCCCGGGACCGTCCCACAGCGAGTCCTCGATGCCCACGCGGGCGTTGCCGCCGAGGGAGAGGGCGATGGCACCGATACGCATCTGCGCAGAGCCGGCACCCAGCACTGACCACTCAAAGTCATTACCGAAGAGGCGCTCGGCAGTGCGGTGCATGTGGGCAATGTCCTCGATGTGGTTTCCTGTCCCCCCGAGGAGGCCGAAGACGGTCTGGATGAACAGCGGCCCACGCACGAGGCCGCGGTCAAGCATGTGCGCGAGGTTGTAGAGGTGCGATGTGTCGTAACACTCGAATTCGAACCGGGTGCCCTGGTCACCGCAGGTCTTGAGGATCCGCTCGATGTCGGCAAAGGTGTTCTTAAAGACGATGTCCTTGTTGCCGAGGTACTCCCGCTCCCAGTCGTGCTTCACTGAAGGATAGCGGTCAAGCATGGGGAACAGGCCAAAGTTCATGGATCCCATGTTCAGCGACGCCAGTTCCGGAGCCAGTTGGACGGCCGGAGCGATGCGCTCCTCCACCGTCATCGCCGGGCTTCCTCCGGTCGTGAGGTTGATGATCACATCTGAATCGTCCTTGATGATTCCGAGCACTTCCTTGAACAGTGCTGGATCCTGGACCGGGCGACCGTCCTTCGGATCGCGAACGTGCAGATGGACGATGGCAGCCCCGGCGCGTGCGGCGCCAAGCGCAGCCTCGGCGATCTCCTCCGGCGTGATCGGCAGCCAGGGGGACATGGTCGGGGTGTGAATCGCACCGGTTGGTGCGCACGTGATAATTGCATGATGGGCAGCTCTGGCCATGGGGATACTCCTGCGCTAGACTAACGATAATCGATTATAACGCGATAGCCGGCCGAAGACCAGAGCTCAACGGGTTGAGGTGTTAAGGCTGATCGGGAACGGCAACATGCGAGGGTGAGAAGCAATGCGCGAGATACTTGACGATCTTCTTGCCTGGTGGCGGGCTGGCCACACAGTCGGGATGGGCACCGTCGTGGCTACCTTCGAATCCGCACCCAGGCTACCGGGCGCCTCCCTTATCGTGGGGCCGGACGGAGAAGCCGTCGGCTCGGTCTCGGGCGGATGCGTCGAGGGTGCTGTCTACGAGCTCGCACAGTCGGTGGTGGAGAACGATGCCCCCGTTCTGGAACGCTACGGCGTGAGCAGCGAAACGGCCTTCTCCGCCGGACTGACGTGCGGCGGCATTCTCGATGTCTTTGTCGAGCCCATAAACCGTGAGACCTTCCCCGATCTTGACTCAGTTGCCAGGGATGTGGACGAAGGGCGCCCGGTGGCCGTCGCCACCGTAATAGAGCATCCCGACCCCGAGCGGCTGGGTGCCAGGCTGATAGTAAGGCCTGAAGGAGAATCAACCGGCACCCTTGGCGGCGCCGTCCTCGATGACGCGGTAGGCGATGATGCGGTGGGCCTGCTGGGACTGGGCCACAACGGCACGTTCACCTACGGTCCTCACGGCGAGCGGCTCGGCGATGGTGTCAAGGTCTTCGTTTGGGCCTTCGCCCCCGCGCCGCGCATGCTCGTGTTCGGAGCCATCGACTTCGCCGCAGCGGTTGCCAGCATCGGTTCCTTCCTCGGCTATCACGTGACCGTCTGCGACGCCCGCCCGGTGTTCGCAACCCGCGCCCGGTTCCCGTCCGCCGATCAGGTCATCGTCGACTGGCCCCACCGGTACCTGCACAGCGAGGCCGAAGCAGGCCGCATCGACGGCCGCTCGGTTCTCTGCGTACTCACCCACGATCCGAAATTCGATGGGCCGCTGCTGGAGACGGCACTCACTCTTCCTGTGGGATACATCGGTGCCATGGGATCCCGACGTACCCACGAAGACCGCCTGGGCCGGCTCCGGGAGGCTGGAGTCAGCGAAGAACAGCTGCGCCGCCTGTCATCGCCGATTGGGCTTGATCTTGGTGCCCGAACCCCTGAGGAAACAGCCATCAGCATCGCGGCCGAAATCATCGCTCACCGCTGGGGCGGGACCGGGACCCCCTTGGGCAGCACCAACGGGCCCATCCATCACGACATGTGGGCAAAAACAACGGGGGCGCTTACGTCGGTCCTCAACCACATCGAGTCCTCCACGTGAAAGTCGCCCCCGTGACGGGACCATCAGCGCCGGAAACCCCAACGTGCACACCCGCCGTGCCGGCGAAAAGAGCATCACCCACCCCCCTCGGCATGCCAAGCATCCGCTCCGGCCCTGAATCTGAACCCGATGCGGTACCGCCGCTCCCCCGCCGTGAAGCACCCGACGGGCTCTGGGACCGGTACGGGCGACGCGCCACTGACATGAGGTTGTCCCTTACCGACAGGTGCAGCCTGCGCTGCACCTACTGCATGCCTGCCAAAGGCCTCGAATGGATGGCCAAGCAGGCAGTCATGACCGCCGAGGAGATCATCCGGACGGTCCGCCTCGGCGTCAGGGAGCTTGGCATCCGTGAGCTGAGACTGACCGGCGGAGAGCCCTTGGTGCGTGCCGATCTCCTTGACGTCATATCCGGGATCCGTGCCAATCATCCGCACCTGCCGATCGCCATGACCACCAATGGTGTCGGACTCCAGACGAAGGCGGCCCCGCTGAAGGCAGCCGGACTGACCAGGATTAACGTCTCCCTCGATTCCCTGCACGAGGAGACCTTCAAGCAGCTGACGCGCCGGCCGTTCCTCACCCAGGTGCTGGCCGGAGTAGATGCTGCCCGTGATGCCGGGCTCGGACCCGTCAAGCTCAACGCCGTCCTCATGCGCGGCATCAACGACGCCGAAGCGCCGGAACTGCTGCGCTGGTCACTTCAGCAGGGGCATGAGCTGCGCTTCATCGAACAAATGCCCTTGGACGCAGACCACGGCTGGAGCCGAAGGGACATGATCACCGCCGCGGAAATCCGCGAGCTTTTGTCGACCGAGTATGTCCTGACACCCGACCCCGGCCACCGGGACGGGGCCCCCGCGGAGCGGTTTCAGGTGCGGCGCCGCGACTTCAGCCGAGGCGGCATCACAGGCCCGGCGCTGGGAACGGTCGGCATCATCGCCTCGGTGACAGAACCCTTCTGCGGCGATTGCCGCCGCACCCGGATCACTGCGGACGGAAAGATCATGAGTTGCCTCTTCTCCCGCCATGAAGTCGACTTTGTCTCGCTCATGCGGCAAGGAGCCACGGATCGCGAGCTCGCGGAAAGATGGCAGGACGCAATGTGGGCCAAGCCCCGGGCCCACGGCATGGACCACACCGGCCTTGGCACCGAGGATTTTGTTCAACCGGATCGCAGCATGAGCGCCATAGGAGGCTAACCAGTGCTCGTACGTTATTTTGCTGCCGCATGCGCAGCCGCCGGGGTCGAGGAGGAAGACCATCCCCTGCCCGAGGGCGCCAGCCTGGAAACACTGCTGGCAGCTGTACTGGCGGTCCAGCGCCCGGAAGCTCCGGCAGGAACGGTGCCCCTCTCGCGCATCCTGCAGCGATGCAGCTTCCTGAGAAATCAGGTCGCCCTTCGTGACCCCACTGCAGGACTCGGGACAAGTGACGTCATCGATGTCCTGCCTCCCTTCGCCGGCGGATAGAACCCTGCAGCGGCAGACCGGCCGCAGCCATTGAAGAGGGCATTAATCAGAAGGAGCGGCCAATGGGCAAGGCAGAAACGCAAATCCAGGTCATAAGGACCTCACTGGCCACCGAACCGATCGCCGTGGAAGAGGCAATCGCCGCTGTCGGGTCAGAAAGGGACGGTGCCGTTGTCAGCTTCAGCGGCGTCGTCCGCAATCACGATGGAGGCAAGGGTGTTGAGCAGCTGAGGTACTCAGCCCATCCGATCGCGGAACAGGTGCTCAGGGAGGTAGTTGCAGCCCTCGTCCAAGAAAAAGCCGGCGCGGACAGCCAATCCTTGCGGATCTGGGCCGCACACAGGGTCGGCAGGCTTGAAATTGGCGACTCCGCGCTCGTGTGTGCCGTGGCCGCGCCGCACCGGCAGCAGGCGTTCGAGGTCTGCTGTGAATTGGTGGACCGGATCAAGGCGCAGGTCCCGATTTGGAAAGAGCAGTTTTTCAGCGACGGCACCACAGAATGGGTCTCCTCCGGGGGCTAACGACAGCACTGTCCAGCCCTGGATACCGCTCGCGCACAGCCGCGCACGTGGGCCGCTACATCGCCGGCTGTGGAAACCCGACAGCCGGCCGGAGCAAAGAGTCAGAGGGCTGTGTCGCCATGCCTGGGGGCCCGTTCATTGTGGCCCGGAACGCACAGCTGTCCGGGCCTCTGATTCACCTCAACAGCGTGCAATATCGGTTCAAAGCCTTGTGAGTGCAGTCACAGCCGTGTACAGTCGCAGTCAGATTATCAATTAACGATAATCGGTGAAGTGCCTCCCCTCCCGCTCCGGTTCCGCTAAGGCAATGCCGCCAAGGGCAAAAAATACGGAGCGGCCCTGCGTTGGCTCAGGCCCAAAGGACTGGACGTCGGCAGATGCCGCAGGGAGGGGCCACCGTCTTCCACCCCCTCAACTGATCAACGATGCTCTCTTGAAAGCAAGGAACAACTATGAAGGCTCTTGTAATTATCGGTATCACTGCAGGCGTTCTTGCCGGCTTCTGGGCCGAGTACAGCACTCCCCTTGGACTCATCACCTGGGTCGGCTTTTTGTCATGGGCGTGCTTCTTCGCGGCGGGAGGCAAGCGGACGGGGCTTCTCAAGACCATCCCCGCGAACCTGACCGGTGTCCTGTGGGGCGCTGCAATGGTGTGGGGGGCGTCAACCCTGCCGATTCCCGGGGCCCTGGGAATCTCGGTCGCCATCGCTGCCTTCGCCATGTGCATCCAGGCACGCTGGAGTGTCCTGAGCTTTATCCCGGGGGCGTTCGCCGGGACCGCGGCATACTTCGGAAATAACCTCGACCTTCTAAGCACGTCACTGGCGCTTGTTATCGGTGCCTGCCTTGGTTGGATCTCCGAATTTGCTGCCGGCCTCATCATGAATGCCGGCAGCAGGAAAAGCGACGCCGCTACGACCCGCGACGCAGCTGCCGTAGCCCACAACTAACGAGTGAAGCGCCGGCGGGGCCACCCATTCCCGGCGGCGCTTTGTCGTCAGCCCGTGCGGGCACCGGACACGGGACAGCCTCGCTCCCGTGGAATCCGGCCCCTGCGCCTTCAAGCCGGAGGAATGCAAGGCAGGGGCTCAGCGTTTGATCTTCTCGGATAGGGCGTGGGCGTGGCGCAGCAGCAGGCGCCCAAGGACGGGGCGCCGTTCGGCGGAGAAACGGGACTCTATACCGGTGATGCTCAAAGCCCAGGCAGGCTGCCCGGCGGCGTCGAACACCGCCGCTCCCATGCCCCAACTGCCTTGAACGAGAAGCCCGGGATTGGTTGAATATCCCACCGCGCGGGTCTCTTCGACCCGTTGGCGGATGAGATCCGCAGCGTGTTCGGGGCCAAAGTGTTCTTCCAGTCGCGCGCGGGCAAGGTACCGCTCGGCCGCGTCCCGCGGCAGGAACGAGAGGATAACCAGCCCCGCGGATGCGATGCCTAGAGGGAAGCGCTTGCCCTCGTAGAGAACGAAGGAACGGATCGGGAAGCTGCCGTCCTGGCGCAGCACGCAGACAGTTTCGTCGCCGCGTCGGGCCGACAGGAAGGCGCTCTCCCCGGTCTCTTCAGCAAGGGCCCGGACGTGGTCGCGGGCCAGTTCGGTGATGTCATAGCGCTCCGCGGCGATGGACCCCATGAGGTAGAGCTCGGGCCCCAGATGCCAGCGGCCCGCCTTGGAATCATGGTCCAGGAATCCCTCGGCCGCCAAAGATGACAGCAGCCGATGGGCCGTGGGGCGCGCCAACCCGGTGGCGCGGGCGACTTCTGTCGTCCCGATCCCGCGGGGCATGGCCCCGCTGACGGCTCGAAGAACCTGGCCGATGCGGCCGACGACTTGTGCCCCGGGAAGCGTTTCACTCATGTCTACATTATGGACGCTTTGGGCCACGCTGACCACAAGGCGACCAATAAACCGTCAAGACCACATTCTTATTGACCGTACTTCGGGGCAAGAGCTACGGTTCATGACAAACCTCACACAGATCATATAGTGGACGAATAGGAAATAAGATGGCAGAAAAACTTTGGGGCAGCGCCGCAGAGGCGCTGGCCGGAACCATCCAGGACGGAATGGTCCTCGCCGTCGGGGGATTCGGCCTCAGCGGCATCCCCCGGGACCTCATCGAGGCGGTACGCGACAGCGGCGCGCGTAACTTGACTGTCGTATCCAACAACATGGGCGTGGACGGCAAGGGACTGGGCCTGCTGCTGGAGAACCAGCAGGTGAGCAAGGTTCTGGCTTCCTACGTCGGGGAAAACAAGCTCTTTGCAGAGCAATACCTGGCAGGCACGCTCGATGTTGAATTCGTTCCGCAGGGAACCCTCGCGGAGCGTCTGCGCGCTGGCGGAGCAGGCGTCCCCGCCTTCTACACTCCCACCGGCGTTGGCACGCCAATCGCGGAGGGTAAGCCTGAAGCAGAATTCGATGGCCAGCGTTGCATCCTGGAACGCGGCATCGTTGCAGACGTCGCCTTGGTCCGCGCCCACCAGGCAGACCGCGAAGGTAACCTCCGCTACAGAATGACTGCCCGCAACTTCAACCCCCTCGTCGCAGCGGCCGGCCGAACGACCATCGCTGAAGCCGAAGAAGTAGTCGATGGTTACTTGGACCCCGAGGACGTAATCACACCAGGGGTCTTCGTGCAGCGAGTGGTGCGCGTCGTCAATCAGACCAAAGACATCGAACAGCGGACCGTACGGGTCCGCGCGGAGGTATGAAATCATGTGGACCCGTGATGAAATGGCGGCCATCGCCGCCAGTGAACTCGAAGACGGCCAGTACGTGAATCTGGGCATCGGAATCCCCACGTTGGTGGCCAACCATCTGCCCGAGGGCGTGCGCGTTACTCTCCAAAGCGAGAACGGCCTGCTGGGCATGGGCCCGTTCCCCTACGAAGGCGACGAGGACGCGGACCTCATCAACGCCGGCAAACAGACCGTCACAGTTCTGCCGGGCGGCAGCTTTTTTGACTCCGCTGTCTCCTTCGGCATGATCCGTGGCGGACACGTGCAGACCGCCATCCTTGGTGCCCTGCAGGTATCGGGAGCAGGAGACCTGGCTAACTGGACCATTCCGGGAAAGCTCGTGAAGGGTATGGGCGGTGCCATGGACCTTGTCGCCGGCACACCGCGGGTGATCGTGGTCACCGACCATGTAGCCAAAGACGGTACCCCGAAGATCGTGTCCGAGTGCGACCTTCCGCTGACCGGTGTTGGCGTTGTCGACCGCATCATCAGCGACCGTGCAGTCTTCGATGTAGTGGACGGCGCTCTTGTCCTGCGCCAAATTGCCCCAGGGCATACCGTCGAAGAACTTCGCGCTCAGACCGGGGCGCCCTTCACCGTTGCCCTCGAGCCGGCTTCCGGTGACCCCGGGGCACTCCGGCAGGCGGACACCGCTGAGACCGTATCCGAGGCCGTCGGGGCAGACGCATGAGCGCGCTGATCGCCGGCTACGCCCGGACACCGTTCGCCCGGTTCAACGGACAATTCGCCTCCATCCCGGCCACAGCCCTTGGCTCTCACGCGATCGCGGCAGCGCTTAGCCGTGCCGGCGTGAATCCGCAGGAAGTCCAAAGAGTGATCGCCGGACACGTCCTGCAGGGCGGAGCGGGTCAAAACCCCGCCCGACAGTCTGCCGTAGCGGCAGGAATCCCCTTGAGCGTCCCGGCAATCACGCTAAATGCAGTGTGCCTGTCGGGCATCGAGGCCGTCGCTTCCGCCGCACGGCTGATCGACAGCGGTGAGGCGGACATTGTCGTAGCGCTCGGCCAGGAGTCCATGTCCTTGGCTCCTCACGTGTTCAATGCGAGGGCCGGACAAAAGTACGGGGCATTGCAGGTCGTGGACACACTGGAATTCGACGGCCTTACTGATGCCTTCGAACGCCGATCGATGGGGATCTCCACCGAGGACGGCAATACCGACTACGGTCTGGACAGGGCAAGCCAAGATGCATGGGCAGCGGTCTCGCACCAGCGTGCCGAGGCACATGCCGCCTTCCATGCCCAAGAAATCGCCCCTTACACGATCACCTCGCGCCGTGGAGATAGCGTAGTCGCCGGTGACGACGGAGTTCGGAACGGGACGACCTCCGAGTCCCTCGCAGCCCTGCGTCCGGCCTTCAGCAAAGAAGGGACCATCACGGCCGGAAACTCGTCGCAAATCACAGACGGCGCCGCCGCATTGGTCCTCGTCAGCCAAGCAGTTGCTGCAAGGTTGGGCCTGTCCCCAATCGCTGCAGTGGAAGCGCATGCCTTCGTGGCCGGGCCTGACGTGCGGCTGCACGACCAGCCCGCCAATGCCATCCTGGCCGCACTCAAGAAGGTCAACGCCGGAGTAGAAGACCTGGCGGCCGTGGAGATCAACGAGGCGTTCGCCGCGGTGGCCGTCCAATCGGTCCGCACACTCGGAATCAGCCCCGATATCGTCAATACCCGTGGCGGCGCGATCGCCCTCGGGCACCCCATCGGAGCCTCAGGCGCACGCATTGTCGGAACACTGGCACGTCAACTTGCCGAGCAGGGATCGGGTGAGCTGGGCGCCGCGGGAATCTGCGGCGGAGGCGGACAGGGATCCGCTCTCGTTCTCAGGTCGCTCTAATCCGATGACTACGAGCACGAAGCTTTTGCCAGAGCAACTGAACAGGCCCACCCAGTATGGTTATCGGAGATCGGTAGTGGCGAACTGGTGCGAGCTCATACCAGGTGACACCGTGCTGCTGCTCGGCCCCGGGGCCGACCAGAGCCACAGGGGAACGGTAGACGCCATTTTGGCGGACGGCACCGTCATGTGGCTACTACTAGAGCATGCAGGCGGTCGGAAATTATTCCATCACGTCGACGGGTATCAGACACTCGTCGATCCTGTCAGTACCTGAGGACAGTGACAGGAAAATTTTCAGACTCCCGGCGCTGGCGCGGACACGCAACACGCAACCCGAAAGTCGGGGCCAGCGCCGGGCTCCTAGGCGCCTTGCCATATTGAACGCTCGGTCATTGAGGAGCGCCAGCGGGAAGGCATCGCCTGGGCTAAACAGCGCGGCGCCTACAAAGGACGGAAAAATGCCGCCGAGCTGATCCAACGCCCCGGAAGCGGCGTCCCGAAGTAGGGAAATCGTCTACCAGTACCTGCACGACCAAGCTGGAGTGAGCCGCTCCCCTGCAGGCGCCGTCGTTGTGCCTTACCCCGCGGCCGTTACTGGTATGCGTGCATATTGGATTTCGAACTATTCGAGCCTTCTGACATCGCCGTAGGACCAGTCTGATCAAAGTAGCGAACGACCTCACGGGCAACCGGAGTCACCAAGGCCGGAAACTTGGCTCGCCTGCCGCGTATACGTCCAGATGGGGAACACCCCCAACCTGACATCAGACGAGTCACAAAATGCGGCAAGATGACGCCCCAATTGCTTTTCCCTGACACGCGGCTGCTAGATTCTCAGACCACAATCCGACACCTAGTGGTGGCAGATCAAGGGATCTGTGAGTCCGGACAGCGTCGAAAAACAAGACGCATTCCTGCCGCCCAGACCGGCGCCCAGGGGTCCCTCAATTTGTTGGGCTGGGATCGCGGCTGGTCACCAACGGAACCCTGCAGTTCGTCGCACCGACTACCCTGCGAGTCGCATTATGAGCACGATAACCAGCATCGAGACTCGACGGCTGCACCCCGCGCCCCGTCGACCTCGCGTCTGCACCCGGCCGGTCCCGAGGAGGCGCTTGGAAGTTCAGGGCCCCTATCTGCCCTACATACACGAGCCAGTTGGCGACACCGAACATCTGGACAACCTGGTCGCCAGCGAACTGTCCATGGGATTTACCGTCGATGCCGACACAGGGTGGAGATTGCTCAACGGCCTGGACGTCATAGACCTCACCCTGCAAGACCAGGGCCCTATCTCAGCCTTTGAAATGCCCGGCCCACTTGGATTCCGATGACCACGTTTACATAGCCGCCGGAGCTAGAGGAGCGCGACCTCCAGGACCTGGAAGTCGTCGGCGGAGTGCCGGCCCACCATGATCTGATATGCCCCCGGCTCGAATTTCCAGCCGTCGTCGTAGTGGGCGAAGGCCCGGGCAGGAATGCGGACCTCCACGGAATCGGTTCCGCCGGGCGCCAGGTGAGTGGTGTTGAATCCAGCGAGCCAGCGCACGGGGCGTTCTATTGTAGAGTCCCGACGCGCCAAGTACACCTGAATGGTTTCTCTGCCTGTGCGCCCGCCGGTGTTCTTGACCGGAACGTGCACTATAACGTCCCGCCCTGCCTGAACAGACAAGGGAGCATGGGGCCGTCCCAGGTCGAACGTGGTGTAGCCGAGGCCGAAGCCGAAGGGCAGTGCGGGGGCGGCCCCGCCTGAGGCCTGCTGCTTGAGCCAGGCACGGTAGCCGATGTGGATTCCTTCGGAGTACTTCACTTTGCCGTCTACGGGGGTGGTATTCAGCACGGGAACGTCTTCAAGGGCCGCCGGCCAGGTGGTAGGAAGCCGGCCTCCGGGTTCCTCTGTGCCGATCAGGATGTCGGCTATGGCCATGCCGAACTCTTGGCCTCCGAACCAGCCGAGCAGGACGGCTCCCACCTTGTCGATCCAGGGCATCAGAACCGGCGAACCTGCGTTGACCACGACGACGGTGCGCGGGTTGGCCGCAGCAACTGCTTCTACCAGCCGGTTCTGGCTTCCGGGCAAGTTAAGATCCTTGCGGTCGAAGCCTTCGGACTCAATCGAGGCGCTGGTTCCCACGACCACCACGGCGACGTCGGACTTCCGTGCCGCGGCCACCGCGGCGGCAATTTCCGTCTCCGGGTCAGCCACGATGGTCTCCGCGCCGAGGAGGATCGCGGTGAATGGGATCACTTGCTCGGGCGGTAGCTGGTAGGTGGCGTCGATGCGGATTCGCTGCCCTGAGGTGGTTTCGATTGAGTGCACCGTCTGTGGCGGGTCGAAGAGCGCGGCGCCCAAAACATCAGTGTTATCGATCAGTTCGCCGTTGAATACCTCGTCACCGTCGAGAGCCAGCCGGACGTTGCCGACCGTCCCCACCCCCAGGTGCTGAATGCCGGCCGTCTGGGCGATCCACTCGGTTTCCATCCGGATGGCCGCCGTGCCTTCGGGGATTCCGACGCCGAACCAGATGAGGTGGGAGGCGAGCCGGTCCTCACCGGAGAGCACTGCGCCGTCGGCGTCCAGGAAGGTCACGCGCAGGCCGGGCGCGTTGGAAACCGGGTTGTGAAGAGCGGTTCGAGCAAAGGGCTGCAGACCCTCTGCCACCTTGGCTCCGCGCGTATAGGTGACGCTGATGTTGTCGGGCAACACCTTCCGCACCCCTTCGAGGGGCGAAACGGCGTATTTGGGCATCACGGTGGCGCTGCCGCCGCCTTGGATGCGTGCTTCGTCGGCATTGTGGCCGATGACGGCGACGCGGTCCAGGCTCTTAACGTTGAGGGGCAGAAGCCCGCCCTCGTTGCGAACCAGCACGGAGCCGCGGATGGCGATTTCACGCGCCAAGGCTGCCCCGTCAAGTCGGGCGGGGAGCTCCGACACGGCCGGACCGAAACCGTCAAGGGAGCCCACGCGCGCGGCCAGGCGCAGGATGCGGACCACCTTTTCCAGGATCTTCTCGCGGCTGACACGTCCGTCCTCGACGGCGGCTAGGAGTTTGTCGCCCCAGTGACCCACGGGACCGGGCATCTCCAGGTCCTGGTGAGCATTGGCAGCTTCAACAGAACGGACGCCTGTCCAGTCGGAAACCACGACGCCGTCGAAGCCCCACTCGGTGGACAGCGGTGTTTCCAACAGCTTGTTCTCACTGGCGGTGGTGCCGTTGATCGAGTTGTAGGAACTCATGACAAGCCACGCCCTCGCCTCCACGACAGCATCCTCAAAGGCGGCTAGATAGAGCTCGCGCAGCGGGCGCTCATCCACCACTGAGTCCGCGGTAAAGCGCTCCGTTTCGGCCTCGTTCGCCAGGTAATGCTTGGGGGTGGCACCCACGCCCATGGACTGGACGCCTGCCACGTAGCCGGCCGCCATCACCGCGGTCAGCCTGGGATCCTCGCTCATGCATTCGAAGTGCCGGCCGCCCAGCGGGGAGCGATGCAGGTTGATGGTGGGACCGAGGACCGCGTGGACGCCCTTGCGCCGCGCCTCCTGCCCAAGGACCTGGCCAGAGCGGCGGGCGAGATCCACACTCCAGGTTGCGGACAGAGCCGACGATGAAGGCAGGGAGATTGAATCGTGCCGTTCGTCGAAGTCTTCGCCGCGGACGCCGGATGGCCCGTCGGAAAGAACAACGCGCTTGAGCCCGATTTCGGGAATGGCCTGCGTGGACCAGACGTCAGCACCGGTCAGGAGACGGACCTGCTGTTGGAGGCTGAGACTTCGGGCGAGTTCGAGGATTCGGATATCCGAGTCGTTTGATTCTGTTCCCATGGTTTTGGATGCCGCGGTTTCCGCCGCCGTCGGGGACTGCGCGAGGTTCACAGGCTGGACTCCTTAGATGTGAATGGCGGCCCTCCTTTGGGCCATCCACAAGATCGTAACGTCAAAAGCCAAGTGCGACTAGATTTTGAATGAAATAAACTTACCGAATGTCCTCATCAAAGGCCCGCGGGCCGTACGCCAAAGGCACCGAACGCCGCGAGCAAATCATTCAGACGGCAACGAACGTTTTCGCCACCGAGGGCTTCGAGGGAACAGCCCTGAAGCGGGTTGCCGAGCTGGTAGGCGTGCGGGAGGCGACCCTCTTCCACTACTTCAAGGGCAAACAGGAACTATTGACTGCCGTGCTTGCCGAGCGGGACAAGCGGGGGTCCGGCCTTACTGCGAATGCCGCCGACAACCTCGATGCCATGAAAGATGTGGCGAAGAGAAACAATGGCGAGCCCGGCCTGACCACCCTCTATGCAGTGGCCTCCGCCACCGCCAATGATCCCGGGCATGCATCCCACGAATACTTCAAAGATCGTTACGCCTGGCTTGTCCATGAACTGACGGCGGATATCGTGCGGAGACAGGACGCGGGGAAAGCCCGGAACGATGTCCCGGCAGAGTGGCTCGCACGCCTCGTCGTCGCCGCATTTGACGGCCTCCAGGTGCAATGGCTCTACGACAAAAAGGTTGACGTAGCCGCCGGACTGAGTTGCCTCATCGACTCCCTGCTCAAGCCCACGTCCTGACACCCAGCCCTTGGTGAACCTGCGGCGCCTATTCCTCTGACCGGCCGTAGAGAGGCGGTTCGCTGGCGCCCATGAAGGAGCCTGCGCCCAGAGTCCGGGAATGCATGCGTCGGTGAGTCATTTGTTGCACCTGCCTGCGGATGAAAGCCCAGCGGCCGATGCGGCCACCGTTATTGCTCGCTGCTCCTGCACTGCTGGGCCGCGAATTTTGGCAATTAATGGCAAACGCTGGCCCCGGTTGCCACCGTCGCCTAAAGTCTAGGGCAACTCGGTTTTGAGATCACGATCACAGGGATCTGCGAACCGAAGCCCAATACAAGGAGTCTGAACAATGAAGTTGAGCACAAAGGCCATGCTGATTACTGCAGCGGCTTCCCTAGCAATGACCGGCTGCGCTTCGGGCGGGGTCGCCGCCTCGGGTGGCACGTCCGGACAGCAGGCCCTGACCCTCGGTATCCTCGGCGAGCCGCGCTCCTGGGATTCCTCTCAGGCAAACGTGGGCCACGGCCTGCAGCCCTATCAAGTAGCGTACGATTCCCTGCTTCTCCGGGAGCCGGACGGCAAGCTCAGCCCGATGCTGGCAACCAAATGGCAGTACAACCAGGACAACACCGTTCTGACCCTGGATCTGAGGACGGACGTGACCTTCAGCGACGGGGAGAAGTTCGATGCCACGGCAGCAAAGGCCAATCTGGACAACTTCCGCAAAGCGAACGGGCCCCAGATGTCCCAGCTCGCTGCAGTGAAGGAGGTCAAGGCGGTGGATGCCCACACCGTAGAGCTGGACCTGAACGCCGCGGACCCCTCCATGGAATACTATCTCAGCCAGGCAGCCGGACTGATGGGCAGCCCCAAGGCGCTGGGAACCGACGGCATGAAGACCCAGCCGGTCGGCACCGGGCCGTACGTCATGGACAAAGCTGCCTCCGTCCCCGGATCACAGCTGGTTTTCACCGCCCGCAAGGACTACTGGAACAAAGACCTCCAGAAATTCTCCAAGATCACCTTGAAGACCCTTCAGGACCCGACGGCCCGGACCAACGCACTGGTCTCCGGCCAGGTGGACGCAACACTCCTTGACCCCAAGACCGGCAAGCAGGCCGAAAGCTCCGGCATGAAGCTTGTGTCCAACCAGGTGGACTGGACCGGCCTGCTGCTGCTGGACCGCAATGGTGAGGTCAACAAGCCGCTCGGAGATGTGCGGGTGCGTCAGGCCATCAACTACGCCTTCGACCGTAAGACAATCCTCGATCAGGTGCGGCTGGGCCGCGGCACGGCCACGAGCCAGGTGTTCGGGAAAGACAGCGGCGCGTGGGTCGAGGACCTCGAGAACAAGTACCCTTACGACCCGGCGAAGGCCAAAGCCCTGCTCAAAGAAGCCGGTTACAGCACGGGCGTCACCCTCGACATGCCCGCCCTGCCTGCCGAGGAACCCACTCTGCTCGCTGTCCTCAAGCAGCAGCTCGCCGACGTCGGTATCACTCTGAACGTCGGTGCACCTATCGCCAACACGTTCGCGTCTGACGTTGCCGCCAAAAAGTATTCCGCCATCGAGTTCAACCTGTTCCAAGGCGAGCCATGGGTGGCGATCAACCAGATGATCTCCACCAAAGCCCTCTACAACCCGTTCAAGTCCATGACACCGGAACTGCAGGCCAAGATCGACGCGGTACAGACAGCGGGCAAGGACTCCGCAAAGAAGGCCCAGGAGGTCAACCGTTATGTGACAGAGAACGCCTGGTTCGCTCCCCTGTTCCGGGTCGACCAAATGTATTACCACAACTCAAAAATCACGGTGACCCCGCAAGTCCAGCAGGCCGTCCCCTCCATCTACAACTACGCGCCGGCCAAGTAGGCGCCCGCCGGGCTGTGCGGAGCCCAGGAAATTGGCTCCGCACAACTAGACCAACTCTGACACTCGATCCGGAGCATCCTCATGTTCTCCTTCATTCTTAAGCGCCTCGCAAGCGGCCTCGTCGTGCTGATTACCGTCTCGGCCCTGACCTTCTTCCTGCTCTATTTCTCCAGCGGCAGCATCGCCCGCAACATCGTCGGAGACCAGGCCAGCGCCGCGCAGGTAGCCGCGAAAGAGGCCGAGCTGGGACTCGACCAGCCACTCATCGTCCGCTACCTCTCGTGGCTGACATCCGCCGCAACGGGAGACTTCGGCCGCTCCTGGTTCACTTCGGAACCGGTAACGCAGGCCCTCTCCAGCCGTATTCCGGTGACGATGGTGATGGTCTTCTCCGCCATGCTCTTCATCGCCGTCATCGCCGCGCTCCTTGGCGTGGCCGCCGCCGTGAAACGCGGCTGGGTGGACCGGGTAGTCCAGGTGGCAGCCATCGCCGGAGACGCGATCCCCGGCTTCGTGATCGGCATCGTCCTGGTCACCTTCCTGGCCATCCAGCTCAAGCTCTTCCCTGCCACCAGCACCATCGCCCCGGACGCATCGGCCGACGCCTGGATCCTTTCGCTGGCCCTGCCGGTGCTGGCACTGGTTCTGAACGGCGTCACCGGCGGAGCCCAGCAAATCCGCTCCGCCGTCATCAAACAGCTCGAGCGCGATTACGTCCGAACCCTGCGCAGCCGTGGCTTCGGGGAGGGCGAGATCATCTTCAAACACGTCCTCCGCAGCGCGGCACCCGCCGGGCTGACGGTCCTGAGCCTGCAGCTGATCGGCATGCTCGGCGGCGTGGTCATCATCGAATCCATCTTCGCGCTGCCGGGCATCGGCCCGCTCGCGGTCTCCTCGACCAGCCAAGGCGACCTTCCGGTGGTCATGGGCGTGGTGATGTACACCGTCGCCGTGGTCATCGTCGTCAACCTCGTCGTCGACCTCCTCAACGGCTGGCTAAACCCCAAGGTACGTGTCTCATGAGCGCTCTAACCGCCCAAGTAAACCTTCCCCCCACCGACAGCGGGCAATCGCGTCCCGTTGTGCGTTCCAGCCCGCTCCGCCGCCTGCTGAAGAACCCCATGGGGCTGATCGCCCTGACGGTACTGGCCGCAATGGTGACTCTTGCCGTGCTCGCCCCCGTTCTCGCGCCCTTCGACGAGAACCATGCGAACATCGCCAAGACGCTCGCCAGCCCTGACGGTGTGAACATCCTGGGCACTGACAGCGCGGGCCGCGACGTCTGGAGCCGTCTGCTCCACGGCGCCCAACTTACCCTGCTCTCGGGCCTCCTCTGCGCAATTGTGGCCATCGCCATTGGACTACCCAGCGGGCTGGTGGCGGGCTATTACAGCGGCTTCTTCGACACGGCGTCCAACTGGATCGTCTCCGTTCTAATGAGCCTGCCCGGGTTGATCGTCCTACTGGCCATCCGTGCATCCTTCGGGCCGTCCGTCTGGATTGCGATGATCGCGTTCGGCATCCTGATCAGCCCGAGTTACTTCCGCCTGACGCGCAGCGCCGTTCAGTCAGTCCGCAATGAGCTCTACGTCGACGCGGCCAGAGTCTCCGGGGTTTCCGACGCCAGCATCGTCGGCCGCCACGTCTTCTCCGTGGTGCGGGCCCCCATCGTCATCCAGACGGCGGCCGTCTGCGGCATCGCCATCGCCGTCCAGTCCGGACTCGAGTTCCTGGGCCTCGGGGACCCCTCAAAGGCGACCTGGGGCGTCATGCTCAACGATGGCTTCAAGAACGTCTACCTCGCGCCTCAGCTACTGCTATGGCCTGCCCTGGCGATCGGCGTGACGATCGGCGCTTTGGTCTTGCTCGGGAACGCCGTCCGTGATGCCTTGGAAGACACAGACAAGATCCGCGAGGTCAAAGCCGTCGACGACGCCGAGGGCGCCAATACGGCAGCGGCTCTGGGAGCCGCCTCCGGCCGCGTTGACCTCCACCATACCGGGCCCAGGCTCCGGAGCCGGAGCAGCAAGCAGCCGCCTCCAGTGGAGGAAGGCACGAAACACCACCTCCTCAAAGTCTCACACCTGGCGGTGGGCTATCCGCAGGCCGACGGCACCGTGAAGAGAGTGGTGGACGATGTCTCCTTCCACGTCGATCGAGGTGAAATCGTCGGAATCGTCGGCGAGTCGGGCTCAGGGAAGTCCCAGACCGCGTTCTCCATCCTCGGGCTGCTTCCCGACACTGCCCGCATCGTCGCCGGCTCCATCCAGTTCGACGGCTCCTACACGGTCGCCCCCTCCGACGATCGCGTTGACCAGCACCGGCTCAGTAAAGTCCGCGGAAGCCGGATCAGCTATATCCCGCAAGAGCCCATGAGCAACCTCGATCCCGCCTTCACTGTTGGGTACCAGCTGATGACCCCCATGGTCCGCGTGCTGGGCATCTCGAAGGCCGAAGCCAAAGCCCGGGCACTTAAGCTGCTCGCAGATGTGGGAATCCCGAGCCCCGATCGGACCTTCACCGCCTACCCCCATGAAATTTCCGGCGGTATGGCCCAGCGCGTGCTGATCGCCGGAGCCATTAGCTGCGAGCCGGACCTGATCATCGCCGATGAGCCCACCACCGCCCTCGACGTCACGGTGCAGGCCGAGGTCCTGGATCTGATCCGCGAACTGCAGTCCCGCCTCGGGATCGGCGTCGTCCTCGTCACCCACAACTTTGGCGTGGTGGCGGACCTCTGTAACCGCGTCGTGGTGATGCAGAACGGCCGGCTCGTCGAGGAGGGCGCTGTCAGGGACATCCTTAGTGCCCCGAAAGACCCCTACACCCAGACGCTGCTGGCCTCGATGCTTGAGGGCAAGGAGCCCATGACAATGCTCACCGCCCAGTCCACGCTTGCGGCAGGGGACGTAATCGAGAAGGAGGCCATCAGATGAGCCCCAAGACACTGCTCGAAGTCGAGAATCTCGTAGTCGAGTACCCCCGGAAGGGCTTTCGCGTCGCCCCATTCCGTGCATTGAGGGGAGTAAGCGTCGATGTCGGCCCAGGAGAAACCTTAGGCCTGGTCGGCGAATCCGGCTCCGGCAAAACCACACTGGGCCGGGCGGTCCTGGGCCTGGCCCCCGTGACCAAGGGGGGCATTCTGTTCGAGGGCCGGGACGTTAGCCTCTCATCCCGGAAAGAACGGCGCGCGCTGTCTCGGGACATCCAGGTCGTCTTCCAGGATCCCTACACCTCCCTGAACCCTGCGATGAAAATCGGAGACATACTGGCCGAACCGCTCTACGTGCAAGGTCAGAGCCCGGCCGCGGCACGGGCACGTGTGAACGAACTTCTCGACCAGGTCGCCCTGCCTGCTGACGCCATCCACCGCCTTCCCCGGGAGTTCTCCGGTGGGCAGCGCCAACGGATCGCCATCGCCCGGGCACTGGCACTCTCACCAAAGCTCATCGTTTGCGACGAGCCTGTCTCTGCCCTTGACCTGTCCACCCAGGCCCGGGTATTGGACCTCTTCCTGCAGATCCAACAGGACACCGGAGTGGCCTACCTGTTCATCTCCCATGATCTGGACGTGGTCCGGCACATCAGCCACCGCGTCGCGGTGATGTACCACGGCGAGATTGTCGAGCAGGGGCCGGCTGAGCAAGTGACCCGAGCCCCGCAGCACCCCTACACCCAACGTCTGTTGCTCGCCTCCCCCGTCCCCGACCCCGACCGACAGGCCGCCCGACGGGATGCCCGCAAGGCGCTCCGTGCGAGCTGGCCGGACGCCGTCCCAGTCTGACCCCTAGCTATCGAAGGATCAAGAATGTTGAAACCCCAGGACAGCCCCACCCGCGAACTAGTCAACCTCGACGGACTCTACAGGTTCAAGGTCGATTCCGACCGCACCGGCTTCAGCGACGGCTGGCAGAACCAGCGGCTGGACACCGAGCTCGAAATGGGCGTGCCGGCCAGCTACAACGACGTATTCGCCGACAAGGCCATCCGGGAGCACGTCGGCTGGGTCTGGTACCAGCGCGACGTCCGCGTCCCGCGCGGCTGGGCGGGAGAGCGCATCCACCTCAGGCTGGACTCGGCGACGCACCAGGGCAAAGTCTTCGTCGACGGCGCCCTGGTCGCCGAGCACGTAGGCGGATACACGCCGTTCGGGGCGGACATCACCGAACACGTCGCACCTGGAGAGGCATTCCGGCTGACCATTGCTGTGAACAACGAGCTCACGCAGGCCACCATCCCGCCAGGCAGCCTCACGGTCACGGAGGACGGACGCCTCCAACAACGGTATCTTCACGACTTCTACAATTACGCCGGCCTGCACCGCAGCGTCTGGCTGCACAGCACCCCGTCGGTGCGGGTGGACGATGTCACTGTCGTGACCGGATTTGAGGGCGCCACGGGTTTGGTGGAGTACAGCATCAGGCTCGCGGGTAGCCGTGCTGCCGATAATGTGTCCATCCGCGTTCTCGACGCGGAGGGCCGGGAAGTCGCCAGAGGCACCGGCGCGGAGGGCACGGTGGTGATTTCCGACGTCGTGCTCTGGCAGCCCGGCAAGGGCTACCTGTACAACCTGGTCGCCGAAGTCCACGACAACGACATTCTGCTCGACTCGTACAGTCAGCCCTTTGGGGTACGTACCGTCGAGGTCCGCGGCAAGCAATTCCTCATCAACGGCGAGCCCTTCTACTTCACCGGCTTCGGCATGCACGAGGACCATGTCACCATCGGCAAAGGCCACAGCGACGCCCAGATGATAAACGACTTCGAGCTTTTGAAGTGGACCGGCGCCAACTCCTTCCGCACCTCGCACTACCCCTACGCAGAAGAAGTTCTCGATTTCGCCGACCGGCACGGCATCGTCGTAATCGACGAGACCGCGGCCGTGGGGCTCAACGCCGCGTTTGCCGGCTTCTTCGGCGAAGGCGGCAAACGCACCTACGCAGAGGACTTCGTCAATGAGGAGACCGCCTCCAGCCACCGCCAGGCCATTACCGAACTCATTGCCAGGGACAAGAACCACCCGTCGGTGGTCATCTGGTCCATCGCCAACGAACCTGACGCAACCGAAGAAGGCGCGCGGACCTACTTTGAGCCCCTCGCAGCCCTCACCCGAAAACTGGACTCCACCAGGCCCGTCGGATTCGTCAATGAAACCCGGGGCACCCCGAGTACCGACCGTATAGCCGACCTCTTCGACATTTTGATGCTGAACCGCTACTACGGCTGGTACACCCACACAGGAGACCTCAGGACCGCCGAACGGGCGCTCGAGAAGGAACTGCAGGAGTGGGAGAGCACGTACGGAAAACCCATCATCATCACGGAATACGGCGCAGATACCATGCCCGGTCTCCACTCCCTGTACGAACAGCCGTGGAGCGAAGAATATCAGTCAGCGTTCCTCGAGATGCACCACCGTGTCTTCGACCGTGTTGGGGCAGTCGCCGGAGAACATGTCTGGAACTTCGCCGACTTCCAGACATCAAGCGGAGTCATTCGAGTGGACGGCAACAAAAAGGGCGCCTTCACCCGCGACCGTCGTCCCAAAGCGGCTGCCCACACATTACGCAGGAGATGGAGTAAGCTGCAGAATCGCAAGCCCGGGGTCCCATCGTGAACGACCCCACGAAGACACGCCGGCAGCCGCCGAGGCAGTGTTAGATATCCGTTGGCCCGCGAGCTCATCGTCGAAGGCCGGCTCGGCACCGTTCGGCACGTCCGAGCCGCGTACCTGCAGGCTGGCTAACCGACGCCCAGGCCATCGACCAGGTCCTCTTCCTCCTCGGCGGCCAGGCTAATGAAGTGTCCGGCCAGCTGAACACCTTCGTGGCCCAGCGTCCCTGCGCGCAGGGTCCGGAACAAGTAACAGTCGACGACGCCGTCTGGGCCACGCTGACCCTCACCTCCGGGGGCATCGCCTCAGTGGACGTCTCCCGGGTGGCCACCGGACGGAAAGACAGCCTCCAGATCGAGGTCTACGGCGAAAAGGACAGCCTGCTGTTCGACCTGGAAAACCTTAACGAACTCGGCTTCCTCGACGCCACCGTTCCAGTCCGCGAACAGGACGCCGTCGAAGCCCCACTCGGTGGACAGCGGCGTTTCCAACATCTTGTTCTCACTGGCGGTGGTGCCATTGATGGAGTTGTAGGAAGTCAGTCTCGGGTTCCGAACCGGCGAAGCAGTGCTGCCGTTGTGGCCATGAGCGCGACGAGGGCCACGTACCAGCAAGTGGTGGCAAAGAGCCCGAGGACAGGCGCAAGCAGTCCGGCCACCACGGCCGGCACGCTGAAGGCTGTGTAACAGACTACGAACACCGCTGCCAATACCTCGGCCCGCTCGCCAGGCTGAATGAGCGGCAGGAGAGACTGCAGGGCTCCTGAAAAGGCCGTGCCGAAGCCCGTTCCCGTAATTATCACCGCGACGTAATACATCCACAGCGATCCCATGGCAACCGCTCCAATCGCCAGGGCGCTTCCAATGGCAATTGAAGTCGTGCCGTACAGGGAGATGGAGCGCGCCGTGCGGCGGCGCATCAAGAATCCTGCTACGGCACCTGACCCGGCCAGCAGTGCAACCACCAGGCCGCGGGCAAGGTGAGAGTTTTCGTGGAATTGCGTTGCGATGATGACCGGCCCTAGCGAGAGGTACAAGCCGCCTGTCGCCCATCCGGCGAAGATGGCCGGCACGGCATAGATGAACGCCTTCCGCATACTGTTGGGCAGGGAAGCGCGTGGCCGCAAAGACGCCCACACACCATTAAGCCGCCGGGATGTCTCGGGAAGGCACCAGATGGCACCCGCGATCAGCAGGTACGTCACCAAGAGGGTGCCGAATACCATCGTTGCCCCATCTTCGAAGACAAATAGGACGAATCCGGCAACCAGGCCGCCAATCGCCAAGCCGGACATTGCCGACACCGAGTTCCAAGCAGCGGCGGATCCGGGCTTATGTCGGGGTTCCAAATCGACTACCGTGGCCGAAAGGGCAGAAAGCAGCAGTCCACTGGCACCTCCCTGCACGATACGGGAGGCGATGAATGCCTGGGAAGTGTCTGCATGCCAGAACAGAAACACGCTGATGGCCAAGAGCCCGAAGCCTGCGGATAGGACGGGGCGCCGGCCCACATGGTCGGACAGCGATCCGCCGACGAGCAGCAGCGCAAGAAGGGCTACTGCATAGACGGCGAACACCACCGTGATCGTGACCGGCGCGAATCCGAACTTGGCCTGAAGGATCGGGTAGAAAGGCGATGGAGCGCTGGCGCCGGCCATCATCGCTGTGGTGGCGAACAGTGCGAGACGAAAGCCCCAGCGCTTACGCGGTCCGCTGGTGTCAGTAGGTGTCGAACGCTCGACACCTACAGCGCGGCCAACGTCCAGAACGTTCGAATTATTTGGAACCATCACAGGAGCGTACAACACGTGCTCCCTATGGTTCAACTATTATCGAACTATGATGGAGTCTACAAAGCTACCCCACCCCGCCCGTGATGACATCGAGCTGACGTGCGTACTCTTCGCCCTCAGCGATGAGGCGCGGCTGGCCTTGGTACGTCAGCTGTCGGGGGGACCCCTGGATATGGTCGACTGCTCGTCGCTGGGTGCGAACGTCCCCAAGTCCACCCGCTCGCATCAGGTGAAAGTGCTGCGGGAAGCCGGCGTCATCACCAGCGAGTTGCGCGGGCGCACCCGCCAGTTGACGCTCCGACGTCCGGACCTGGACGCTCGATTCCCCGGGTTGCTGGAGGCTGTGCTCGGAGCATAGGGTCGAAGCAAGCAGTGGGTCACGACATCAGTTGCAACCGACACTCTAGGAGGATTGCCGGAGAGCGAGAAGGGAATCCCTGCACGACGGTGGACGCGGAAGCGCATCCATCGTGCGCGAGGGACCTTGCGAATCTGCGCCTTAAGGAACCTGGCCACAGATGAGCGGAAAGCCGGACCCGGTGCGGCGCCGCCCGGCTGCCTGGTCCGAGACTTCGACTGAGGCTCATCGTGCGGCCGAAACCTCACTCCGAACTGAATTCGATCCCCTCGGGTATGATAACTATCAACTCAGGAGTTAGTTCGCTAGATCAGTGATTGAGTCGACCTTGGAAAGGCGCGGGACAGTGCGCAGCCGAAGCAGCTTTGACGGAATGAAATGCAACGTCGCCCATGCTCTCGAAGCCATCGGTGACGAATGGAGCGTGCTGATCATCCGGGACGCCGTCTTCAGGGGCAAGACCCGCTACGACGAATTCCTGGAAAGTCTCTCCATCTCGCCTACGGTTTTGTCTAAGAGGCTGGCCACTCTGGTGGACTCGGGCATTTTCGAGCGCTCCCTGTACAACGAAAGGCCTCCGCGGTTCGAGTACAAGCTGACCTCCGCCGGCAAGGAGCTCGAGGTGCTGATCAAGGTTTTGGATAACTGGGGATACGAACACGCCCCCAGGCCCGAGGCCGCTGACCCCATCATGGTCTCGGGCTATGCCCGGAGCGTCGTATCCCGCTGGTTCAGCGAGCCCATAGCCGCCGTGCCAGGCGCCTCCAGCCGGTAGCCGGGAGCCGGGAGCCGGCGCATCCCACCCGAACAGCATCTACGGCCGGACATTGCGGGACAAAGAAACAGTCGTGGCCGAGCACAAACGACTCATCGAGCGGCGCGACCCGCCATGAGCACCGCCATGCCGACAATGAGCGCCCTCGCTACCTGCACTCAATGACCGGCAGAGAGCTGGTGCCTCCGCCCATGTGCGAACAGCTGAAGGTGACACTGGTCGAGGCGGCAGCGGGCAAGGTCGCGCTCACTTGCCACCCCGATGAATCCCTACCACCCCATCGGCGCCGTTCACAGTGGTCTGGTCTGCACCTTGCTGGACTCGTCCTTCGGCTGTGCAGACCACACCCCTAGGCCGGGGCTACACCTCCATCTAATTCAAGCTAAACCGACTCGCCCCGTCCGGGTGGGCAGCGGCGTGCTGACATGTGTCGACATCCAAGCCGGGAAGCCGCGTGACCTTCGCGCAGAGCATCGTGACCGATGCCAGCGGAAAACTTCTTGCCACCGCACCGGCTCCCCCTTGGTCTTCCACTCCACTAAGCACCAAACGCCAACCTGCGGTATGGCGAATCTAACCGTTGACAGCCGCGCTGCGACAGCATATTGTTATGTCCATCACCACTGACTACTGAAAACGTAGTAACCAGCCGAGTAACTATCGAAAATGTAGCGATGGCGATCTCCGGGGCATCGCCGCCCGTGCATTCCCCAATCACGATATTTGACAGCGGTGGCGCCCTCAAGGCCATGTTCCCGGCGATTGTTTAATTCGCCGGAAGTTCCACCGTCGACGCTATTCAAGCTGAACAACTACAAAGGAAAAATTTATGCCCGTATTCCACGCATATATTCCCGCTCAAACATTCTCAAGCGAGGAGAAGCGAGGTCTTGCCGATGCCTTGAATCTTGCGCTTCATGAAGCGATGGCAACGCCCATGGATGATCGTTTTGTCATCATCAGCGAGCATCGCGAGGATGAGCTCTTCATCCACCCGACGTTCCCGGCCCACAAGAGAACCGACCGGAGCCTGATCGTGACCGTGACCTTCGGCGACAGCAGGACGATCGAGCAGAAGCGCAAGCTCGCCGAGTTGGTCACGCGCTACGCAGTGGAACGAGCCGGTGTCGACAAAGACGACATAACTTTGCTTATGTATGCCATTCCGTTGGAGAACATGAGCTTCGGCGGCGGTAACCTGGTTTCTGATATCGGCCTTTCGATGCCTTGGGTGGAAAAGTAGGAACGCGGATGCAGCGGCGCGGTCTCGTCAACTTGGCGCTGGCCGGCAGCGCCTGCGGGATACGGCCGCTGGCTCCGCCACCGAAGTATCGCCAGGGCCTGCGAGGGCTTCTGCCGCGCAACAATGCGCTATTGAGGATGTTGGCGCTGGGCGGCGTGTGGCCCGCCGTAGCCACCGCACCGGCTCCCCCTTGGTCTGCCACTCCACTAAAAGCATCAAAAGCCAACCTGCGGAATGCTGAATCTAACCGTTGACAGCCGCGCTGCGACGGAATACTGTTACCCGCATCACACCCGACTACTGAAAACGTAGTAACACCACACGTAACTATCGAAAATGTAGCCATTGGGATCTCCCGGGCACCGCCCGTGCATTCCCAATGTGAAAGGTAAGACATGTCTTCTCTGTACGTTGCCACCCCTGTGCGTTCCGTCGATGTTGACGGCACACAGCTGGCATACCGCGAATTCGGAGACCAGTCGGGCGTTCCGCTGGTTTTGTTCAGCCGGTTCCGCGGAAGCATCGACGACTGGGATCCTGCTGTCATCGAACTGCTCTCCCAGGAGCGCCACGTGGTCACCTTCGACAACGCCGGCGTGGGATTCAGCGACGGTGAGGTTGGGGCCAACATTACCGAGATGGCCAAGACTGCCGTCGAGTTCATCAAGACGCTTGGTATTGAGAAGGCTGACCTGCTGGGCTTCTCGATGGGCGGGTACATCGCCCAGCGCGTCGCCCTGACCGAGCCGGAGCTGGTCCGGAACGTCATCCTCGTAGGTACCGGTCCTGGCGGCGGCGAAGGAGCCACCTACCCCGGGCCGGACGTCGAACACTGGGTGAATGCAGTACGTGACCCGGAACTCACCTTCCAGGCCTTGTGGTTCAACGGGAAGCCGACCGGCAAAGCCGCAACCCGCGCCTACATGGAACGCATATACACCCCCGAGCGTCCCGAACGCGCCAACGTCACTGCCGAGGCCGGGGCGAAACTGCGCGCCGCCATCGTTGACTGGTGGGAAGGCAACGGCTCCACCTTGCCGGAGCTGGAAAACATCCAGCACCCGGTCCTGGTCGTCAATGGTTCCAACGACGTCATGGTGCCCACCCCGAACTCCTTCCTAATGGCCCAGCGCATTCCCAATGCCCAGCTGATCATCTACCCCGACTCCGGACACGCCTCACTGTTCCAGTACCCGGAAACCTTCAGCGAACATGTCCTAAAGTTTCTCCGGGACCAGGAAAACGGCGGCCTGAAGTGACCCGATGCCCCTTCGACATGTCGGGGAAAACAGTTTTTGTCACCGGATCCACGCTGGGAATAGGACTGACCACCGCCAAGGGCTTTCATGCCTGCGGCGCCCGCACGATCATCTCCAGCAACATCCAGCAGGACCTTGACTCCACGGTCGGGGAACTGGGCAGCCAAGACACCGCCGTCGAAGGCATCAACCTGTGACCTATGGGATACAGAACACTTTGGACCTGATAAGTGGATTCCTGCCTGAAATGGCGAGCAACGGCGGCGGCAGCATCGTTGTCACCTCCAGCATGGCCTCCATCGAAGCCAACCCGCTGCTGGGAGCGTACGGAGCAGCCAAGGCCACCCCGAACTCCATCGTGCGGAACACTGCCGCCGAACGGGCACCGCACAACATCCGCGCTAACACCATCGCCCCAGGGATCGTCCGCACTGGATGCTCCCAGGCGCTTTGGCAAGACGGGAGAACGAGGGCCGGCTCAGCGCAAAGATCCCACTCGGACGCATTGCCGAACCCGACAAAGTCGTCGGGGCCGCCCCGCTGTTCCGTACACCAGCAGAAGCCTACAGCTCCGGCACCACCCTGATGATCGACAGCGGTCGCCACGTCATCTAGGGCCCGGGCTCCCGACCGGCCGCCCGGTCGAAACCCCCTTCTATCACTTCTCCTCCATTTAGACAGGACTGGAATTCAATGGAGACTTCCACCTCACCTACAACATCCACCGGCAATGGATACTCAGCCATCGCCAGCGGCCGCAAGCCCGCTTCAATCCCTCAACGACGACAGGAACTCTCCGTGCCCATGCGCTCACTGAACCAGGGGGCCATTGCATCCGGCAGCCCCTTTGACCTCCGCGGCAAGCGCGCCGTGATCACCGGAGCAACCTCCGGCATGGGACTTGCTATCGCTCGAGCCTTTGCGCTGCACGGGGCAGACACCATCATCTCGAGCTTCGACGCCGGAGATGTTCGTAGCACAGTCGAGACGCTGGCCAGCGACGGTATCGAGGTCTCGGGCACAATATGCGACCTCTCAAGTTCGAATAACGTGCGCTCGTTCCCAGCCGCCGTCACCGACGAATTCGGGCCCATCGACATCCTGATTGCGCATGCCACGCCATTTGCGCCAATGGGCCCGATCGAACAGACTAGCCGCGAAGAACTCGACCGCCTATTCAGCGGCGTCCTCAACAACTTCGAGCTGATGCGCGGCTTCCTGCCGATGATGTCGAACAACGGCGGCGGTTCCATAGTCACAACTTCAAGCATTGCCTCAGTTCGCGCCAGCATTTCGCTCGGCGCATACGGCGCAGGCAAGGCGGCCACGGACGCCTTCGTTCGAAGCATCGCGGCGGAGTGGGGCAGTCGCGGCATCCGAATCAACAGCATTGCGCCCTCGATCGTGCGCACACCATTCGCCGCTCCCATCTGGGACGACGACGAACGCGGCGCCGCGGCGGCGGGTAAGACCGCCCTCGGGCGCATCGCAGAACCGGAAGAGGTGGTGGGTGCTGTCCTGCTCTTCGCCTCGCCGGCTGGCTCCTACATCACCGGTCAAACACTCGTGATCGACGGCGGCCGTTCCATCCTCTAAGTGATCCGCAGCGCACGTCACCCACCAATTAGACGTTCCCTCACACACATCTACCGGGTCAATGTTGATCCTAAGAAAGGCCGATCGTGGCTACCTCTGATACAACCTCCGCGAAAACGAACATCCAGGGCTTCCTCGACTCGCAACCGGTCGGAAGAAGACGCTGGTCCATCGTGGTCCTGGCCTTCCTGGTGATCACACTCGACGGCATCGACGTCCAGGCGTGGAGTTTCGTCTATCCGCAGATCGTCGCCAAGTGGGGGACGCCCCTTCCCGCGATTACCGCAGTGGTTACCTTCGGTGTAGTGGGTATGGCCATTGGCGCGATTCTCGGTGGCCCCCTCGCCGACCGCTTCGGACGACGGACAATCATCTTGGTGGGGACCGCATGGTTCACAGTCTTCACGCTTCTCGGTGCCGCATCGCAGACTGTTGAGATGGTTGGCGCAGCCCGCTTGTTGGCCTGCCTGGGCCTCGGCGCCGTCCTGCCTACAATCGTCACTCTGGTCGCCGAGTTTATGCCGGCCGCGCGACGTTCCACTCTCATCACCATCGCCTTCTCCGGATTCACCTTCGGTGTGATCCTGTGCGGCTACTTGGCAGCCGCAATCGTTCCGACCCTCGGATGGCAGGCGCTCCTGGTCACTGCCGGGATACTCTCGCTCGCGATCATCCCCTTCCTCGCGTGGAAAATCCCGGAGTCGCTTACCTTTCTGGCGCTCAAGGAACGCTCCCCCGAGACGGTCAAGCGCACTCTCCAGGCAATTTCGCCATCCGCTGACGTTGAGAACATTAACCTCGGCATCGACCGCACCGAGGCTGCAAGGGCGGGCGGCGCCCGAGTCGTGCTCTCCAAGCAGTTCCTGGCTTCGAGCATCCTGCTATGGGTCTGCTACTTCATTGGACTTTCGGTAACCTACCTCCTCGTCAACTACCTGCCCCTAATTATCAAGGCCTATGGGCTGACCGCCGCTGACGCGGGGGTGATCGTCGCAATGTACGGCTGGGGCGGCACGGTCGGCTCGCTGCTCGTCGGTTTCGCCATGGGCAAGCTCGGCAGTTTCCGAGTGCTCGGTGTCATGTTTAGCCTCGGTTCCCTCTCAATCTGGGCTGTCGCGGCGTTCACACTCGGGTTATCCGGCCTCTTGGCGGCCGCCTTCGCGTGGGGACTGTTCCTCCCCGCGACGAACACGGGCGTCAACGCGCTTGCCGCGCTTGTCTACCCAACAAGGGCCCGCGGTACGGGCGTTTCGTGGATGCACGGCTTCGGTCGCATCGGCACCATTGTCAGCGGCATTGTCGGCGGCGTCATGCTCTCCCTCGGCTGGAGCACCGGGCAGATCTTCTTCGCAATCGGCTTCCCGTTCCTCATAGGAACGATCGCAATGATCCTGCTCGGGGTCGCGTCACGCCGCCGGGAGGCGCGCGCGCTGGCCGACAACACCCTCAACTAAATCGCAACGATAAGGAAATAACACCATGAACGAGACAACCGATCGCTTCCGCCTTGACGGCGACGTCGTCGTCGTCACAGGCGGCGGGAGCGGCATCGGCAAAACGTTGGCCGCGGCATATGCCGATGTCGGCGCGACCGTCATCATCACCGACGCCAACAAGGAGGCCGCCGAATCGGCCGCCGCCGAAGTCGGTCATGGCGCAACTGCGGTCGCTATCGATGTCACGAACGAGGCATCCGTAACCGACGGTTTCGCTCGGATCGCCGACGAGCACGGCAAACTCGACGTGCTCTTCAACAACGCCGGCGTCAACCGGCGCGTGAAGACCACTGAGCTCACCATGGCGGACTGGCAGTTGGTGATCGCGGTGAACATGACTGGATCGATGCTCGCCGCCCGAGCCGCGGCCGCGATTATGTTCACCGGTGGCGGTGGCAGGATCGTCAATACTGCCTCGGCGCTGGGGCTCTCTGGCGGGTGGTACCCGAACCTGGCTTATCAGGCCACCAAGGGTGCTGTCGTAAACATGACGCGGTCGCTGGCGGTTGAATGGGGGCCGCAGAACATCCGCGTCAACGCTATCGCACCGTCCCTGGTGCGCACACCGTTCATCAAAGCAATAACGGATCAACCGGACCAGGTGAAGTTCTTCGAGGGACTATCTCCGCTCGGACGCATCGGTGATGTCGAGGACATGATCGGGCCCGTGATTTTCCTGTCATCGCGCGCCTCCGATTTTGTGACCGGACACATCCTGCTCGTCGACGGCGGCCTGATGGCCTCGTAGTGATGATGGTCGATAGCGCAGCGGCCGATTCCCCGACTACTGGGTTGTCGACTGATACAGACAGAGGATCGACACGCGAGCGGCGTTTTTCTAAGGAGCAGCACGCGCCGCAATCCAAAGAGGAATCAAGAACAATGAACCCGACAAACAGCATCAAAACAGAGGGAGTCGGTGAGAGAAGCTGGACCGGCGCGTTCCCGGCCAAGTCCTAGTCTTTCGGCGAAGCGTTTTCGCAGGACGTTGTACTCGAAGCGACGGCCCTCCTGGCCCCAGTCCAAGGGCCGCGCCTATGTGCGGAGCGCCACCTCGACAGCCAGCAACTACTATAAAGCCCTTTAGTTCACCCATGAAGCCACGAAGGGTCCCCGGACCTATATCGCTAACTACGCAGGAAGCGGAGACCGCCAGAAATGACTGAGCGTATAAAGATCGCGATTCTCGACGACTATCAGAATGTCGCAACTGGCCTAGCTGATTGGGGGTCGCTTTCCGCTGAAGTGCGCGTCTTCACCAAGCCGTTCGCCGACGCCGACGATGCGGTCCGTAGCCTCGCCGGGTTCGATGTGCTCGTGGCCATGCGGGAACGGACAGGATTCGCGGCCGAGGTCCTGGAGCGCTTGACCGACCTTCGACTCCTCGTGAGTACCGGCCCGGCTAACTCCGTCATCGACGTTGCTGCCGCGCGAAAACTTGGCATCACTGTTTGCGGGACGGGGTACGAGTCGCACCCCACCATCGAGCACACATGGGCTTTGATCCTCGCTGCCGCAAGAAATCTGACGAGGTGGAGTCCATGCGCAAAGGAGGCTGGCAGGTATCGGTCGGTGACGGCTTGTTCGGCAAGACCCTCGGCATCCTAGGTCTGGGCCGCGTCGGTTCCGAAGTGGCACGGGTGGGACGGGCCTTTGGGATGAACACCATCGCATGGAGTCAGAACTTAACCGCTGAAACCGCCGCCGAGCACGGCGTCCGAGCAGTAACCAAGGAACAATTGTTCACGGAGAGCGACGTACTGACGATCCACGTGGTTCTGAGCGATCGCACGCGTGGGCTAGTCACTGCAGCGGAACTGGGGGCCATGAAGACTTCCGCGATCCTGGTCAACACCTCGCGCGGACCGGTGGTCGATGAGGTCGCGCTCGTTGATACTTTGCTCCACGGCCGGATCCGAGCGGCCGCGATCGACGTCTTCGACACAGAGCCGCTGCCCGCAAACCATCAGTTACGGTCGCTACCCAATGCACTGCTCACAGGACACATCGGATACGTCACCCGCGACCTGTACAAGATCTTCTACCAGGACGCGGTCGAGGACATCGACGCATTCCAGGCAGGTGCTCCGATCCGGCTGATCGACTAGATCACCAAGCGCACGGGACCTGCTGCCCATTCGGGGAGACCCCAAGCCAGTCCACGGACGCTGGTCCGCGTGCAGGACGCGCTCGCTCAGAAAATCGGTCTCATGCTGGAAGACAACGTGGCTCCGACCGCTGAGGACATCGACCTCTGCGTGATCACAGGCGCCGGCTGGCCCATGCACCTCGGAGGCATCACCCCCTACCTGGATAGGGTGGGCGCCGCACAACGGGTCAATGCCAAAGCATTCCACCCCGCGTCCTGAATGTCGGAAGCGGGCTCTGGCAGGTTTTCATCCGGGTGGTGCCTCAGAAGGGGCTGCGACCGGAGACGCTTTGAGGATGGCCGTTCCTGAACAGGATCACGCAAAGCGGAGGAAATCGTCGGCGCAGGCTTGTGTAATAGGCATCACGTATGTGATTATTACAACATCGCGTTAGTGCCTTGATCCAGAGAAGGCCACTAATGAATCTTCAGAACTTTTGGAAGCAGTAGAAGTAGTCATAGAAACGTCCCCCGCTTCTATGGGTGCGGATGAAGCCATTTTGAGCAAGGGAGCCCAAAACAAATGACTGAGCAGACTTTGATTGATAACGACATCGCAGCCGTTGAAGCTGAATGGGATAACGACACCACCCGGAGCGGGATATCTGCTGACCGCACGGTTCCCGAGGACGCGAAGCTGCAGGGTCGAGGCCAGGAGAACAGAGCACTCGTCGAGGGTGATAAGAAGTGGCAACAAATGCCCGCAGACGCAACTGCTCTGTTCATGCCTGTGACTATTCCGACCCGGTCCGGCTCCGGCTTGACACTGCGTAACCGTGTCGTCTTAGCCCCCATGTGCCAGTACGCCGTCGACAAAGCTGACGGTGTGCCGACTGACTGGCACCTGGTGCACCTTGGCTCGATGGCCAATGGCGGGTTTTCCCTGATCGTCACCGAAGCCGCTGCAGTCACGGCTGAAGGCCGGATCTCCGACAGGGACGCCGGTATCTGGAACGACGAACAGGCCACCAGCTGGAAGCGCATCACCGACTATGTGCATTCGCACGGAGCGGCTATCGCCATCCAGCTGGCCCACGCTGGTGCGAAGGCTTCGACCTACGGCTGGCTAAAAGACCTTGAAGCCGAGGGCAAAGTCGGAAGCATCCCGGAAAACATGGGCGGTTGGCCAACTGTCACTTCCACTCCCAGTGACATCTATGGTTTGGAACCAGCCGTTGAAATGACCAAAGAGCAAATTGTGCTTTCCGTTCAATCCTGGGCTGAGGCCGCCAAACGGGCCGATGCAGCAGGCTTTGACATGATTCAAATCCACGCCGCCCACGGGTATCTGATTCATCAATTCCTTTCCCCTTTGTCGAATAAACGTGCCGATGAGTATGGCGGCAGTTGGGAAAACCGCACCCGCTACCTCCGCGAAATCGTGCAGGCCGTTGCAGCGGTGTGGCCTCACAACAAGGTGCTGGGTATCAGGTTCTCTGGCGAAGACTGGGTTGAGGACGGGTGGCGTACCGCGGACACCATCAAATTGGCCAGAGAACTTTACTCCTATGGCATGCGCGCCTTTGACCTCTCTAGTGCGGGTATCGGCCCCTACCTCGGCCCGAACGGTTTTGGCTATCAGGTTCCGCTGGCCCAGGCCGTCAAGCACTCGCTGCCTGACGATGCCTTTGTGACCGCGGTGGGTAAGATCACCGAAGCGGGCCAGGCCGAACAGATACTTGTCACCGGTCAGGCTGACGGGGTCTCCATTGCGCGGGCCGCCCTGGGCGACCCGCAGTGGCCAAACCGTGCAGCGCAAAAGCTTGGCGCCACCAAAGCGCACCCGGCACATTACTGGCAAGGACGCTGGTAGAAGATCACGGGAACGGGATTCTAGGAGTTTTGGATGACTCCGGTAAGTGAATTGCCATCACACGAAACCTTGGCCGATAGCGACCTGCTCAAGGATCTCTACACCGACTGGTCGGAGATCATGGCGACCACGGCCGGCATGACGACCCGGCTGCTGCGCAGCATTTTCGACGAGTTGCACCAGTCCACCAAGGAACCCGAAAACGTTAGCTACAAAGAGGAGGCGGTGGGAGCGGTGGCGGGCAGCTGGGCGCCGCCCAAGGATGCGGACACTTCACGGGTCCTGCTCTATACCCATGGCGGCGGATTTGCCGCAATCGCAGACGAGACTATCCGCAAGATCGACGATTGGTACGGCAGCTACATGCACATATCAACGCGGAGGATCGAACCGAAGGCTTGTGTAATATGTATAGCCCTTGTGGCTATTACAACATCGAGTTAGTGCCCTGATAAGGAACGGAACAGCAACCAATGACAACTCTGTCCTATGAAGTTTTGGTGCTCGACGGCACCCCGCGTGCCGGAGACCAACGGCTTCCCAGCGGCGAGGCGATAGTCTCTTCACCCCTGTCGATCACATTGATTTCCGGGGAAAATGACGCCGTACTGGTCGACGTCCCGTATACCTTCGGGCAGATCGAGCGCGTACGGAACTGGATCCATGACTCGGGCAAGAAACTCCGCTACGTCTACATCACCCACGCTCACGGCGATCACTGGTTGGGCGCTGGAGAGCTGCTTTCCAGCTTCCCTGGCGTGACGGTGTATGCAACACCGGGCACCCTCGGCCGCATGGAGCACGAAGCCACCGTCGGTCGCGAGAAGCTCTGGGATGCAGTCTTCCCGGGACTTGTCCCGCCGTCGCCCCTGATCGCTGAGGCGGTTCCCGCCGACGGCTTCGAAATTGAGGGCCACCGGCTGGTTCCGATTGAGCTCGGTCACACCGACACCGACGACACGACCGCCCTGTGGGTTCCGTCGCTGGAGCTCGTCGTAGCAGGGGATTCGGTCTACAACGGCGTCCACCAATATGTGCTCGAATCTTCCGAAGAAGGATTCGCCTCATGGCTTGCGGCGCTTGACACCATCGCGGCGCTGAAGCCCAAGTTCGTCGTCGCGGGCCACAAGGCCCCCGGCGCCCCCGATAACCCGGAAAGCATTGAAGAAACGCGTGCCTACCTCAAGGACGCGCAGCAGCTTCTCGCGACGGTATCCAGCCCGGAGGAGTACTACAACGCCATCATGCGCCGTTACCCCTTCCGCATGAATCCAGGGCCCGTCTGGTACGGCGCAGTCGGACTTCTAAGCCACACCGGTTAGAACCAGGCTTCAAGCAATTTCCCGGAAAGCCTTCACCTCCCACCCCGATAACTGCACAGCTGATGACAAAGGAGTCACTACGCATGTCCAATGACCAGAACCAAGCGCCGCGGACCAGGATCATCTTCGTTCACGGATTCCTCGATGACCGGACCGCCTGGGAGAACGTCTTGTCCCTCCTCGGAGAGGACTTCGAAGCCGTTGCCCTTGACCTTCCCGGCGCGGGCGCCCACCTGGACGATGAAGGACCCTTCACGCTCCGGCGGCTCGCGGAGTCGGTTATCGCCGAGATCGACCGCTCCGACACTCCCGTCGTCCTCGTGGGGCAAAGCATGGGGGCCCAAGTGAGCGAACTCGCAGCCGCCGCCCGCCCTGGAAGGGTAGCGGGGCTGGCGCTGCTCACGCCCGTCCCCCTCGCGGGCGTCCACCTCACAGGGGACGCCGCCACCTCCTTCCGCTCCCTGGGAGGCGACGCCGACGCCCAACGGCAGGGACGACTCGGCGTCTCGGTGTCCCTCAGCCCGGATGCTCTTGAAACCTTGCTCGCCTCCGGAACAGCAATCCACCCCACCGTGGTCGCTCAGGTGTTCGATGCCTGGAACAACGGTGACGCTGCAGGCGCCATCCCCTCAGCCTATGCCGGACCCACGCTGATCGTACGAGGTGCCGGGGATCCCTTCGTCACCGAAGAGGTGATCGCCGCCGCCGTACTTCCACGCTTCGCAAACGCCCCGGTGGTCGGCATCGCCGACGCCGGGCACTTCCCACATCTCGAGAAGCCCCAAGAGGTTTCGCGGATCGTGGGAGACTTCGCCCGCTCCCTGGACCGAGTGAAGGCCTAGGAATCAGCCACGCAACGTACCTAAGAAAAAGACATCAAAGACAATGAACCCGACAAACAGCATCAAAACAGGCGAAGTCGCCGAGGAAAGCTGGACTGGCGCATTCGCGGCCAAATCCGAGGAAGCCTTCGGCGAAGCCTTCGCGGATGACGTTGTGCTTGAGGCGGCGGCCCTTCTGGTCCCTGTCAAAGGACGCTCCGACGTACAGACCGTTATGTCGACGGCCAGCAACTACTACAAGGACCTTCGGTTCACCCATGAAGCCACGAACGGTCCCCGGACCTACGTGGAATGGGAAGCGACGGGCGCCTCCGGAGCCGAATTCTCCGGCGTGACGGTTCTCACCCGGAACGAGGAAGGACTCATCCAGCACATCTCCATCAGCCACCGCCCCCTCGCTGCCCTCCTGGAGTTCTCCGGTGAAATGAACCGCAGAACCCAAGGCAAACTCGAATCAGGACACTTCCGCGCAAATGACTAAAACACAGGACAAATTCACGATCGAACGCGTCGCCTTCCGTGCCGACGGGAACGTTGAACTCCGGGGCAACCTCTACATACCCACGACAGGCGATGGCCCGCATCCCGCGCTGACGCTGTCCATGGGGTACGGAGGAGTTAAGGAACAGGGCGCCCTCCCTTACGCTGAAGCCTTCGCCAGCGCCGGTTTCGTCGTGCTCTTCCACGACCACCGGGGCTTCGGAGAAAGCGGCGGGACACCCCGCCAGGACATCAACCCCTGGCAGCAGATCGAAGATTGGCGCAGGGCCATCACCTACCTCCAATCCCGGCCCGAAGTCGATCCGGAACGGATCGGCCTGTGGGGCTCAAGCTACTCGGGAGGCCACGCGCTCGTCCTTGGAGCCACCGAACCCCGGCTGAAGGCGATCGTCTCCCAGGTGCCTACCATCAGCGGGTATCAGCAAGGACTCCGGCGGGTGAACCCGGACAAACTGGCAGCCTTGGAGGCCTCGTTCGCGGCCGATGACCAGGCACAGCTCGCGGGTGAGGAACCGCACCGTATTGCCCTGGTCTCTGACGGGTCCGTCCCGGCAAGCTACACGGATCCGGAAGCCGTATCGTTCTACCTGCAACCCATCCCCGACGGGCTCTGGGAGAACAACGTCACCGTTCGCTCAACGAGGGCGGCCCGAGCGTACGAGCCGGGGATTTTCATCGGACGCGTCTCACCGACGCCTCTTCTGATGATCGTCGGAGACAACGACCGGATAACGCCCACTGATCTGGCACTGGAGGCCTACCAGCGTGCCCTCGAACCCAAAGAGCTGCTGCTCTTCCCCGGAGGACACTTTGATGCCTACCTCGGAGAATTCGAAGCGACTTCCGGCGCAGCCCTGCAATGGTTCAGCAAGCACCTGATGCCGGACAAGTAGAATAGGGAGAACCATCTCACCATGACCGAGGGAACCGGACGCTACATGGCTTGGCCCGCTACAACCCGCTACGGGCTCTCCGTCGCGCCCGGAAACCTCGGTCTCGTTCAGGACTTCCTCAACACCATCACGGAGGGCACGATAGCCCCCCCTGACCTGCTCGCCACTTTGGATTCCGCGCAGGA
This sequence comes from Arthrobacter sp. NPDC080073, assembly GCF_040686575.1. Lineage (NCBI taxonomy): Bacteria > Bacillati > Actinomycetota > Actinomycetes > Micrococcales > Micrococcaceae > Arthrobacter > Arthrobacter sp. NPDC080073. The sequence continues at coordinate 78,250 of NZ_JBFBKR010000019.1, forward strand.
ATGGGCCGACCAGGTGACCGAACAGTGGATCTCCATCGACGAGTTGGGCTGGGCGAAGACGCTGCCCCGGTTGACGGAGAACGACCGCAAGGCCCTGGCGGCCTTCAGGGACCGATTGTTTGAAGGCCTCTTCGGACATTCCCATTCCGAAACCTCCAGCGGAGCCGGCCGGAACACCCTCATTTATCGTCCGGTGCTGACGGTATCCACTGAAGGTATCGGGCTCCGCCCCGGCGGGGAGGGCTGGAAGTACTTCGAGACGGCGCTGCTGCTCATCTGCCATCAAGGGCAAATCGAGGGCGTCCTGCGGCGCATGAAGTCATGCAAGAGCGAGACGTGTGACGTCGTCTTCTACGACCGCTCCAACAACAACAGCGCCGTCTGGCACGACGTAAAGCTCTGCGGAAACCGGGCCAACGTCCGGGCCTACCGGGAACGCGCAGCAGCCAGCTAACGCCACACCAGGCGTCTTCAATTTCGCCTGCATCAGCTGCGCCCGGTTCCGCTGGAGCGCACCGCTTCTACCCGAAACCATAGGGAATCGCGGGAGTGGCCGGTTATCGGCGGGGCGGCGGTATCGAAGTCCGTCGAATTCGCACCGGATGCGATTCGCCGGATTTAGGCGGGAACTGCACTTATCCGGCTGAGTCCTAATCTCAACGCTCGGCCAGCCAAATTAGCTAAGGCGACCTGACCGTTTTTCAGTGGTGAACTATTGAGGAGTCGAACCAGACGTCCTCGTGTCCGGGGGCAAGTAGGAACAGCCAGCCAGGAAACAGCCCGAAATCCTTCGCAATCTATGCCAACGTCGCCTCGCCTTTGCGGGCCACATCAATAACATCCTGGCGGAACTCCGCCCAGTAGCCGTAGGCATGGTCAACATCCTTCCACGAGCACAAGCTCGCTAAGTCAAGGAGTCAACAAAACCGGGGGCAGTCCCCTGTTCTTCACAAAGCTGGGCTCTCGTACTGGCATCACAGCGATGCCTGCCACTTACGCTGAAGCCGAGGAATCTTTCGATCACTACGAGGCGGCCCACGTCGCACCGTCGGCTCAAAGCCAACACCCGATGGACGCCACTGTCCAGGTTTTCCAAAGCCCCTGGCCTGCTCCGCGGCGCCCTCTGGCCAGACAGCTCACCAGCACGATGCTCGACGAGGACCGCCTCACTGCCGCGCTCGGCCCCGCGCGACGCGGATCTCCCGGACCGCGCTCAAAGCAGGGCTTTTCGTCCGCAACGCCGTGCGCCGGCGTCGGCCGTTGAAGCTGCAGCCGCACTTCACGCCCGGCGACGCCGGCTCCACGCTGTACCCCAACGGGTATTCCCTGGACCAGATCGGTGGTCCGGTCAACGTTCCGCCCCCCTGCTCGCTCCGGCAATGAATTACTGTGAAGCCCGGAAAATAGCCGGAAAGCCGAGCACGACTTCAGCTTGTCCCGCGACTCCGTCTGGCCCATGAGCCCAGCGTCGGGCTCCCGAACAACGTGGACGTCCGTGCCTTCATGTCTCGGGCAACCCCTGCCGGTATCCGGGGGACGGCCTTTCGTTATACCGAACTGAATCCACCCGCGTTCCGCCGCCCAGCCGCAGTCCGGCCCGATATCGAAATAACCACGACCTCGACATAACCGGTGAGGGTGCCTTATACGCTCCACGGAGCGTTCGCTCTTTGTCGCCCTCGGGAGACCGCTCTGGATCACGTGGCAGCGGTCCCGCGGCACTACGACAGAACCCTCCGAGCTGACGGGCGTTTTCGTCCCAAAACGTGGGGTTTCCGTGGAGTGGGTTCAGAACTGGCCACAAAAAAGCCCTCCGCCCCAGCGGGCGGATTTTAGGGGTCGTCGCAACACCTGTTGGTTAGGTGGTTAGTGTCCGTGGCGAGGCTGAAGGATTTGTGTCCGGCCATTTCGGCGCCTTGGTCCCAGGTAAGGGAGCCGCGCAGGTGCGCCGGCAGGGTGTTCATGGTGGCGATGAGGCCGTCGCGGACGGTTTCGGCGGTGTGGTCATTTGGCAGGCGGACGAGCATCACATAGCAGGTGGTGCGCTCGACCAGGGTTCCGATGGCTGACTGGTTGTAGGCGCCGGTGATGTAGGGTCGGGCCAGGGCGCGGTGCCAGGATTGCTCTCGGCCCGTTTCCCCGACCCGCCCTCCGCACCGGACATGCGACTGGAAGAAGCGCTGCGGGATCTGTCCCGGCTGCGCGCAGGCGCGGCCAAGGACCTCGCGCACGCCCGCCAGCACGTGAACGCCGTCCTGCTGCGCCACGGCATCCGCTACCCCAAGGACAACCGCTGGACGAAGGAACACAGCCTGTGGCTGCACCGACAGCGCTTTGAGGAACCAGCGCTGCAGTTCACCTACGAAGCCGATCTCGTGCAGGCCGAGCTGCTCGCCGGGCATTTGGCCCGCATCGACAAGCACGTCGCGGCCACGGCCGCAGCGTGCCGGTACTCCCCGGTGGTCGAGGCGCTGATGTGCCTGCGCGGCATCCAGATGACCACCGCGTTCGGGCTGGCCGTGGAAATCGGGGACTGGACGCGCTTCACCGGTTCCTCCATCGGCTCCTACCTCGGACTGGTACCCAGCGAGAACTCCTCCGGCCAATCCCGGCACCAGGGCCGGAAACACCTACGCCCGCAAACTCCTCATCGAACGGTTGCCGGCAGGCCGGCAATGGTGTCGGATTTCGCGATCCTCATGGGCCGAAGCCTAATCCTCTCCGAGGATCAACTCCATCAAACCAGCGCACGGCCCCGTTTCGCCGTGGGCACAGAGCTGGGGGTTTCCTCAGCCCGGCGGCCGGTCGGGCTGCAAGGTCCGGTCCGGTGACCGTTGTCGTGATTCCCGGGGTGCTTTCGCCGTGGCCTTCGGAGACATGACGGCCGGGCACAGTTGCGGCGAAGCCGCCTGCTCCCGTGTCCCGAAATCCCTCGAACCCGATGGACTGTGATCCGCGCGGAGCTGTTCCCCTCATTTGTGTGGCTGGGTGTTCAGCGGGTCAGGCCGTTCTTGCCTCTCTCGGAACCCACGACTGTTCCTGGGCGGGACTTCCTGGCCTTGGCGGCGCCCTTGCCCATGGTCACGGCGGTGCCGGGGTGGGTGCCTTCGCTGCGGGCTGCGGCGAGGCGTCCGCGGATCTGGGTTTCATTCGCGCCGGTGGTGGCGAGCGACTCCGCGAACTTTTCGTGGTGTTCGGCTGAGCCGTACCCGGCGGCAGAGGTGTTCTCCGCCTTCAGGCCCTGGTCTTCCAGCCGGCTGCTGTCGTTGCCGGTGGCACGGTTCTCGATCTCGCGGCCGACGCCCTCCATCCGTGCGAAGAGTTCCTTCTCGGCGCGTTCATACCGCTGTTCCACGGTCATCCATTCGGAGCTTTGGAATCCGCCTTCGGCCAGGAGTCTGGCTTCGTGCATGTCCTTCACAGCTTTCACGAACGCGGGATCCTCGAAGTGCGCGTGGCCGGCCCCGTTGACGTTGGCAGTGGTTTCCTTCCGCAGCTGGTCAAGGTCGGGACCGTTGATGCCGTCCTTGCCGATGAGGAACATCCGTTCCCGCACGGTGGCGTCTGCTGCTTCCAGCGCCTTCGAGGTTTTTGCGTTGTGGGCGGTCTGCAGTGCCTGCGCCAGCTCGGGGTTGGCCAGGTACTCGACAGGGACCTGGTGGCGTTCCATTTCAGGGGCCAGTGTCGCGGCCTGGGCGCGGAGTTCTTCGGCGCGGGCCGCTGCGAGCAGGCCCATGGCCCTCTCGTGGTCGGCGGCCGCCTTCCGGGTCTCGTCCTGGCTGCGGGCAAGTTCGTCCTGCCGGGCCTGTTCCGTCGTGATGGCCTGGATCCCTGATTCCAGGTAGGCGGCGTCCGGGCCGACGTCGCGGGTGTCGATGCCGTAGCGGGTGAGGACTTGCCTGCGGATCGTCTCCGAGGCTGCCAGTGCGGCCGGGTCGTGGTCCTTCCAGCTTTCGGCGACGGCGTGGGCCGTGGCGATGTCGCCCGGCTGGGCTTTGTCCCACCATTGGTCTTTTTCCACGGGGGCCAGGGCCGCGTGCGCGGCGCTGCGTTCGGCGGCGAGGCGCGCCCGGGCTTCGTGGGCTGTCTGGGTGTCCTGGTGTTCCTGTTGCCGTTGGCTCTCCTGGCGGCGGCGTGCCAGTGTCTCGGCAATGCGTGAGGCGATCATCAGCGACTGCCGCAGACCGCCGTCCAGGACGTCATCCATTCCATCTGATTCACTCATGCTGTTCCCCTTGCAGTTGATGTAGTGGTGGTTGTTATCGGTCGTAGCCCGGACCGGAGTCGCGCCGGTCGTGCTGGGAGGCCTTCGCCGGTGTCGCCGGCGTGGGTACTGCGGATCCGGGACGGATGGGGACCATGCCGCGGCGGGCGATATCGATCGCCCTCGGCGCCACGGCAGCCTCGGGTGCCGACTGCTGTTCCCCACCCACCAGAACGGGCTTGGGCATGGTCGCGGTGAACGGGCCCAGCTGCTCCTCGACCACGGACCGGATGCCCCCGGCTTCACGGGTCCGCCCGGACTGGGCGTGCATTTCATACACGGCGAAGGCGGTGTTGATCAGCTGCACCATCAGCGCTGTTTGCGCGGCTGTCTTGTTCTTGCTCGACGCGGCCATGAACAACATGGCGGTTCCCGCTATCGACGGCAGGGCGACCGGTTTGCCGTGCTGCCGTGGTGCGCGCAGCTGGGCGGTGCGGGACAGTTCGGCGGCGGTGGCCGCCAGCGGCCCGGGGCTCGGTTCCAGCCGGTACGACCATGCCGCAAACGCACCGGACACTTCCCGGGCGGCCTTCGCCCAGGTCGCATGGTCATCCCGCGGGATGGTGCGTAGCTGGTCCGCAAGGGCGGCCGCGTTGCGGGTGTACTGAACCCATGCATCCGCGGGCGGGGTGGCGTTCTCGGGACCCATCCTGGAGACCGTGCGCTTGTTGCGTGCGGCGGCGTTCCATTCCGCTGCGGCTTCCGTGGCCAGGTGCGGGGCGTCGGCCCATTCCGCCCGGAGGGCACCGAGTTTCAGGTCAGAGGCCAGGGTCCCACCGCCGAACCAGATAGGCCGCTCCCCCGGGGTCGGGCGTTCGGCCACGGAGTAGCCGACAATGACGTCGGTGGTGTTCTTCGCGTAGCGCGGGCGCATCAGCAGACCGGTGTCCCGGGCCCGGCGGACGAACTCCGCTTCGGTCGCCGAGGCGCTGGCGCTGGCCCGCACCTTACGTGCAAGGGAGGACCGGTGCATTTCGCGGTCGTCCCGGACGGCCGTGGCCTTCTCCGCCCGGTCGTAACCGCGGGTGGCGTGCACCGTGGAGAGCTGTTCCAGACCGTACTTGACCTCCAGCTCCCGGCAGGTTTCCTGTGCACGCTTGTAGTCACCATGGGTCGATGCTTTCGTACCGTCCTCACGGACGAGAGACACCGCCAGGTGAATGTGGTGATTGCCGTTCTCACTCGTGCCATGGTTCACCGCGGCCCACCGGCACGGCGCCTTGCCGCTGGCTTCGGTGAAGCCCATGGCATCCACGAAGTCGTTGGCGACATCGCCCCACTGCTGGTCCGTCAGCGCACCCTCCTCGGCGCGCAGACTCAGCGAGCAATGCCACACGCTCGCGTCCTTGTACCCGACGTGCACGCGTTCCTTCTTCACCGCGTCCCACCGCAGGTCTTTGATCTGCACCGAGACACCGAACACCTTGCGGGGACGATCCAGATGCTTGGCGATCGCCAGGGCATCGTCGCGGTCCAGCACCCCGTCGTCATACCACGCCATGATCGCCGCATCACCTGCCACCAGGTGCGGATCCTGATGGACGTTCTTCGTCCTGTCAGCATCCGTGGATGCCAGGTAAACCATGAGCCCGCCCATGCGCGAACCGCGGGTGATGTTCGGAATCATCGGCTACATCAGCCCGTCAATGGCGTCATCGATCCGCATCGCCACCGAACGCAGGTGCTTCAGCGCGTCCCGGGCCTCGACCGGGACCTCGCCCGTGGCGTTCGCCTGCCGAGCGAGCTGGTTGATGTTGTTCGAGGAACGCGCCAGCAGATTGTGCAGGGACATAAGTTCCGCAGCTATCGCGCGTCGTTCCGTCGGCGAATCAGAATACTCGGACAGGGCCGAGGAAATCAGCAGGTTCGGGACCGTGACCTTCTCCCCCACGGCCCTGGCAACAAGGGCCGCCTCCTCTTCAACCGTGACCCACACCTCACGCCGCTTCTTACTGCCAGCGGGCGAGTTGGCCCGACGACGGCGGGACAGATTAGGACGGCGGATGCTCTCCTCTTCCGACATCCCGATCCCCCTTCAAAGGCCCAGCGCAGCGACCCCGAAACCGGGGACACACAAGCCAGTGTGCCAAACCGCGACGCAGGAACGGTGCAGGACACGCCATTTACACCCGTGTAAATGTATAGCTTGCTCCGGGCGTCTGCGTTTGATGGTTTTCGAACCCCGGGTGTGACCCACCGGAAACCCCTCCCGGGCCGCCGGTAGGGGAACGGTTAGAGTCGGTGCATGGACATCAACGACATCGCCGCAAAAGCTGCCGCAAAAATCGACGCCGCCCGCGACGTCAAAGTCAATGCGGTGAAAACCGCCGCCGCCAGCGGCGTCGAACTCGCCGAAGCAGCCCAGCTGCTGGCAGCCGCCGAGCAAAAGTACGCCAAGGACTACCAGGCAGCCCTCCGCGCCGACTGGACCGACTCCGACCTGCGCAGCTTCGGCCTGGACGCCCCTGCCAAGAAAGCCGGCGGCCGCCCCCGCACCCGGAAGACCGCCCAGGAGTCCGCTCCCGTGACCGGCGCATCGGCGTAGCAGCCCCCCGCCCACAGGGGCACGGCAAAAGCTATTTCCTCCGGGCTTTTCCCGCACACCTGTGGACGACAGGACCCACCTGACCGGTTGCACACAACCGCCAGGGCACCAATGGCCTGCACGGCACCACCGGGACCGGCGATCATGCACAACCTCCGACCATGATCGTCACCTCATCAAGGAACCAGTTCCTAATTCACCACCCACGGGACAAACAACCGGGGCCCGCCTCGGCAAGCACTCGAAACCACCCTCTCGGGAGTGGCCGGGGGCGGCTCCGGCGCGTCCTTGAGGTGTCGGGTGGCTGTGTTGCGGGTGCGTGTTTTTCGGAGCCGCGGGGAAGCTGGCGGCCTGCAGTCTGCGCAGCCGGGCAAGGCCCGGGTCCGCCTCCGGTCCTGAAACCTCTGCCGCCGGTGGTGGTTTGGGCGGGTCGATGGATGCCTGAAGTTTCTCCTCCAGCTCCGCGCACCTCGCGCGCGCTGCGATGAGTTTGTCTTCGTATTTGAACGGCTTGCCGGCCTGGCTCTCGACGCCGGCCAGCACCGCCTGCTTTTCGGTAATGGTCTGGCGCAACTGGGCCTCAAAGTCGGGAAGCCCGGACACTTTGTTCTCCAGCCGGGTGATGATGCCGGCGCTTCCTTCCAGCAATTCCATGCGGGTGAAGACCAGCGCAGGCGCCGGCACATCCTTCAGGGAGATCGCGAGATCCTGGTAGGAGCCCAGCCTCGAGTCCTCGGCCGCGTTGCAGACCTGCAGCTCGTGGCCGCCCAGGGAAACCATGGTCCCGTGGTCCTGTTTCTGGCGGAAGGAGTTTCCGTATTCGGGCGTGTGCGTACTGATCCATTCCGAGATGGCGGCCACGGCCTCCGCGCGTTTGGTGTAGTCGCCGCCAGAGGATCCTTCACCGGCCCGCGGCCATTCCACTGCTGCAAACCAGGGAGGCCTCTCTCCACGCAAGAGATACCCGAGCGCCGAGCAATTCGCGTGCGCGGCAGCGGGGCGGGTCTTGGATGAAGGCGTCAAGAACCCGGCGCGAATCCCCGGCGCGTGAAGAGCCAACCACGTTCCGGCCTCTAACATTCCAGCTTTGGCTCGCCCGTCCTGGTGGAGGAGAGTTGTCCCTGCTGATAAGAACCCGGCCGCGACGGGCGGCGGTCCGGCGTTGGATGCTTTGGGCGGTTGTCTAAATACAGGGAAGTATCTCTCCGCTGTTACTCGATTGCGATTACGATCCTTTCCCGGTTTGTGTGTCCTCCGTCGCCCAGCTCATGCCGCGGCTGATCCGATCCATCCGGTGGGTCCATGCGTCGTCTTCTTGCTGGAGCAGGGTTGGGCCCGGGTCGCCGTTTTTGAACCATGTGAGGGCGATGTTAAGCGCGGCGCTCGATGTGTGGTCGGCATACTCGCGGATGCTGTCTAGTGTCGTCTCGTTGAGCGGAAGACCGTGGTTGACCGCGTTCCGAACGCGTCGATGCCGGGCACGGAGCAGCCCCGTCTCGCGCAACAGTTCCTCAAGGAACTGACGCTCCCGATCGGGATCAGTGCAGATCGCAAGAGCATCCTCAAGGTCAGCGCGCTGGAGTTCGGACATCGGAAGTGCACGGATTTCGCCTTGGAGGTCAACAACTTTCGCAACGGACACCATGATGACTCCACCTGTACTGTAGTTGGAGATTTTGCTTTCGAGCTCTCGCCGACCGTCGTGGTATTCGCTTGACCATGCTTCTTTGAATGGTGCCCTCAATTGCTCAGCAATTCGGCGGCCAGCCTGGGCGAGAGCTTCTTGACACTGGAGGGTTGTGGCCAGAGTTGTTGGACGTACCTTTAACACCGATGCGAAGAGTTCCATCGCATGGTCCTCCAGCGCCGTCGCTATGCGAGGCGTGACTCGACGTGCGCCATGGAAGAGAACGTCGCGATGATCAGTCATCCGTGCCTCACGAAGCGAGGTCAGGGCTTCGACGAGGTGGTCGGGCATGGGTCCCTTTATCAGGGCATCACCGAGCTGATCAACGACGATGCTGAGGATGTCACCCGTGGCGCGCATCCCGTAACGGTCATCTTCTAGAGCTGGAGTCCCGCGGATACTTAGGCCGAGTGAAGAGCTGCGAATCTTTCTATCAAGAAGGACTGCGTCTACGCCGGCGCTTTGCCAAGAGGCGCCGCCTGCCTGGACAGCAACGCTTAGGACCGCTTCGATTCGGCGATGGGCTTCCTCGACCGCCCCGGCGAGCTGCCTTTCCCCGAGGTCGATTCGAACAAGGGTGAGTCGGTTCTCCGGTTTCAGCGATTCGACATGGACCTGGTCCAGCCAGGACACGTCCTCACGGATCTCGCTCAACTCGGCGCGTTCCGGGAAGTCTTGCAGTTCGATGTCAAAAGCGTTCGGAAGCGCCCAATCCGCTCGGAGGAACGTCATCGGGCCTGCAACCTCTCGCATCCGCGAAGGAACGGCGCGGTAATACACCGTCCACACAACTATCCGACCTGTAGGTGGGGCAACGAGGATGTCTGTGGCCATTTCAAGCCGACGTGCTTCCGTCAATGGCTCTGGAAGCTGTATGTCGATCCAACGAGCTAGGTCATCCTCGGTGTTGACGAGTCTGTCGGCCGCGTGGCTGAGCAGTGAGAAGGTGCTGTTTGCGGCGGGGCCGACTTGGGACGCGATGATCGCCGACAGTTTCCGCAATGCACGACTGGTTGTCCCGGAAACCTTCGCTGCGTCGCAAAGATCGAGGAAGGCGTCAGTGACCGCTAACTCTGAATGCCATACCTCACCGAACCTAGTGGACGCTACAACGACGGCCTCTTGGCGGCCGCCATCGCGAAGGTCATCTAGCAGTGGGTCGATTAGCGCACCAAGCCGTTCCCCGATGGCTTCAGCCTGTGCCTGGATCTCAGTTCGTAAAGAATCGCGGTTCTTCTTTGCGGGGTTCGAATTCCACTCCGAGGCATCGAGCGCTTGAGCGTACTCGCCGAGTTCTGCGACCGCTTCACCCAGGGTGTATGGGGCACCAGCCCGATGCTGAAGGGGAAGAACTTCCGCCACCGAGAGAAGCCATTCGCTTACGGTTGCCGTCGGCCGGACCCGCACCATTCATCTCCGATCGTTGATTGGGTACATCTTGGCACCGACCGGATGCTCAAACCAACGGGAAACTCAGCGATCCTGCGCTGGACGACGATGCTGGAGGCAGTCATGCCGTAATCATGTTTGTCTGCCCGGAGAAACCGCCTCTGGGACGGTGCGTCAAACGCTCCAATCGGAGTCTTGCAAAAGTACAGCTTTACAAGACACCGCACGCCCTGCCGAACCCAATGACAAACGCCCCGGAATCACGCGGATCCCAGGAGGCGGCAGACGTCTTACAAAGTCGTCTCACTGATCATCGTGTCTCGGGGCACGTTTTTGGCATTTCCGAGACACGATGGTGGGGTGAGACAACTCGGGTACACAAGAATCAGCACCGCCGGCCAGGACGCCCAACTCCAACTCGACGCGCTCCTCGCCGCCGGCGTCCAGAAGCGCGATGTGTTCGCCGATGTCACCTCCGGAAGCAAAACGGCGATCGAGCGGCCCGGGATGAAGAAGCTGCTTGAGTACGCCGAAGCCGACGACACCGTCGTCGTGTGGCGAGTTGACCGGCTCGGCCGGTCCCTGATCGACGTCCTCAACACCGTCAACCTGCTGCGCGAACGCGGCGTACACCTCCGGTCCATTTCCGACGGAATCGACCCCGCGACCTCGACCGGGCGGATGATGCTGAACATGCTAGCCACCTTGGCCGAATACGAGCGCGAGCTAATCGTAGAACGCGTCAACGCCGGGATCGCCGCAGCCCGGGACTCCGGCACTCGATTCGGCCGACCACCAATCAACCCAGAGGTGATCGCGGAAAAGCTCGCAATCGTCGCCGATGCCCGCAAACGCGGACGCACCGCGGCAGATGCTGCCACTCTCGTCGGATGGAGCCGCGCGACGCTCTACCGCCACCAGACGGCCTTTAGCTCCGCTGGAACCCAGGCCACATAGCGCCCACTGCGATCCACAGCGAATGGTGGTCTCGTAACTGACGGTAAATACACCGGCGAGTTCAGGTGGTGAGTGCAACACCCTGAATTCTGTGGGGTGTCGTCGATGGGCAGACCGTGGTCGCCGTTGAGTGTTCGTTTAGCGTTCTG
>NZ_JBFBKR010000020.1:0-52269 GCF_040686575.1 Arthrobacter sp. NPDC080073
GAATCCCCCGCCCGCGGCTCCCGGCTCCACGGACTCGCCACAGCCCTCGTGACCGAAATGCCGCACACCCTCGCCGCCCTCCAGACCGGACAGCTGAACGAATGGCGCGCGACCCTGTTGGTGAAGGAAACGGCCTGCCTGTCCGCCGAAGACCGCTGCGCCGTGGACGAGGAACTCGCCGCCGACACCGGAGTCTTCGACGGCGCCGGAGACAAGACCATCATCGCCGCGGCCCGGGCCGCGGCCTACCGCCGGGACCCCCGCTCCGTCACCCGGCGGGCGGCCCGTGCCGCCGCCGAACGGCACGTCAGCCTCCGCCCGGCACCGGACACCATGACCTACCTGACCGCGCTGCTCCCGGTCGCCCAAGGCGTGGCCGTGCACGCGGCCCTGACCCGGCACGCCGACACCCTCCGCTCCACCGGGGAGGAGACTCGGTCCCGGGGCCAGATCATGGCCGATGCCCTGGTCGAACGCACCACCGGCACCCCCGGCGGGATCACCGGGGTCGAAGTGCAGCTCGTCATGACCGACCGGACCCTGTTCCAGGGCGACGCCGAACCGGCCCGCCTGCCCGGCTACGGCATCGTCCCCGCAGCCTGGGCCAGAACACTGCTCACGGCGGGCGAGCCGGAGAGCGGTCAAGAACTCAAGCTCTGGCTCCGGCGCCTCTACACCGCCCCCGGAACCGGGGACCTTGTCGCCGCCGACTCGAAGGCGCGGCTCTTCCCGGCGGGCATGCGCCGCTTCATCCAGGCCCGGGACGAGACCTGCCGCACCCCCTACTGCGACGCGCCCATCCGGCACTTCGACCACCTCGTTCCCTGGCATGACGGCGGCACCACCAGCCTGGCCAACGGCGCAGGCCTGTGCGAGGCCTGCAACCACACCAAAGAACTCCCCGGCTGGATGGCAGAAACAAGCCCCGGGACACGGCACGTCCTCGACATCCGCACCCCCACCGGCCATACCTACCGATCAACAGCCCCACCCCTACCGGGAACCAGGCTGACAAGAAGCACCGACCCGCCCGATACCGCGGCACCACATTCCAAACGCCACCGACGGCGACTACGACACCACGCCAAGGCGCTGAAATACGCCCACGCCACCGAACTGCAGGCCGCCTAAGAAAGCTATGCCGGGCGAGGTGCCGTGCCGGTCGGGGCGAGTGGCAGCGTGATCCTCATGACCGTTCCCCGCGGACCGCTGCGCTCAACCTCCACAGTGCCGCGGGCGCCCGTGATGATTTCACGGACCAACGCCAAGCCGATTCCGAAGCTGCGCTGGCCAGGTACGCCGTCCGGAGTGTGGGTCCTCACGAAGCGGTCAAAGATCCGGGTCTGGTCAACGCCCTTGATCCCGGCCCCGGAATCCGAGACGGTCACCACCGCGCGGTTGCCGAGCACCGCCGTCGTAATCCCCACTTGGCCGCCAGCAGGGGTATGCGCCAGCGCGTTGTCGGCCAGGGCAAGGAGTGCCCGGCGGAAGCCGTTGCTGTCAATGAGCGCGAAGGGGCGGTCCCTTTCCATCAGGGTGACGCGGACGTTTTTCTCCCCCGCGAGCTGTTGCAAGCTCTCGACGACGGCGCCCGCCACCTTGGCGAGATCGCTTGGCTCTGCTGATACAGCCTGAGGCGAGCCGGTGGCTGCCACAAGCAATTCGTTGACGATGCCGGTGAGGGTCGCGGTGTCGTTGCGGATGCGGGCGAGAGCTTCCCCGGTTTTTGAATCCGCGGGGGCATCGCGCTGGGCCAACTGGACGCGTGCATCCAGGATGGCCAGGGGTGTGCGCAACTCGTGGCTTGCATCCTGCACGAACCGTCGCTGCAATGCGAGCGCTTCTCCCAGGGGCCTGATGGCACTCCGCGCGGTGAGCCAGCCGATGGCCCCGGCAAGGAGGATCCCCGCAATGCCGGCAACGATCATGGCCTTCAGGAGGTCCTTTGTGTCCAGATACGCATAGACGGAGTCGGATTCGCCTGGTCCGGGCAGCGTTGGATGCTGTGCCTGGTTGAAAAGGTAGATCGCGGCGGCCGCCAGCAGGCAAAGAACCAAAATCGCGCATGCCGCGCTGATCCGCACCGCGATCTTCAGGGACGCCTTGCGGAGCGTCGCCTGGTCCGGATTCTCAGTCATGGGCATTGTTCTCAATCATGGGGGTCGCCGATCTGGTATCCGAGGCCGTGGACCGTCCGGATCACAGTTTTGGAGATCTTACGGCGCAAGTGGTGGACGTAGGTGTCGATCACGCCCGGCTGGTCCGTGGGATGGAACAGTGCGTTGATGAGGTCTTCACGGGTAAAGACACGTTCGGGTTCGCCAGCCAAGGTTTCGAGGAGCCCGGCTTCCTTCGCCGTCAGGGTGACCACGGAACCATACACGGAGCGCATGGAACGGGCACCGGCGTCGAGCTCCCAGTCCCCGATTCCCAGAGTCCGGGGCGGCAGGGCGTACGTCCTGGTCAAGGCTCGCAAACGGGCGGCCAGTTCCATGGCGTCGAACGGTTTGCTCATGTAGTCGTTCGCCCCCGCATCAAGGCCCTGGATCTTCTCATCGGTGGCACCGAGCGCCGTCAGGATGAGGATCGGGGTGCCAATCCCTTTGGCCCGAAGGGCTTTGATCAGTGCGATACCGTCCATGACCGGCAGCCCCCGGTCAATGACCATCGCATCCCAACTCCGGGTCAAGGCAAGGTGGAGGCCCTCGCTCCCATTGACGGCCAGGTGAACGGCAAAGTCGGGCTCCAGGAGCTCGCTGATGAGCGGCCCCAGCGCGGCGTCGTCTTCGACCACGAGGAGGGACGGCCGCTCAGCTGTTGTCATGCGGTCTATTCTTCCGTGAAACGCCGGTTACTCCTCAGCACGCCCACTCGCGGCGCCCACCTTGGCCTTGCGCTTTTTGAGGAACTCGACTCCCCACGGCAAGACGGAGATCAAAACCATGATCACGGCGATAGCGTCAATGTTCTTGGCCACGAACTCATAGTGTCCCAGCCAGGAGCCCAGGAGGGTCACGGAAGTTGCCCAAATGACGGCACCGGCGACGTTCCACAGAGTAAAGGATTTGTAGTTGTAGCGGGCGATGCCTGCGCTCAGCGGGGCAAATGTCCGCACAATGGGGACAAAACGGGCCAAGACGATCGCAGGGCCGCCCCGGCGCTTGAAGAATTCCTCGGCCGTGTCCAAGTGCGCGGTCTTCAAGACCCGGGCATCATCCTTGAACCAGAGCCGTCCGAACCTGCGCCCGAGCATGTAGCCGATCTGGTCCCCGGCGATGGCGGCGGCCGATACGACGGCGATCAACACCGGCAATTCAAGCTGCAGTTGCTGGTGAAGCAGGCCGGTAGTGAACAACAAAGAGTCACCCGGCAGGAAAGGGAAAAGGAGACCGGATTCGATGAAGACGATCAACGCCACTACGCCCAGCGCCGCGGGACCCAAGCCCTGAAGGAGGGTGGTGGGATCAAGGAATGCGGGCATGGCAGAAAGTACGTGCATGGGGTCCTCCTCAGGATCCGTTTGCTTGGGTCGTGGTTGCGTCCGACGAAGATGCTTCTGGACCAACGCCAAAAGGCAGCCGCCCGATGACTCGCGGTGCGTACCGGTTCCAGAGCCCGGCCAAGACGATGACCACGGCGCTGGTGGCCAGGAATGACGCCATAACGTCGCTGGGGTAGTGGACTCCGATGTAGATCCGGGACCACGCCACCACTATGGCCAGCACGGCGCCGGCCCACGCGGTGATCACGCCCCATCGGGTGCCCCGGACCAGGAAGTACACGGCGAAGGCGAGCGCTACGGCGAAGGCGGTATGGCCGCTGGGAAAGCTGTTGGAACTCGTTTCCGGAGAAAGTGGATCGAAAAGAAGCGCAGGGTTGGGCCGGTGACGGGCAACGATGAGTTTGAATACCTCGCTGGCAGCCCAGCCCGAACACGCGAAGAGCACAAACATGACCGCCCGCACGAAGGACTTACGAACCAGGAAAACGAACAAGCCGATCACCAGGACAATGCACACTCCCGCTACGGGGGCGAAAAGGAAGTTCAGTGCCATGGCCACGGTGGTCAATGCGCCCACGTGATGGCGGCTGAGTTCCTGGTCAACGCCCAATTCGTTTGCGGTCAGGCCGGTTACCGACTGCACGCTGAAGCCAATGGCAAGGACTGCCGCGGCGAGGACAATGCCCCACAGAAGCCAGTACCGGGGCTGCGGAAGCAACGGCACACCGTGACGGACGACCGCGGAAGCGCGGCCTTCCGTGGAATCGTTCTGCTTGGCGTCTGATGGCATGCGGCTCTCCGGTTCGATGGTGACGGCCGTAGTACGGCCTGCTTCAACTCTCGCGCGCGGCATTTAAGAAGCTCTTAAGAACTCCTGGCCCGCCCCCTTCTACCCTTGACCCGTCGGTGGCCGAGCGCCAGAGTTTAGGAACCTACTGTCCGCCAAATGTAAGGATCTGGGATGTCCGAATTTGTGATCTCGAAAGACGGTACCCGCATCGGGTATGACCAATACGGCGAGGGACCTGCCGTGATCCTGGTTGGCGGTGCAATGCAATTCAGGGGATTCGACGCCAACACGGTGGAAATGGCGAAGCTCCTGGCCGCCAAGGGTTTCAAGGTGCTGAACTACGACAGGCGCGGCCGTGGGGAAAGCGCCGAGGCTCCGTCCTTCACGCTGAAGGACAACATTGACGATCTCGCCACGCTTATCGACATCGCGGGCGGCCAAGCTGCGCTCTTCGGGAGCTCTTCCGGTGGCTCGATTTCCTTGGCTGCGGCGGCAGCAGGCCTGCCCGTCACGAAGCTGGCCCTCTGGGAGACTCCCCTGAGCGATGAACTCGGCACCGGCGGCGCAGAATTCTTCGCCGGGCTCCAGGAACGGATCGCATCCGGCGACAAGGCGAGCACCATCGAGTACTACATGAAGGACATGCCGCCCGAGTGGCTCGCCGGGGCTAAGAACAGTCCAGGATGGCCCATCATGCTCGAGTTGGGCCCCAGCCTTTCCGCTGATGCCGAATCCCTCGCATGGACCCAGTCCGCGCCGCGCGCCCAGCTGTGGTCCGGCATCACCCAGCCCACCCTTGCGATCGTCGGCGAGCAAACCATCCCGATCATGCCGAAAGCGGCCGACTCCATCGTGGCCAACATCCCGAGTGCCCGCAAAGCCACCATTGCGGGCGCCAACCACGGCTGGGAACCCGGAGTCATGGCCGACGCACTCGCCGAGTTCCTGGCCGATTAGCACAGCGCGGGCGTCCACGATGGATCTGGCCGCGATCGCCGCCGAACTCTACACACTGGTTCCCTCGGCGTTCACGGCGGCCCGCACTGCGCGGGCAAAGGAAGCCAAGTCCGCAGGGGAAGCGGAACTGGCAAAACAGCTCGCACAGTTGCCCAAGCCTTCGACGGCGGCGTGGGCAGTCAACATGCTCGTCCGGCACGGCACCAAGGAATTCGCGGGTGTCCTGGAACTCGGGGCATCGCTCGGGAGGGCCCAGGAGCAGCAGGACCACGACCGTCTCCGCACGCTCGGCCAGCAGCGCCCGCGCGTCCTGGGCGCCGCCGTCGAGCAGGCCCGGGCAGTGGCGGAAGGCCTGGGCGTCAAAATCAGTTGCGCCGCCGCGATGGAGATCGAGGCCACGCTGCGGGCCGCCATGACGGATCCCGGCGCTGCCGCGGCGCTCCGCAGCGGACAGCTGGTGCGCTCGTTGTCCACGAACGGATTGGAACCCGTGGACCTATCGGGCGCGGTAGCGGTTGCGGGCGCAATTCCCGCGGTGGATACCACCGAAAAAGGGTCCGACGACGGCGGGCGGCAGCGCGGGCGGAAGGACTCCCAGCGCGGGCGCGCTGACTCGGAGCGCGAACGCGAGAAGGCACAGGCTGCGCTCGTGGAGGCTGAGCGCAGTGCGGACAAGGCTGACCTGGAACTCGCCCAGGCCGAGCGGGAAAAGTCGGAGGCCGTGCGCCGGAGCGAGCAACTCGCCGTCGAAGTCAAAGCTGCCAAAGACAAGCTGGCTGCGCTGCAGCAGGAGCTTGCCGCCACGGAGTGGGCGATCACCCTGGCCGAGCGGAACCGCAAACAGGCAGCGCGGACGGCCGCCCGGGAACGCCGCACCGCTGAATCGGCGCGGGCCCGGTTGGAGGGATTGCCTTGAAGCGGGTTCACGTCACGCCCGGCCGACTTTTGGCAGATCATGCTCGCGATGGGCCCGGAAATCCGGGGTTTGGCAGGCTGCAGACCCCCAAAAAGTTGCCGTGCGTGACGCACGCCGGATCAGTCCCGGCCGTCGCCGCCAGCCAGGCCCATGAACATCGTCTTATGCAACACATCCACGTGCCGCCGCGATACCTCCACCGCGCCGAGATCGTCGCCGGCCCGCAGGGCGTTCACCAGCGCGATGTGGTCCCGGTTGGACTCGTGGAGAAACTCGATCGGGTACGGGATGAAGTAGGCGTAGAGTTCCGCCAGCGCCTCGTTGTAGACGTCGACTGCAGCGCCCAGGCCTGAGGACGCCGCGACGAGCCGGTGAAACCTCTCGTCGGCCTGGTGATATTCGGACCAATTGCTTGATCCGGCCATTTCCTGGGTAAGCCGCTCCAGCTCGTCAAGTTGCGCTGCCGTGGCATTGACTGCAGCGAAGTGGGTGACCGCGCATTCGAACAGGAGCCGGCGGTCCACCAGCCGGTTCACGGCAAGGGATTCTGCGGGCGACGCAGCGAGCTCCTCGAGCACGTTCCGCGGCGGCTCATCAGCGACAAAGGTTCCGCCGCCACGTCCGCGACGCCGGACAACGACGCCCTGATCAGCCAAGCTTGCCAGGGCCCTGCGAGCCGTGATCGGGCTGACCGACAGGCCCAGCGCGACGTCTTGCTGGTCGGGCAGCCTCTCCCCCGGCTGGAGCAGCCCCAAAGATATGGCCATGCCGATCCGTAGCCGCACGGCATCGATTGCGCTCCTGCGGTCGATTCCGAGCAAAGGGGCAGCATCGATGGGTGAGTCGCCGGTGGCGTCCTCGAGCTGACGGGTCATATCCGCTACTTTACGGGGCAAAATCCACCTTCCTTTTATTTGATCATTATGATCTAATATGAGGCGAGTCACAACGACAACGTGGAGAAACAAGTGCAACGCATCCTTCCCCTCATCGCTGCCCAAGCGGCACCCCGACTGATCGGCGAGCCAATCCAGGCCTTCGCAGCCGAGGTCGCCGCCGCAGTCGCGATCCAACCGCAAAGCAAGCTCGTGGTCTTCCCCGAGCTGCACCTCTTTGGGGACACCTACCCGGATCAGCAGCGTACTGAAGTGTTGCAGGACTCTGCCGAACCGCTGGACGGTCCGCGGGTCAACGAGCTGCGGCAGCTCGCAGCGGACCTGGATATCTGGCTGGTTCCGGGCAGCGTCTGCGAACGCGGGCCCGAGGGGCAATTGTTCAACACCCAGTTAGTCCTTTCCCCGGAAGGCGACCTTGCCGGCTACTACCGCAAGGTCTTCCCTTGGCGCCCCTTTGAGCCCTACGACCCTGGCGATCGCTTCACGACCGTTGACCTGGAAGGGATCGGCAGGGTGGGCCTGAACATTTGCTACGACGCCTGGTTCCCCGAAGTAACCCGCCAGCTTGCGTGGATGGGCGCCGAAGTCATCCTCAACGTCGTGAAAACCACGACGGCGGACCGCAAGCAAGAACTCGTCCTCGCCAAGGCAAACGCGATTGTGAACCAGGTCTTCATGGTCAGCGTCAATTGCGCGGGCCCCACCGGCAAAGGACTCAGCCTGATCGTCGACCCCGAGGGGAACACCATAGCCGAGGCCGACGACGACGCCCCCACCCTTCTCGCCGCGGAACTGGACCTCTCCGCCGTCGAGCATGTCCGCACGCACGGGACCGAAAACCTCAACCGTCCCTGGTCCCAATTCCGCCCCGGCGAGCCGCCCATAGAGCTGCCCATCTACCAAGGCCGGATCGACCCGACCACGTGGACCCCGCGGTCCTCCAACCCCTAAGGAACCACCGGTGACAACGCAACCGAGCCTCACGCGCGCCCTGAAACTGCCCTCCCTGGTCCTGTTCGGGCTGGCATACCTGACCCCGCTCATCGTCCTGGCGATATTCGGCGTGATCGCCGAAACCACCGGCGGCGCATCGCCGTCGGCCTATCTGGTGGCCATGGTCGCCATGCTCTTCACCGCGCAGAGCTATGGACGGATGGCTGTTGCCTATCCGGTGGCCGGCTCCGCGTACACCTATATCCGGCGCTCCATCGATTCCCGGATCGGATTCCTGGCCGGTTGGGCAGTCCTTCTCGACTACCTGTTCCTCCCGATGGTCATCTGGCTGATCGGAGGCTCCTACCTCACTGCACAATTCCCCGCCATCCCCATCGGGGTCTGGATTGTCGCATTCATCGCCATCACCACGCTGCTCAACGTGGTTGGAGTCAAAGTGGCGGACAAGGCCAACTACCTGCTGATGGCTTTCCAGCTCCTGGTGATAGCCCTCTTCGTTGCATTGTCCGTTGGAACCTTGCTCTCAACCTCCGGGGCGAGCGCCCTGGTCAGCACCGCTCCCTTCTTCAACGACACATCGAGCTTCGACAAGATCACCGCCGGAGCCGCCATTGCCGCGTACTCGTTCCTCGGCTTTGACGCCGTGTCCACCCTTACCGAGGAGACCATCGAGCCGAAGAAAACCGTCCCGAAGGCGATCATGCTCGTCGCACTCATCGGCGGCGCGATCTTCGTTGTCGTGTCTTACACAACCCAGCTGATCCACCCGGGCGGAGTGTTCGACGATTCTGCGTCGGCGGCGTCGGACATTGCCCTGAAGATCGGTGGGCAGTTCTTCGGCGCAGTTTTCCTGGCGGGACTCGTGGTGTCCCAGTTTGCTTCCGGGCTCGCGGCACAAGCCAGCGCCTCGCGCCTGTTGTACGCCATGGGCCGGGATTCAGTCCTGCCGAAGAAGGTCTTCGGGGCGCTGAACAAGTCCTTCCACACGCCCGTGTTCAACCTGGTCATCACAGGGGCGGTGGGACTCATCGCCATGTTCCTGGACGTTGCCACCTCGACGTCGTTCATCAACTTCGGTGCCTTTACGGCCTTCACCCTCGTCAACGTCTCGGTCATTGCCTACTACTTGCGCCAACGACGCTCGGGGCACCGGCTCAGCGTATTGTTCTACGTGGCCATGCCGGCGATGGGCGCGATCATCGACGGGTTCCTGCTCTCCCAGCTGGATTCGAATGCGATCACGCTCGGGCTGATCTGGCTCTGCGTCGGCGTCGTGGTGCTGGGCATCATCACCAAGGGGTTCCGGAAGGCACCGCCGGAGATGGTGATGGAGGAAAAGGAAGCCGCCTTGGTGTGACGGCATGTCACAGCTTGCTGCTTGAACACTGAGAAATGAGGACTGCGTGCGCATCACCCTAGCCCAGATCGATTCCGGGACGGACGTCGGCCGTAACCTCGACCTCATCGCGGACTACTGTGCCAGGGCCGCCCGCGAGGGCTCTGACCTCATTGTGCTCCCGGAGTACTCGACGTATGAGAAAAGCCGGGTGGACCAGAGCTTCGTGGACATGGCCGAACCCCTTGACGGCCCGGTGGCCGCAAGGCTCCAGGCGACAGCGGCCCGTTACGGGATCGCCGTCGTCGTTGGCCTCCTGGAAAGCTCCGGGGAAGGGGAAGGTGACCGGGCCTTCAACACGTTGGTGGCGATCGGTCCGGGCGGTTCCCGCCTCGCCAGCTACCGGAAGATCCATCTTTTTGACTGCCAAGGATTCCGCGAATCGGATTACATCCAAGCAGCGCCGGAGCCGGTGCCTGTCACCTTTTCCTGCGGCGGCATGACGTTCGGGTTGATGACCTGCTACGACCTGCGCTTCCCGGAGTTGGCGCGCGTCCTGGCCGATTCCGGGGCCGAGGTGCTCCTCGTTTGCTCCTCGTGGGTTCCCGGCACTGCCAAGACCGAGCAATGGGCCAGCTTGGCCAAGGCCCGGGCAATCGAGAACGGGGTGTACGTGGCGGCGGTCTCCCAGACTCCGCCGGTGTCCATCGGCTACAGCATGCTCGTTGACCCCCTGGGAACTGTCCTGCATAGCCTCGGCACTGAGCCCGCCGCCGCGACGCTTGACATCTCACCGGGTGCCGTCGAGGCAGCCCGGGACCAGTTCCCCACGTGGCGGCACCACCGGCTCGTTTAGGAATCTCGCGGCCTCTTCTAGGCCGCCCAACTCTGTGCTAAACCAAAGTCAAGATGCACCTACGCATCGAAGGAGAAACGCCATGAGCACTACCACCGACAAAGGATCGGGCCGCGGACTGGAGGTCCGGTCGATCGACTACGTTCCATTGAACGAACGGCACGGCAAGGTCTCACACATCGGGCCGCTGTGGTTCGTCAGCAATGCCCAGATCGCCACCCTGGCCGTAGGGTTGATCAGCATCACCACCGGCGGCAACCTGATCTGGTCGCTGCTCGCGATCGCCATCGGAGTGCTCGTGGGCACCCTGTTCATGGCCGCGCACTCCTCGCAGGGCCCCCAACTCGGCCTGCCGCAAATGATCCAGTCCCGGCCGCAATTCGGCTACATCGGCGCCCTGCTGGTTTGGCTCTTCGCCTATCTCCAGTACGCGGGCTTCAACATCTTCAACACCATCCTGGCAGGCCAGGCCATCCAGAAATCGGTCAACGTCGGGTCCGAAAGCCTCTGGTTCTGGGTGGTCACGATTATTGCCGTCGTGATCGCCTTGTTCGGCTACGACCTCATCCACGCCTTTGAGCGCTACCTGACGTACCTGACCATCATCATGCTGGCGCTGCTCACCATCGCGGCCGTGAAGCTGACCATACCCGCGGGCGCATACAACCTGGCCGACTTCCACCTGGTGCCGTTCCTGGGCCAGCTGGGCGTCGCGGCCGGCTACCAGATCTCCTGGGCCATCTACGTCTCGGACTACTCCCGCTACCTTCCGCCGTCCAGCGGACGCGGCACCTTCCGGTGGACGTTCTGGGGCAGCGCCCTCGGCGGTATTTGGGTGATGTTCCTGGGCGCATACATCGGCGCCGCAGCCGGGGAAAATTTCGAAACCATCGGCTCGATCAAGTCCACCGCCGACCAGCTCTTCGGCGGATTCGGTGACATCGCCTTGATTGTCGCCGCCCTGGGTTTGGTGTCCGTGACCGCCCTGAACATGTACGGCGGCTCGCTGACCCTGATATCGTCCGTCGACAGCGTGCGGCAGATCAGGCCGACCCTGAGGCTCCGGATCATCACGATCTCCATCACCGCACTCATTTCGGTGGTCCTGGCGAACCTTGCCTCGGCCGATTTCCTGGCCAACTTCAACGACTTCCTGCTGCTGGTGCTGTACTTCTTCATTCCGTGGACGGCGGTCAACCTCACGGACTACTTCATCGTCCGCAAGGGCCATTACGCCATCGCGGAGATCTTCAAGCCGGACGGGATCTACGGACGCTGGGGCTGGCCTGGCATCATCTCCTACCTCGTCGGCTTTGTGGTGATGATTCCCTTCTTCTCGGCCGGCAAGCTCTTCGTCGGGTTCATAGCCCACGCGCTTGACGGCGCCGACATCTCGCTGTTTATCGGGCTCCCCGTCTCAGCTGGGCTGTATTGGCTCATGACCCGGCGCATCGACGTCGAGGCAGAGACCCGCATGGCCAAGGAAGAGGCCGAGGCCTTGGAGGCAGCCGCGCACGAACACATTTTGCCGTAGCTCGGCCGGGAGGCGTCCGGGAAGCGGCCGGGAAGCGAAGGGCCCGGAATCAGGCAGTGGCGATGACCGCGGACGTCGCCAAAACGTTGCCTGACTTGTCCAAAGCCTCGACGGCGGCCCTCGGCGCGGTAGCCACCGCCGTCGACGTTTCAAAGCCCCGACGCGGAACCGTCACTGCTTCGGCCATGGACCCGGGACCGGTTCCCGTGAGGAACCTCCACTTGGCAACCTCGGTTGCGCCGTTCCAGCTCGTGTAAAGCTGCATCGTGGACCCGTTGCCGGGCACCGCCGCCAGGTCCGGGACGGTGTCCGGCCGGCCTGTCCACGGCGAGCGGTAGGTGCGGTAGGAGGCGTCGCCCAGTCCGGTCGCTTCGAACACCGCTTTCCCGTCGGGAGTGAATTCGGTGGCGGCGGGGTCCGCTCCCCAGCCCACCAGGACGTGCCCGTTATCAAGGAACTGGACGTTCCCTTCGGCATCGCCCCGGTGGCCGCCCCTGCTGAACTCCTGCTTGACGACGGCGGTGCGCGCCTTTTCGTCGACGGCGAGGAGCAGCCCGCGCGACGTCCCAGTGGTGCCTTGGTTGTAATGGTTGTCGAACATGCTGATGATGCCGTTGGGCCGGCGTCGAACGTCGTGCTGCCAAGCGAAGACAGACTCCGGCGTCATCGAGAAATCGCTGCGCTTCCCGCCCAGACGCCAACGGATCTTCCCGTCGGAACGGCCGATCAAATAGGCGGTGTGCGTGTGGCGGGACGAGACAAGGAGTGCGTCCCCGCTCTCGTCCACGGAATTGAGGTGGAACGGATCGAACGCTTTCGTCGCGTCGGAGCCATCGGCCTTGGGATTGTCAGACGGGCGCACATAGGACTCAGTGACGTCGATGTGGTCCGAGGCCGTCCAGTCGAAGAGGACCTTGCCCGAACGGATGCCGATTTCCTGGACATGGCAATCAAACATGTAGCCCTGCGCAGGTCCGCCCACTGACGTCAGGTCATGCCGAACAGTCGGGTAGGAGATCATCAACGCCGTCCCGGCGGGGGTGATGGTGAACTCATGCAGGTCCGCTTGCAGTCCGTTGCCTGTGTTGACTTCGGCCACGGTGCGGTAGTGGACGTCCTTGACGACACCCTTTCCTACACCGTGTCCCCCGGTTCCGATTCCAGTCCAATAGGTCAAAACCGTTTGGCCTTCGAAGGCTTGTACCCGAAGGTCCGTCACCCCGGAACCTGTCGGCTCCATCCATACCGGTTCCCCGTGGTTGTCCATGATCAGCCCGTTGGTGCCGTGGCCCATCGGACCCACGAACAGCAGGCCTGCCCCGGTAGGACCGGTAGCCCAGCTGGCAACGCGCGCAGCGGTCAAAGCGGTGGAAACGAAGCTACGGATCGCAGGGGCGGAAGCCGTGCCCGCCGACGGCGAGGGTGACGCCGTCGGCGTCGGTGTAGCCGCGCTGACCGGGGCCGTGCCTCCGGGCAATACGCCTGTCCTCGCGATGCCGAGGCCGGCGAGCAATCCCGCGCCTGCCATCCCGGCCCCGCTAAGGAAGCCGCGCCGGCTCAACCTCAACTGGGACTCACGGTGTTCCCGCGAGGCTGCCCGATCACCACTCCCGGACTCCGTATTCTGCTCCACCCCCTCAGGATAGAACCGGACACAGTGCGGAAACCGGACAGAAGCTGCAAGTTCGCTGTAAGAGGGCGGGGCGGGAACTCAGTGATTGGTGCGGGCTGTCCCGGCGTCACGCAGAGCAGGTTTTTGATGCCTTGAGCTGGCCGCTAGCCCGGGATTCCGGGGTTTGAGTGGAGTCGTTGGGCCAAGAAGTTGCCCGGCGTGACGCGGGGCCGATCACAACCAGTCCCCGCGTGGGCCTGTTTCAGCTGCCGAGGACGCCTTGGATGGTGATCGCGATCTTCCCCCGCACTTTGCCGGCGTCGAAATAGCGCATGGCATCCGGAACCTGCTCCAGCGGATAGCTGCGGTCGACAGTCGGGGTGAGGGTTCCGGCGCCGATGAGCCCGGCAAGGTATTCGAGGTCTGCAACGCCTTGTGTCGCCATGACCATCGTCAGCCGCTGGCTGATGAACCGGGACAGCGCCAGGGCCCGGAATTGCCTGTCGATACTGCCCGTCCAAGAGCCGCCTTCTTCGCCGCCGGTGATAACGGCCGTGCCGGTAGGGGCGAGTGCCCGGCGGAGGCGTGCGAGGGTGGGGTTCCCGGCGATATCCAGGATCAGATCGTAGTGTTCCGTGCCGTCGGCGAAGTCCTGCGCAGTGTAGTCGAGCACGTGGTCGGCGCCGAGCGAACGCACCAGGTCCAATTTGGCTGTACTGCAAACGCCTGTGACGTCGGCCCCGGCTGCTTTGGCGAGCTGAACGGCGTAACTGCCTACTCCTCCCGAGGCGCCAAGGATCAACACCTTGTGTCCCGGGACTATCTGGCCCCCTGCCCGCAGAGCCTGGAGCGCAGTGCAAGCGGAAACGGGGACCACCGAGGCCTGTTCGAAACTGATGTTCGCCGGTTTGAGCGCGAGCTGGCTTTCGCGGGCCGTCGCGTACTCAGCGAAAGAGCCCTTCCCGACGCCGAAGACGTGGTCCCCGACGGCGAACCGGGTCACCGCCGCTCCGACCGCCATGACCGTGCCGGCCAGGTCCAGCCCGGGGACGGGGTTTTTCGGGGCGCGGATGCCGAAGGCCAGGCGCAGCGCGTAGGGCACGCCCCGGGTTACGTGCCAGGTCCCGCGGTCCAAGCCTGCAGCATGGACCCGAACCAGCACCTCGTTTTCGGCAATCTTCGGCGTGGGAATCTCCGCCATGTGGAGGACCTCGGCGGAACCGTAGGCCTCCTGCACGATGGCCCGCATCATGACCGACGCCTGCGGCTGCGCCGCGGGCGAGCCGCTCGAAATCGGAGTCTCCGCAGCATGTTGAGCAGAGGTCATGGCCGTTCCTTTCCACACAATTGGGTGCGCACCTTTTCGTACGCTGTACTAAAAAGATTATCGTACAATGTACCAAATAGCTAGACCCCGAAGGAGTCACGATGCCGGACACTGCACAGCCCCTCCCCCAGCGGCGCCTTCCGCTGAGCCGCGAAAGGGTGCTCGGCTGCGCCGTGGATCTCGCCGACGAGTCCGGAATCGGAGCGCTGACCATCCGCTCGCTCGCCCAGAGCATGGGAACCAAGCCCATGTCGCTCTATTACTACGTGGCCAATAAGGATGAGATTCTGGACGGCATCGTGGACATGGTCTTCTGCGAAATCGAATCACCCTCTCCCGCGGGCGACTGGCGGGAGGAAATGTACCGGCGGGCACACGCAGTGCGCAGCGCGCTGAAACGCCATCCGTGGGCGGTCGGTCTGTTGGAGAGCCGTTCTTCCCCAGGCGAAGCGAACCTGCGCCATCACGAAGCGACGCTGGCGACTTTGAGGGCAGCAGGCTTTTCCGTTCAAATGACAGCCCATGCCTACGCCCTGCTCGACAGTTACATCTACGGATTCGCGCTACAGGAAGCCGCCCTGCCATTTGACGGCCGGGACACCGCATCGGAGATCACAGCGCCCATCGTTGAACGCTTTTCGACCGGTCAATACCCCCACATGATCGAGATTGCCACCGAACACGTCCTCAGGCCCGGCTACGACTTCGGGGACGAATTCGACTTCGGGCTAAACCTCATCCTTGACGGCCTCAGCCGGTCGATCAGATGAGCTAGGGATAGCCGGCGCAACCGCCCCCGGCTCCAACCCCGGCCGACCATCTTGGGAAACCCGCTGTTGCGTGGCCGGTGGTGGACCGGCCGGCATGATGCTCGGCTACCTGCTCGCCCGCGCCGGCGTCGAGGTGACCGGCGTACGGGCGCACGGCCCAAGGCCATATGGAGATCCGCGCCGTCGCGGACACATCCGCAGCCCCCATCAGGTAACCCAACGATGGATCTCCCTGGTGGCGCATGAGACCGAGGTGACGAATGTGACGTGGGTGACAATTGTGCTGTTTGGTGCGAAGCTTGTCACGCCGAGTTGACAATCCTGTCAAATCGGATCTTATTGATCCTCGTGGAGGTTTCGTGAAGAAGATCCTTAGCGTTTCCACAGCGTTGTTGCTATTGGTGAGTGCGGTCTCAGCCACAGCGCCGGCGGCAGTTGCCCAACCATCTCCGTCCGCCAATTGGCATGCGGAGAAGGTCTGCGCCGATGTCCCAGCCGGCAGTGCGTCGTGCTTTGCGCTTAAGTACGTCGACGACTCAACGGCTCCGGCCAAGGCCCTGCCGCAGGGAGGACAAGCCAAGCCCGCTTCGAGCACCCCGCCCGCCACCGGCAAGACCCCTGCGGACATCCAGAGCGCCTACAACATCACGGGCCTCATGTCCGGCGGCCGGACCGTCGCCATCGTGGATGCCTATGGCTATCCGAACCTTGAAGGCGATCTCGGCGTTTACCGTTCACAGTTCGGCCTTCCGGCATGTACGGTCAGCAACGGTTGCCTCACCATCAAGGACCAAAACGGCGGTAACAAGCTTCCCAAGTTCAATTCCGGATGGGCCGACGAAACAGCGCTTGACGTCGACGCCGTCTCGGCAGCGTGCCCGGACTGCAAGATCCTGGTGGTACAGGCGACAACAGCCGGCCTCAGCGATCTTGGTACAGCCGTGGCAACGGCCGCCAAACAGCCGGGCGTCACGGCGATCTCCAACAGCTACGGCGGCGGGGACTCCGCAGACTCCAGCTACGGCGCGTACTACAACCACCCGGGCATTGCCGTAACAGCATCAACCGGTGATAACGGGTATACCGGCTCGTCCTACCCGGCTTCCTCGAGTTACGTCACCGCGGTGGGAGGCACATCGTTGGTCAAGAACACCAGCACGCGCGGATGGGGCGAGTCTGCCTGGTCCGGCTCGGGATCCGGATGCTCAAGCGTCAATGCCGCGTTGCCGGCAGCAGCCACGTTCGGCACGGGATGCGGCAAGCGCGCCTCTGCGGACGTCGCCGCCGTCGCAGATCCGCAGACCGGATTGGCAGTCTATGCGCCGAGCAGCAGTACTGCCTCGTCGTGGGCCCAGTATGGAGGCACGAGCTTGTCCTCACCCCTGATCGCGGCCATGTATGCGCTTTCCGGAAACTCCGGCAGCTCCACGGCGCTGGCCAACTCCCTCCCGTACACAAACTCCGGGAAATTCAACGACGTCGCCTCGGGTTCGACGGGCACTTGCGCCACGAGCCAATGGTGCCTCTCCGGCACCGGATGGGACGGACCGACGGGCGTCGGCACTCCGAACGGGGTCTCCGGACTCTAAGTTATGCAGCAATGACTGAAGGGTGGCCGGCGTCCAGGCCGACCACCCTTCAACTCTGAATGGGTAGCGTCACGCCACGCACATTTTCAGCCTCCCCGACGGACCACAAGCCCGGGATTCCGGGGTTGGGGAGGAGTCCGGCGACAAAAAAGTGCGTGGCGTGACGCAGCCCAGAACGCATTGAGCACGGGATGGTCGTTCCCAGGCTGCCGAGCCCGGGGTGAGCAGGACCAGAACTTGAGAGTCAGCTGCCCCGGCATTTGGGCTCAGGCGATCAAACCCGTGCAAGCCCGAATTGAGCTTGTGCCTTGCCCTGTGGTCGAGGGGCAACCCGATAATGAACCATCCCAAGCGGCAGGGGCAGTTACCGAGGCTTTGCACGTCCGCCGGTCCCGGCGGCGACTTTTTTGGCGGTGTGGCCCCCAGGCGGTTGGGTGCAGGCGGGCCGACGGGTCCCATCGTCCACATGTGTGCGGGAAAAGCCCTGCTCCTAGCTTTTGCCGTGCCCATGATGCTTCTATAGTCGTCAAATTGCGCTTGCCCTCCGAGGCAAATTGCCGCGGATCGGCAGCCCATATGCCATGGTTTGGGCATGTCATAGAATGAAGCCGTGAATATCGGACCGGCCGCACGCCATGCACGGATTGGCTTTCCGATAGCTGCTTGACGCCTCGCGGTCACCGGGCATTCGTATCCCGCGGCCAGGCGCGCGGCCCGCCACCTCCTCCGACTGAATAGGAAATCAGTCTGCGAAAGGAGGTGAATTACATGACTGAACCACAGAACACCGCGCTCAAGGCCGGCGATCTCGTCACCGCCACTGTAACCAAGACGCTGCCCTTCGGCGCCATTGTCGAGGCTCCCAACGGTATGCCGGGGCTGGTGCGGGGACTGGGTGACGCCGCGGAAGGCGAGCGGGTCGCTGTCCGCATTGACGACGTCGACGCCGGGAAGAATCGCTTCAGCGCCAGCGCCGGCTAAGCCGCACCCCACAAATGGGGTTGGCGGCGGCACGAGAATGCCGCCGCCAACCCCCTCGTGGGATGTCAGGGATGGCCCAGACTTGTCGGAAGCCAGAAACTGAGTGGCAGGAGGGCTGGCGGTGGGGTTTCGCTAAATGAGGTACCCATTGCCGTCACGGTAGCTCCATGCGGGCTTCCCGCCCGCCGCGTTCGAGGTAACGGCCGGTCCAACGATGAGGAACCGGGCCTCCTCGGTGGCGATCGGGGCGTGTTCGACGCCTCGTGGCACGGTGAACAGGTCCCCGGGGCGCAGGTCGACTTCCCGGTCGCGCAACTGAACAGTGAGGTTCCCTTCGAGCAGCAGGAAGGTCTCGTCCTGGTCCTCGTGGCTGTGCCAGTTCACGGCCCCGATACCCTTGGCAACTTTGAACAGGTTCCCATTGGCCTGGCAGAGGACCTTCTGTGACCAGTACTCCTGCAGCTCGGCTGCCTCATCGAAGACATTGTGCTTACTCATGGTTCAAGTCTTCAGGGTCACCTTCACCCTTGGTGAGTGCTATAAATAGCACGTGCCGAAACAATCCTCTCAACCGCATTCGGTCGCGATCCTGGTGGACCAGGGATCCAACCCCTTTGAGTTCGCATGCGCCTGCGAAGTGTTCGGCACCCGTCGCCGAGAACAGTTCGGTTTCGAACTTTATGAAACCCAGGTGGTGAGCGCTCAGCCGTCGATCCTGATGCGGGACGGTCTATTCACTCTCACCGGGACAGCCGATCTGTCAGCCCTTGAGACGGCGGACACCATCGTGGTCCCCAACCGCCCCTACCTCGACACGCCCAGCCACACGGAGGTCCTGGCCGCCCTGCGACGTGCCCACCGACGGGGAGCCCGGCTCGTCGGTCTCTGCACCGGAGCGTTCACCCTCGCCGAAGCAGGGCTGCTGCACGGACGCCCCGCGGCCGTTCATTGGCAGGTCGCTGACCAATTCCGGCAACTGCACGCCGACGTCGACCTCCGACTGAACGAACTGTACGTCGACGACGGCGACATCCTCACCTCCGCCGGCAGCGCGGCAGCGCTGGACCTCTCCCTGCACATCGTGCGAATCGATCATGGAGCAGAGATCGCCAACCGCGTCAGCCGACGTCTCGTCTTCGCCGGCTTCCGGGAAGGCGGACAGCAGCAGTTCATCGACAAAGCGCTCCCTGAATCCCGGCACGTGCCGCTCTCCGCAACCCTGGAATGGGCCAGACAACGCCTGGAGCTCACCACCGGCGTGACCGACCTCGCCCGCCACGCCAACGTCAGCCCCGCTACCCTGCACCGGCGTTTCCAAGACGAACTCGGCACAACGCCGCTCGCCTGGCTCACCACGGAACGCGTCCAGCTGGCCCTTCGCATTCTGGAACGTACCCCGGCAACCATGGACGAGGTAGCCCACCGCTCAGGACTCGGAACCGCGGCGAACCTTCGCAGCCTCATCAAACGGCACACCGGCCTGTCTCCAAGCGCCTACAGGATGCGATTCAGCGAGTTGGACCCAGCGACCGCCAACGCATGAAGTGCCTACAACCTCGAGCGCGCATAGCCTTCCAGCCGTTCTACGTTTTCCGGGGATTTAGTGCTTCAGGTTCGTCAGCTCCTGCAGAACCTCGTCCGACGTCGTGATGATGCGGGCGTTCGCCTGGAAGCCGCGCTGGGCGACGATGAGGTTGGTGAATTCCTGGGAGAGATCCACGTTGGACATCTCCAGGGCCCCAGCAGTCAAGGTTCCGAGTCCGGCGTCGCCCGGGGCGCCCAACTGGGCCGCGCCCGAGTTGGCAGTGGCCACGTATGTCGAGCTACCTGCTTTCTCAAGGCCACCGGGGTTGGTGAAGCGCGCAAGGGCCACGCGTGCCAGAACCTGCTTGGCACCGTTGCTGAACGAGCCGATGAGTGAGCCGTCCCCGCCGAGGGTGAAGGACTCCAGCTTGCCTGCCTCGGATCCGTTCTGGCTGCCGACCGTCAGCGTGCTCATGGCGGCGAAGCCGGTAACAGTGGACATGTCCACCGTGATGCCGCCGACAGTCATGGCTCCGCCCGAGCTCAGGGCGCCATTCGCGAAAGTGAGCGTCGAGTGGCCTGTGGCGCCGTTGGCATCTGCCCCGGCCACATCCCAGCCGCCCGCAGAGCGGCTGAAGGTCAGAGTCAGGCTGCGGGAGGCGCCGTCGGCATCGTAGACCTTGACTTGGCGCTCGACGCTTGTCCCCACGGCCGCGTCGGACGGGAGGTTCCCGTCAAGGGAGGCCTTGGTGGTGGCAACGGCGGTCGACGTCGTGTTGGGCGAGAGGGCGATCGGGCCAACGGGACCGCCCGGGTTCACCGCGCCGTTGGCCGCGGACCAGCCCTGCAGGATGCCGCCGTCGGGGCTCACGAGACGGCCGGCCGCGTCCATGTCGAAGGCACCGGCGCGGGTGTAGAGCTGCTGGCCGGCCTTGCTGGTGATGAAGAACCCGTCGCCGGAGATCATCATGTCAGTAGCTCGCCCGGTGTTCTGCGATGAACCCTGGCTGAAGTTGGTGCTGACTCCCGCCACGCGCACGCCGAGGCCGATCTGGGCGGGGTTGGTGCCGCCGGTCTCGGCCTGCGGGGCGCCTGCGCCCTGGGTCATCTGCGAAAGTGTGTCCTGGAACTGGGTCGAGGAAGCCTTGAAGCCGGCCGTGTTCACGTTGGCGATGTTGTTTCCCGTAACGTCCAGCATGGCCTGGTGGGCACGGAGGCCGGAGATTCCGGAGTACAGCGAACGAAGCATGGTGTTGCCTTTCTTCGGGTGGTTCGGGGGTGGAGCGTCAGGCGGTGGGCGTAGCAGTGGCGGGCGATGGCGCGGCCGTCATCCCGCTGATCGAATCGAGCGGAACGTTCACTCCGCCGACCGCCACCGTGGGTGTTCCGGCCGCAAAGGAAACCGAGCTCGCGACGCCTGAGCCCTTCGTCCCGTCCGCGAGCGCGTAGCTGACGTTGTGGCCGATGACCTGCGCCGCGGCACTGCGCATCTGGAGCGAAAAGCTCTCCTTGGCGTCGGCGGTGAGTTCCGTCATTTTCTCCATCATGGACAGCTGGACGGTCTGGCTCATCATCTGGTTGGTGTCCATAGGGGCGCTCGGGTCCTGGTTTTTCAGTTGTGTCACCAGCAAGTTCATGAACATGCTCGAATCCATGGTCTGCGCGGGCTTGGGTGCGGTGGTGCCGGCGATGGCGCCAGGCTGGACTCCGCTGCTTGCCGCGACGGCTTGGATGGTCACTATTGGTTCTCCTTCATCAGACGAGAATGTCCAGGCTGCTGGTACTGCTTCGGGGAAGTACGACGGCGGTCCGCGGCAGGCGGACCGGCTCGCCGTCGGTGCCCCGCGGGAAGGCGGGGCTTTCCATCGGGCGCCGGTCCCGGGGGTCCGAGCCGCCCGCACCGGCATCGGCCGGAGCGTTGTGTTCGGACAGGTCGAGGCTGGCGCCGAAGCCTGATTCGCTGAGGTCCCGCCGCAGTTCCGGCAGGATGCTGCGCACTGCCTCACGACCGGCTTCCCCGGGGGCGAACAATTCGATCCGCACCCCTGCGCCTTCGATATGCGCCCGGACAGTCAACGGACCGAGGTCTTCCGGGGACAGCTTCAAGGTCATCACATGCGCGCCGGGCGCCCCCGATGCAAGGGAGAACAGCGGTCCAGACACTTGGGGAAGCAGTTTCGCCGGCTCTGCCTGGGGTGTTGGTGTTGCCATGCCTGGAGGGGCCGCCGAAGGGGCTTGCTGGAGTGCCGACGCTGGCGGCACCAACACCGGAACTCCGGCCTGAATCCCCGCGGGAAGCCCGGGTGCCGCGGCGATGGGGGCGTCCTGCCCGAGGATCCGCTGCGGGTCCTGCTGCGGGTCCTGCTGCGTCGCGGGTTTCCCGGCGGGAAGTACGACGGCGGTTCCGGACTCGCGGGACCAGGCTGCGGTCGGATTGACCCCGGGTTCGAGAACGGCCGGCTGCGGGTTGGCGGTCAGGGCGGCGGCCGGCTGGAGGCCGGTGGGCTGCGGGTTGGCGGTCAGGGCCGCGGCGGACAGTGGACTTGTAGGCACGGCTGCGGCCGACTGCGGGCCGCTAGGCTGCGGGCCGGTGGGCACGGCTGCGGCCGGCTGCGGGCCGGTGGGCACGGCTGCGGCCGGCTGCGGGCCGGTGGGCTGCAGGGTGGTCGGAGTCGGACCAGGCTGGGATGAGCTTTGACCAGGGCTCCCGATCGGCAGCGTTTCCGGGACGGCACCGCCTACCCGCGTTCCAGCCGGCGCCGCCTGAGTGCTGCCCGCAGGCATGACCGGCACAGCAACGCCGGACCCGCTTGCCTGCGGAGCGGCGCTCCCCGTAGCGACTCCGGTCATCGCGAGCCCGTCCGCAACTGCAACCACCGCTCCCGCGGCGTCCACCGCTCCCATCGCACCGGGCAGGCCCGTCGCCCCCGCCGCATCAGGCAGACCAGTCGCACCCGCCCCATCAACTTTGTCCTTGGCGACCTTCGACGCTTCCGGCTTGTCGGCGTGGGCGACCGCCCCGGGACCGTCGGCGGCAGTCGTTCCCTGCTCACCGCCGTCGGGCGCCTGCCGTGCGGTCCCGTGGGAGGTCTTCGAGCCGGAGGTCGTCGAGTCGGACGCGAGCACGCCGTTCATCACGGCCTCAAAACCGGCGGCAGCGCCAGGCTGCGGCACAGGCGAGGAGCCGGGAGCGGCAGGACGGGGTGGGGCCGCACCGGCAGGGGACAACTGCATCACGAGCCTCCCGCGGGAACAATCCGGCGGATTGCCGTCAGGTTGGACTGCTGCTCCCACGCATCGCGGATCTGGATGGTCTGGCCGGGCACAGGCGCGTCAATCGCTTTGCCGTTGCCGAGGTAGATGGAGATGTGCTCGCCGCCGAAACTGACCAGCAGGTCGCCGGGCTTGGCCTGGGCCAAGGACGCCACGGGGGTACCTTGACGCATCTGGTCGCTGACGACTCGCGGCAGGTCGACACCGAGGTCCTTGAAGACTCGCTGCACGAAGCCGGAGCAATCCATGCCCACGGCCGGGTTGGTGCCGCCCCAGACGTAGGGCACGCCCACGTATTTCTTGGCGTCGGCCACCACGGCGTCGCCCGTGAGAGTGCCGGTGGCTGTGCCTGTGCCGACACCCGAAAGCGCGCCTTTGCCCGCAATACCACTGAGGCCCGCAATGCCGGAGAGGGCGGCCGTGCCGTCGAGCCCCAAAGAAGAAGCAAGCTGGCTCACGTCCGGCGTCGTCGAGCCTCCGACGGCGGTGCTCAGGGCTTGCGCGAAGGATGCCGCATCCATGGAAGAGGCCCTGCCCGCGGAAGGGCCCGTTGTCCCGGCGGTCGCGGCAGATGCCTGCGGGCGGACGCCTTGGCTTAATTGCTGCAACATCGACTCGATGCCCTGGATGCGCCCAATCGCCTCGGTCATGCTCATGAGGTGGCCTTCCGGTGCCACGCGGAGGACGCGATCTCGTCCAGGACCCCTTGTTCAGCGCGCAGCGCGGAAGCCTCGAAGGCGGCTCCATGGCGGGTTTCGAGCTTCTCGAGCCCAACGGCGCGACGCTTGGCTTCGGTGTATTCCGCGCGGGCCTCTGCGGCTTCGGCCTCCGCACGGGCAGCCAAGGCGTCCAGCTCGGCCAACATGCTTTGCGCGGAAGCGCGGGCAGCCGCGATGGCCAGGAGCGACGCGGAGCTTCCGGCAGCTCCGGCGGACTCGGCGAGTTCCTCCCGGGCCGCAGCCCGGCGCGATCGCAAGGATGCGGTCCGGGAGTTGGCGCGGGCCAGTCCGCTGGCGGCGGCGTCCTGCTGTGTCTGGCGCAGGCGCAGCAGCCCGGCCAGGGAGAATTGACGGTTCACGCGGCTCCTTCGAGGCTTGCTGAAAGGCGGAAGAGTTCCGGCCAGGACTCGCTGTACGGGGTGGATTCGTCCATGCTTTGCCGCAGGAATCCGTTGATAGCGGCTTCGTGGTCCAGTGCCGCGTCGACCAGGGGATTGCTGCCGCGGTGGTAGGCGCCGACGTCGATCAGGTCCTGGGCGTTGCGCCGCGCGGCGAGGACCCTGCGCAAGGATGCCGCAAGCGCCGTGCGATCGGCGGAATTGACCTTGGAGGCCACGCGGGACACCGAGCCAAGCACGTCCACCGAGGGAAAGTGCCCCGTGACGGCGAGCTTCCGGTCCAGGACGACGTGTCCATCGAGGATCGAGCGGGCGGCGTCGGCGATCGGTTCGTTGTGGTCGTCGCCGTCCACCAGCACCGTGTAGATACCGGTCACGGATCCGGTTTCGGCGGTCCCGGCGCGTTCCAGGAGCCGGGCCAGTACGGAAAAGGTCGACGGCGGGTAGCCGCGGGTGGCGGGTGGCTCACCGGCGGACAGGCCGATTTCGCGTTGGGCCATGGCCACGCGGGTGAGCGAATCCATCATGAGCACCACGTCCTGCCCGGCTTCGCGGAACGATTCGGCAATCCGGGTGGCCGTGACGGCGGCGCGAAGACGCATGAGGGCAGGCTCATCGGACGTGGCAACAACCACCACGGAGCGGGACAGGCCTTCGGGTCCGAGGTCGTCTTCGAGGAACTCGCGCACTTCACGTCCGCGCTCCCCCACCAAGGCGATCACGGAGACTTCGGCGTCCGTGCCGCGCGCAACCATGGACAACAGCGAGGACTTTCCGACCCCCGAGCCTGCGAACAACCCCATGCGCTGGCCGCGGCCCAGCGTGGCCATGGTGTCCAGGACGCGGACGCCGGTCTGGAGCGGGGTGTCCACCCGGGCGCGGTGCATGGCCGACGGCGCTTCATTGTCCAGGGGGACCATGGGGCTGGCGGGCAAGGGGCCTTTGCCGTCGATCGGACGTCCAAGCGCATCCAGTACCCGTCCGAAGAGGCCGCGGCCAGCCGGGACCAGGATGGGAGCGCCTTTGGACCGTGCCGGGTCTCCCGCGGCCACTCCGGTCAACCGTCCCAGCGGCATGCATCGCACGGCGCCGCTGACCGAGGCGACCACTTCGGCGTCGAGCCCGGGTGCCTCGCCTATGGTCACCAGATCCCCCACCGCGCAGTCCAACCCGGCGACCTCCAGGCCAAGGCCGAACACGGACGTCACGGTGCCCACGCGCTGCGGTGCCGCGGCTGCGAGGGCCGCGCGGAAACGGCCTGCGTGCGGCCGGTATGCGGTAGTGCTCATGCGTCGTTCCCGAGCAGGGCTGCCTTGGCCCTGTCCACAGCGGTGCGGAGCCGGGCGTCGAGCCAACCTTGCGGATATTCCGCGATCGCGTCGCCGGGGTTCAAAGCGGGATCGGCCTTGAGTTCGACGCCGGCCACGTTCCCGACGTCGACGGCGGCCAGCGCGGCAAGGTCCGCGGGGTGGAGGCGGACGGTGGTTACCGTTTGCACGTCGGAGACCGTTGCCAGGGCTCGGGCCAACGCGGCGCGGGCGGTGTTCGCGCCGTCGTTGAGTTCGTAGCCCAGGATGGCTTCGGCAAGCTCCATCGCGCTGGCTGCTAACACGTCCTGTGCTTCCTCCAGGACAGCGCCGTGGCGCTGCTGGAACGCGGCAGCAGCCGCTTCGAGCACGCGGAGGGCTTGCGCCACAGCCAGGTGCCCGGCGTCGAGCATTGCGCGGTGTTCGGCGTGAAACTGTTCGCGGAGGCGCAGCTGTTCCGCGGCCGCGGCCCGAGTGCCGGCCGCGTAGCCTGCCGCGTGCCCCTGGGTGTATCCCCGGTCTTCCATGCGTGTCCTCGCGGCCGGCTGGATGTCCGGGAAGACCACCCTCTGGAGCTCAGCCTCAGTAGACATAATCGTCTTCTTCGCCGCGCCGGACCACGATGGCGCCTTCGGCTTCCAACTCACGGATGGAACGGACGATCTCTGCCCGGGCCTCTTCGACCTGGGATGCGCGCACCGGCCCGGCAGAAGCCATTTCGGCTTCCAGGATTTCGAGGTTGCGGCCGGACACGTTGGTGCGTACGGCCTCAAGCACTGCGGCAGGGGCACCCTTCATCGCGACAGCGAGCACTTCGGCGTTGACGCCGCGCAGGATCTGCTGGATGTCGCGCCGTTCCAATTTCACGATGTCCACGAAGGTCAGCATCCGGGCGCGCACTTCCGTGGCCAGCTCCGGATCGAGGGACTCCAAGCCTTCCAGCACGGAGCGTTCGGTGTTGACGTCGGAGCGGTTGATGATGTCAACGAGCGGCTGGATCCCGCCGACAATTTCACTCGACTTCCTCTGCGACATGACGGCCCCCGCGCGAACCTTGAGGGTCTCTGCCACGATGCCCACGGCTTCTGGCGAAGCCATTCCCATTGTGGCGATGCAACGGGCCACCTCACTGCGCTGCACGTCGCCCAGGCCCGCCATGACCGCGGAAGCCTTGCCTGGCCGCAAATGCGCCAGGATCAAGGCAATGGTCTGCGGCATCTCGCTGTCGATGAGGGCCAGGAGCTGGCCGGAATCCATCATTTCCAGGAATTCGAAGGACTTCCCGGCCATCGTGGACGCGAGACGGTCCATGAAACCGGCGGCTTTGTCCGCACCGAAGGATGCTTCCAGAAGCCCGACGGCGAATTCCTGGCCGCCGCGGGCCGTGCGGCGTCCGCTGACGGCAAGGTCGTGGAATTCGGTCATGACGTGATCTGCCACGGATGCGGAAACGCGGCGCAAGCGTACGATCTCGGCCGCGATGTCCTCGGCCTCGGACTCGGAGAACTGGGTCATCACGGAAGCCGCGCTGCCAGGGCTCATCTGCATCAGCACCACGGCCACCTTCTGGGCACCGGTCAAGCCGCTTACGTCCAACTCCCCGGCCCTCATACCGATTGCCTTTCATCCATGAGCCCACGCAGGTAATCGGCGGTCCGAGCCGGGTTCTCGGCAACCATTGCCTCAATCTGGGCCCGCCGCCGCTCGCCGTCGAGGGCCTCGGCGCCTGCTATCGGCAAGCCGGAGATCGGCACCGCCGGAACGGGATGCGCTGGCGGCAGTTCGATCGCCGTCGTGGCGGGCGGTCCTTCGAGCGCCGGGGTGGAGACTGCTTGGGGCAGCATCTCGTAGTCAAGCCGTTCGCCAAGGTCAACCGGTTCGCGGCGCTGCCGGCGCCGCAGGAGGATCAGCACAAGCACAATCAGTGCTACCACTGCCAGCAGGATGCTGCCGGCCAGGATGAGCGTATTCATCAAGTCGGACTGTTGCTTGGCGTCGGCTTGTGCTTTGGCCGCACCCAATGCCTGGGCTGCCGCGTCTGCTGCCGAGGTACTGAAGGGCAGCACTTCGACTGTCACTACGTCGCCGCGGGTGGGATCGACGCCGGCTGCGGAAGTGACGAGTGCTTTGACCGAGTTGACGTTGAGCCCGGCCGCCGCCGACTGGTTGATGGCGACGGAGATGGTCTGGCGTTTCACGGCGCCTTGCGGAATGGTGCGGTCTTCCGTGACCTTGTTGACTGCGTT
The DNA here is from genome assembly GCF_040686575.1 of Arthrobacter sp. NPDC080073. Lineage (NCBI taxonomy): Bacteria > Bacillati > Actinomycetota > Actinomycetes > Micrococcales > Micrococcaceae > Arthrobacter > Arthrobacter sp. NPDC080073. The sequence goes on from NZ_JBFBKR010000020.1 coordinate 27,488, forward strand.
GTTCTTGGTGGTGTCGCTCGAGTCGAAGGTTCCATTGCCGTTGGTTCCGCCCGGCACGGCAATGTTGTCCGGACCAAGGACGCCGGAGGCGGCGCCGCCGGTTCCCGTGTACTTCTCGGTCTTGGTGGTCTCGCTGAGCGGAGCGGCATCCTTGGCTGTGGAGAACGTCTCGCTGCGCTGTTGCGCGGACTCGGCGGTCACGTCGGCGGCGACGGCGACCGTGGCGTTGCCCGGTCCCACTACCCTGTCCAGCACGGCCTTCACCGAATCGGACGTGCGCTGTTGGTAGTCGGCGGCTTGCTTGGACGAGGAACCGGTGGCTCCGCCTCCCACCGTGGAGAGGACGTTGCCCTGGGAATCCACCACGGTCACGTTCGTTGGCTTCAGGTTTTCGATCGCGGCGGACGTCAAGTGCACGATCGCCTGGACCTTGTCGGCGGACAGGGTGATGCCGGGCCGCGTTTCCACGAAGACGGATGCCGTGGCGTCCGGAGCCTTGTCCACGAAGACTGTCTTGGCCGGTATGGCCAACTGCACGGCCGCTGTCTTCACGCCGTCCATGGCCTGGATGGTGGTGGCTAGTTCGCCCTCGAGCGCGCGCTTGTACGTCACGGACTGCTGGAACTCGGAAGAGGTCACGCCCAGCTTGTCGAGCAGGGAATAGCCAGTGGCCGCGGCCGCCGGAAGGCCCGCGGCGGCCGCTTTCAGCCGTTCATCGTTGACCTTGTCATCGGGAACCAGGATGGTGGAGCCGCCGTTGCTGAGCTCGTACGGGACATTGTCCTTGCGCAGCTGCTCCACGATCCCGTTGGCGTCCGTGTCCTTCAATCCGGAGAACAGCGGCGAGTAGGACGGCTTGCCCAACCATGCTGACAGGGCCACCCCGCCGAGCACCAGGACGGCGATGCCGATGATGGCGATGGTGCGCTGCCCGGCGGTGAACCCCTTGAATCCATCGCCCATCTTGCGGAAGAAGGCGGCAATCTGAGGCGGCATCAGGCCTGCATCCTCATAATCTCGTTGAACGCGTCAACGCCCTTGTTCCGTACCGTGGAGACAAACTCCATGGTGATCTGGGCGCGGGTGGCGGCGATCGTCGCCTTGTGGATGTCGTCAAGATTGCCCGTCACGGCCGATACTGCCAGTTGGTTCGACGTCGATTGCAGGGACTGGAGATTGTCCACGGCACCTGTCAGCGCCGTCGCAAAGCCGTTGCTTCCCGCTGCCCCGGCGGTTCCGCCTACGTTGTCAGTGCTGCCCAGGTAGCCGGTGCCGGTGACGCCCCGCACGGAAAGCCCCCCGCCGCCTTGAATTGCGCCGATCGGGTCCAAAGCCATCAGGATTTTCCTATCTCAAGCGCTGCCTGGTAAGTCTCACGGGCCCGGTCCACCACTTGGGCGTTGGCCTGGTAGCCGCGTTGCGCCACAATCAGGGCACCCATCTGTTCGGCGAGGTCGATGTCCGGGTAACGGACATAGCCTTGGGCGTCGGCAAGCGGATGGTCAGGTTGGTACACGAGCCTGCCGGTTGCGCTGCCCTGGGGGGTGCTCCTGACGTACACGCCGTTTCCGTTGCCGCCCTCGGCGGCTTCGATGTAGCGGGCTTGGAACGCCTTGCCGCTGGTGCGCGTGACGGTATTAATGTTGGCCAGGTTGTCGGAAACAGCGTCGAGCCATTTGCGGTGGACAGTCAGCGCGGAGCCGGCAATCCCGATCGCGTCGAAAGTCATCAGCTGGTCCTCATGGCCGTGCGGAGTGCCGTGAATTGCTCGCCGATGGCGCGGGAGGCGAACTGGTAGCGCAAGACGGTGTCCACATTCGAGAGGGTTTCGGTGTCCAGGTTCACGTTGTTGCCGTTGGGCTGGGTAGGTTCCTGGGAGGTAGTGACGGTAGCCGCGGCCTGCCCGTCTCCGGCGCTCACCGAGGCCGCAAGTGCGTCTTCGAACTGGACCCTTTGGGCGTGGTAGTTCGGCGTGTTGATGTTGGCGATGTTGTTTGCGATGGTGCGCTGGCGCAATGAGAGCCCGTCCAGGGCGCTACCAAGGGCAACAGAAGTCACTGACTCGAACACGACGGCCTGCCTTCGCGAATAGTATGAAGAGGCCGATCCGTGGCCGTGCATCGAGCATCCCTGCTCAACATCCACCATCGGCAAGCACGGGGCATCCGTTAGCGGATTAGGGGATTGTTTTCGATACTTCGCTTCAGCCTTGGACGTCAAGGAACAGCGGCCGCGCTGAACTTTGGCTGTCCGGGACGGCACTGAGGGCGTCCAAGTGGGCGAGAGCGTCGTTGCGGACCTTGCCGAGCATGGCCATGGACTCCAGCTGCGCGTCCAGGATACGGCGAGCCCGGTCCGCCAGCTCTTCAGGAAGTGGTCCGGTCCCGGCCTCGGCGGGCGGATTCCATGGCTCGGGCTCGCCGCCGGAGACTGCCAAGGCGATGTCTGCTTCAAGCCGGTCCAGGATTGCGGACCATTCCTGAACCCGATCAGCCGACACCGAGAGTGCCGTTCGTCCTGGCCGTGCCGGATACGGGGGCCTGGACCGGCAGCTGCGAGGCGGCGTCGTGCCAGCCCTGCCGGAGCGGTTCCAAGAGCACAATGCATTCCTTGGTCCGGTTGACGTCACGGTAGATGTTTGCGCCGATCATGGCTTCCATCGCGTACTGGTAGATGCTCAGCAGCCCGGATGCCCCGTCCCAAACATCGGTCTTCAGGGTGGAGGACAGCTCGGTGACGATCGACTGGGCGTGCAGCAGGTTTTCGCTGGCGACCCCCCAGTTGGCGTTCTCCTGCGCGAACTGGGCCCGGTTCAAGTCCAGGAGCAGCCGGTCATAGAGCATCGTGAGGAGCCTGGCCGGCGGGGCTGAAAGGACGGCGTCGTCGTTGTAGCGGGAAAGCTGGCTGGCGCGGAGGGCTGTGGAGGTCATGCTTACGCTCCTTACTTCGTCGAGGTCGAGAGGCCGGCAATCTGGCCGGTGAGCCATGATTGCTGGGCGTTGAGTTTGCCAAGGGCCACTTCCATGGCGTTGTACGTGGTTTGCAGGCTCTGCCGTCTGGTGGCCAAGCGCAGGTCCCAGTCGGAGATCTGGCTTCCCAGGTCAGCGACTTCGGATTGTTGCCCCTTGATCAGGGCGGTTACCGGACCAGTGAACGGATCGGTAGCGCTCGTCGCAGCGTCGGACACCCGGGACGCAATGGCCTGGAGCGCTGCCTGCGTCCCGGCGGGATCCGAAGCCAAGGACGATTGGAGCTTGGCCGCGTCGAAAGTGAAATTGCCGTCCCTCGTGACGTTGATTCCGTATTCGGCGGGAGACTTCCCGTTCACAGGCATCGACATGGCGGAGAAGACTTGGTCATTGACCGAGCGGACACCGCTGTTGCCGCTGAAGATCCCGCCACTGGCCGCTGAGGCGCCATTGGCGTTGGTCGTCTTGGTCACCGCACTGTAGATCGACACGAAGCCGAGGACGTCGTTGACCGCGTTCACCAAATCCCCTGCCTTTTTGGTGATCCCTGCGGAGTCGCTCGCAATATTGACGGTCACCGGTGTGGCACTGACGGCGGAGGCCGTGACTGCCACACCGGGAAGCAAGTCGGTGAAGGTGTTGGTTCCGGACGTGATTGTCTGCGCTGCCGGGCTCCCCGCATACAGCGTTGCTTGGGCATCCTGGGCGCTTTTGACGACGGCGGCGGAAGGGTCGGCCATCAGGTCGGTCGCGGTGCCCGCGCTCACCTGCGCTGCGGTGCCCTCGTAGAGGCTGAAGGCTCCAGCCGCACCCGAGGTGGCCGCGGTCAATTGAAGGCGATAGGCTCCATTGCCTGCCGGGACCTTCACGGCACGGGCCGGGCCGGACGCCGCGTTGATTGCCGTCACGACGTCGTCAAGGGAAGTGGATGCCGGCGTGATCTCGGTCTGGTTTCCCGTGGAGTCGACAAGTGTCAGGTGCGCTGGAGCACCCGAACCGTCGGTGGGCCAGCTGCTCATGGCGGCGGTGACGTCCACTTGGCTCTGGGCCAGCTGGGTGACTGTGACGTCGATGGAGCCCGCGGTCGCGGAGGTGGTCGCCGTCGCACTGAGCGACGGAGAACTCGTGGTGGCGCTAAACAAGTTCAAGGCGTTCACGGCTGAATCGCCGCTCGCGAGGTCCTTCAGTGAAGACAATTTCGAGTTGAGCGACTGAAGCGTCGAAATCATTGTCTGGTCCGACGCAAGCTTCGTCTTCAGTTGCGCCTGCGGTTGTGCTTCCACAGCCATGAGCGAATCAATGATGGAGGTGGTGTTCAAGCCGCTGGCGAGGCCGTCGATCGAGCTTCCCACGTTGGTCCTTCCGGATGTGTTGGTTGTGTCAGCGGGATCCGGACGCGAATGGCGGCCAAGGGGTCTTCCCGCCTGGCCGCCATTCGCTTATCGCCGGTCTGTTACCGGAAGGTCCTAGCGCAGGAGCGAGAGAACGCCCTGGCCGGACTGGTTTGCCTGGGCCAGCATTGCGGTGCCGGCCTGGGACATGATGTTGGCCTTGGTGTACTTGACCATTTCCGAAGCCATGTCCGTGTCCGTGATGCGGGACTCGGCTGCCTGCAGGTTTTCGCCGGAGACCTGGAGGGTCTTCGTGGCGTGCTCCAGACGGTTCTGGGTTGCACCCAGGTCTGCTCGCTGGGCAGATACAGCCGCGATGGCAGTGTCAACGGCAGCGACGGTGAGCTGGGCGTTGGCGCTCGTGTCCACCTTGAAGCCTCCAGCACCTGCGGCGCCGGAGAGGCCCGTGGCGCCGGTTCCGACGGCGGTTGCGACGTCGCCGAGGTTGATGGCGATCTTGTCGTTGGCGCTGCCGCCGGTGCCGACCTGGATGTTCAGGGACGCGCCGCTGTTTCCAGCAGCACCCTTGAGCAGGTCGATGCCGTTGAACTGGGTGGACTGCGTGAGACGGTCCAGTTCCTTGCCGAGCGAGTCACCTTCGCCCTTGATCGCTGCACGCGAAGCGGTGTTGTTGGTGTCGTTCGAGCCCTGGACAGCGAGGTCGCGCATGCGCTGGAGGATCGAGTGGACTTCCGTCAGGGCACCTTCAGTGGTCTGGATGACCGAGATGCCGTCCTGGGCGTTACGGGCAGCCACTGCCGAACCGCTGACCTGGGACTTCAGGCCTTCCGAAGTTGCCAAGCCTGCTGCGTCGTCAGCTGCACGGTTGATGCGCAGGCCGCTGGAGAGCTTCTCCATCGACTTGGACACATCGTTCTGCGTGCGGTTGAGGTTGCCGTAAGCGTTGTTCGCCATCAGGTTTGTGTTGATTGCCATGCCCATGATGTATTCCTCCGTGATTGGGTCTGCTGCTACTCCCAGGCCGTCCGTGGCCTGTCAGTTCTGGTTATCGGAACGACCGCCCCCTTTGGTTAGCAAAAAGCCACAGGAAAAATTGCCACGGGCCCCAAGATCCACCACGCGTCACTTGACTGGACAAAGCGAATAAATCATGCATAAACGACGCCTAACGCGTGAGCCGCGGCAGCCGATAGTTCTTTTCAACGCGGCGAAGGCACAAGGGAAGTGCTTTCCCACGGCAACGCACCCGAGAAACCAACCCGGAACTGGAGTTGACCCGACATGGCCATCCATGAACTGTCGGCCCTGCTGTGGCGAGAACGTGAGCTACTGGATCTGTTGACATTCAAGCTCGAGGAAGAGCAACTGCTCCTGACGGCGGGCAAATCCCGTTGGTTGCCCCATGGCACCCGGGAAGTGGAACAGGTCCTGGGACACCTGTCGAAGGCCGGGCTTGCAAGGGCGGTGGAAGTGGCGGCGGTGGCCGAGCAATGGGGCTTGCCTGCCGAGTCTTCACTGGGCGAGCTGGCCTCGTCCGCCCCTGAAGAAGCCTGGGCTGATGTCCTGTCCTCGCACCTGAACGCGATGCAGCAGCAGACCGCCACCATCAAGGAACTGCGTGATTCAAACGAGCAGTTCCTTCGCGCTGCCGTACGTTCCACCCAGGAAACGATGGCGGATCTGAAGCCGGCTGCCGGGACCTACGACTCCCACGGGCGAACAGGCTCCCAAGGCAGAACCGCAGACTCAACCCCGTCCCGCCTCTTCGACCAGCAACTCTGACCGAAACTCATCCAACGCAGACGGCAACCAAAGTCCGGACCACCAAGGGCCCGGATTACCAAAGGACACAGCAGTGAGCACATTCGGCGGACTCAATACGGCCTACCTGGGCCTCACCGCGGCGCAGCAGGGCATCAACGTTGCCGGACAGAACATCGCCAACGCCGGCACTGACGGGTACACCAGGCAGCGGATCGAACAATCGGCCGTCGGCGGACCCGCGCGGACGGGCCTCTTCGCAGCGGGCGCCCAGGCCGGCCAAGGAGTGTCGGTGGACGGGATCGCCCGCCTGGGCAACAGCTTCCTCGATGCCGGGGTGCGCTCCGGCGCGGCCCAGGGCGGTTACGCAGGGTACCGTTCCACCGAACTCCAGCAACTCGAAGGCTCCCTGAACGAACCCGGGCCCGCCGGAATATCGACGGCGCTCCAGACTTTCTGGTCCTCATGGCAGGGCGTCTCCAACCACCCCGGCGAAGCAGCCCCTGCCGGCGTGCTGCTGCAAGCCGGTACCAGCCTCGCCAATACCGTGTCCGCTGGCTACAAGGCGTTGGATTCACAGTGGACGCGGATTCGCGGAGAGGCCCAAACTACCGTCGCCACGCTGAATGATGCCGCGGCCCGGGTGGCCGGCTTCAACGCAACCATCCGTTCCGTCACGGCCTCCGGCGGCTCCGCCAATGAGATCATCGACGCCCGTAACAAGGTGAGTGAAAGCATCGCTTCCCTGGCTGGTGGAACCGTCCGGGACAACCCCGACGGCACGGTTGATGTCTTCGTCGGCGGCAACGCCATCGTCTCCGGTACCTCGCACCGCGACCTCACCTTGAGCGGCCAGGCGAGTATGGGCGGACCGGGCTACGCGGTGCAGTTGGAATGGGCCGATCGCCCCGGCGTGGCGGTCCCCCTCGACGGCGGAAAGCTCGCCGGCGCCGTATCCCTCCTTGCTCCCGCCGCGGCTGGCGGCGCGGGAGGCGCCATCTCCGAGGCCGCCGCTTCCTACAACGCCTTCGCCACCAAACTCATGAACGACGTCAATGCCGTGCATCGCACCGGGCAGTCCGCCACAGGCGCCTCAAACCTCGATTTCTTCGCAACCGCGCCTGGTGCCCCGGCAGCCCTGTCCCTCAGCGTTGTCCCGACGAGCGCTGCGGGAATCGCGACCGGCAACCCCGGCTCGGGTGCCCTCGACGGCAAAATCGCGGACGCTGTTGCCCAAATCGGCACCGGGCAAGGATCCCCTGACGCCTTGTGGTCCGGGATCGTCACAGGAATCGGCACCGCGTCCCAGTCGGCAGAGCAGCACCAGCAGCTCGCCGACGCGGCGAGCGCCGCCGCCGTCGGGCAGCGTTCCTCCGGCGCGTCCGTCAGCCTCGACGAGGAGAACATCAGCCTCCTGAGCAACCAGCACGCCTACCAAGCGGCTGCCCGGGCCATGACGGCCGTGGATGAAGCCCTCGACGTCCTGATCAACCACACCGGATTGGTGGGAAGGTAAGCCATGCTGAACCGTGTCACGAACCAAACGATTGCCGCGGCCGCGCAACTGAACCTGCAGGCCGGGCAGGCCAAGCTCGCCGCACTGCAGGACAAGGCCAGCAACCTCAAGAACATCACCAGGCCCTCGGACGATCCCGCGGCCACGGCGAACCTGCTCGCCACGAAGAGCCAGCTCAGCGCCGCCGGACAGTATTCGAACAACATCAACGACGGCAATGGCTGGCTGACAACCGCGGACGCGGCCCTCGGCCAAGCCACCAACATCCTCAACCGGGTCCGGGACCTCACAGTCCAGGCCGCCAACGGTTCCCTGAACAGCACCGCCAAGGAGGCGATCGCCGTCGAAATCGAAGGCCTCAACAAAGACCTTCTCGCCCAGGCGAACACCCAGTACCTGGGCCGCAACGTCTTCGCTGGAAGTTCCGATTCCGCCGGCGCGTTCAGCAGCGCCACGCCGCCCGTGTACAACGGAGCACAGGGCGGCACCGTAGAGCGGCGGATTGACGCAACGCAGACAGTGCGGGTGGACGCCGACGGCGGTGCGATCTTCGGTGACGGCGCCGGCTCCGTTTTCGCTTTGGTGAGCAACGTCGTCGCCGATATCCGCTCCGGCGCGGACGTCAGCGGCCGTTTGGCCGCGATCGGTGACAAGATCAAGTCGATCGTCAACGGACGCGCGGACGTCGGTGCCAGGCAGACCAAGCTCATGCGCGCCCAGGACTCCGTCGATGGACTGAAGGCATCGCTCGACGCACAGCGTTCCGGAATTGAAGACGCAGACATCGGAAAGGTCGTCATGGACTTGAAGCTGCAGGAAACCAACTACCAGGTTGCCCTCGCGGTCACCGCCAAGACGCTCCAGCCCACGCTTATGGATTTCCTCAAATGAGCACGGCACAGGATTCGCGGGAGCTCAGCTTCACCGCGCCCATGCCGGGGCTTGAAGCCTCTGACGGCTTCGCTTTGCGGGAAATCGACGGAGCCCCCGGGCTCTACGCGATGGAGTCGGCCAGCCCGCGCATCCGGATGTTCCTGGCCGAGGCCGCAGTTTACGTTCCGGGCTACGCCCCGGCCATCCCCCGCGCAACACTGGAAGACCTGGGCCTGGACCGGGCCGAGTTCGCAACCACCCTGGTAGTGGTCAACCCGACCCCCGAAAGGACCACGGTCAATCTCGCGGCCCCCATCGTGCTGAACCCGGAAACCGGACGTTGCACCCAGCTTCTCCTCGACGGCAAGGAATACCCGCTCCGGGCCGAGCTGAGCGCCTAGGCAGCAGCCGCTCAGGTTTCCTAAAACCCCGACGCTCGCTCACCTTTGGGCCGTTTCCGACAAACGCCCGCTCACTTATGGGCCGTTTCCGGGAAACGCTCGCTCAGATGATGTGAGCGAGCGTCGCCACATTTGGCCGCATATGTGAGCGAGCGTCGCCACATTTGGTCGCATATGTGAGCGAGCGTCGCTCCCCTTTGTTAAGACCCCGACGCTCGCTCACCTTTGGGCCCATTTCGGCAAACGCTCGCTCATTTATAGGCCGTTTCCGGCCGACGCTCGCTCAGATGATCCACCCCGAACCAAAATTGTTTGGCCAAACCACTTGCGTCAAGGCTTCTCCGCGTCCATACTAAATGAACGTCATTCATTTAGTGACTCCCGTCTCACCGGAGAACAGCCATCATGATCTACACCACCTACCCGGGCGTCCCAACCTCCCCCGCCCGCCATCAGCTTCGATGACCCCACAGACGGCTTTCACTGCATCACCCAGCAACAACCTTCGGCCCATCTAGAAAGAGCCAAGCACATGACTCAAATAACCCGCCCAAGCGCAAGGAAAACCGTGGAGGCCCACGATCCCGCCGGCACCGAACACGGCATCAGCGGCAAAGGACTCAAGACGGGGCAGCTGGGGCTCCTCGCCGTCGTCGTCCTGGGTATTTCCTCCGTGGCGCCCGCCTACAGCCTGACCAGCTCACTGGGCCCGGCGGTCAACGCGGTGGGCCTGCAACTGCCTGCGATCTTCATCGTCGCCTTCATCCCGATGATCCTCGTGGCATTCGCCTACCGGGAGCTCAACGCAGACTCTCCCGACAGCGGCACCACCTTCACATGGGCCACGAAGGCCTTCGGCCCGTTCATCGGCTGGATGGGCGGCTGGGGGCTGTTGGCCGCGAACATCATCGTCCTTTCCAACCTGGCAGGCGTCGCGGTGGACTTCTTCTACCTCTTCCTCGCCCAGGTTTTCGGCAATCCCGATCTTGCCGACCTCACCACCAACAAGGCCTTGAACATCGCCACATGCCTGGTCTTCGTGGCGCTGGCTGTCTGGGTCAGCTACCGGGGCCTTCACGCCACCAAGCTCGTGCAGTACGCGATGGTGGGGTTCCAGGTAGTGGTCTTGGGCGTGTTTATCGTCATGGCGCTCACCCATGCTTCCTCCGGTGACACCCCCACGGCCATCGCCTTCAGCTGGGACTGGTTCGACCCGACGAAAATCAGCAGCTTCGAACAGTTCGCTGCCGGCATGTCTTTGGCGGTCTTCGTCTACTGGGGCTGGGACGTCTGCTTGACGGTCAACGAAGAGACCAAGGGCGGCAAGGGTACAGCCGGCAAGGCCGGAACCACGACGGCGATCGCCGTCCTGGGACTCTACGTCGCAGTGATCGTTGCAACGATGATGGTCGCAGGTGTTGGCGGCGACGGCATCGGCCTCAACAACCCGGACAACCAGTCCAATATCTTCGCCGCGTTGGCTTCCCCCGTGATGGGTCCCTTGGCCATCCTGATGTCTTTGGCCGTACTCGCGGGCACAGCGTCGTCCCTGCAGTCCACCATGGCCTCCCCTGCCCGAAGCCTGCTCGCCATGGGTCACTACGGCGCCCTTCCGCAGAAGTTCTCCACCGTGAGCAAGCGCTTCGGTTCCCCGGGCTATGCAACCATCATGGCCGGGGCTATCTCCGGCGGGTTCTACGCCATCATGAAGGTGGTCAGCGAGAACGTCCTCAACGACACCATCCTGGCCCTGGGGTTGATGATCTGCTTCTACTACGGAATGACCGCTTTTGCCTGCGCTTGGTACTTCCGGCACAGCGTATTCAGCAGCGTCCGAAACTTCTTCATGCGCCTGCTCTTCCCGGTGATCGGTGGCGTCGTGCTGACCCTCGTCTTCATCCAGACGGCAGTGGACAGCTGGTCTCCGGACTTCGGCAGCGGTTCCGAGATCTTCGGCGTCGGCCTCGTATTCATCATCGGCGTGGGCATTCTGGCCCTCGGAGCAGTCGTCATGGTGATCATGGCCCGCGTCCGCCCCGGCTTCTTCCGCGGCGAGACCCTCCGCAAGGACACTCCGGCACTCGTGGTTCCCGAGTAAAACTCAACATGTCAGAAGCCCTGTTCCGGAATCATCCGGGCAGGGCTTCTGTGTTGGTTGCTTCACCACATGTGGGCGACGTCGATCACCAGCCGTGATCCCGTTCCCGGACCAGCCAACGTGAAGACCCTGAAGGGAAGCCGGGCGCGAACACCCAGGCCAAGGGTCGTGTATCCCTCGAAGCTGCCCGCGTAAGCCACCTGCCGGAAGGTCTTGTAGTCCGAGACGTTGGTCAGCTCGTTCTTGTCGGCCGGGTTGTACGTGGCATTGCCGCCGGAGTTGTAGGCGGGGGCGTTCACGGTGACTTGGAGAAAAGCGTTGCCCCTCAGCTCGACTGGAAGTCCCGAGCCGTCGTGCAGCACCTGTGGAACGTAGCGGATTGAATAGCCGGCAACAGCACCGTTCAGGTCGACCACCAGGCGGTCATAGCAGCTTTGCTGGCCCGTCCTGACATTCACCACTTGTGCCTGGGTCAGCGCCGGGTTGGACTTCGCCAATGATCCCCACACGATCCCGCAATACGGCTCTGCGGACGCCACCCCTGGAGCCACGAGGCCGAGTCCGGCAGCCACCACCAAAGCCGCCAACCACGCACGAAACTTTCTCATCTGGGCCCACTCCCCTTGAATACTTGAGCGATCCGATACCTCAAGCGTAGGAGCGTCGGGGCCCTTCCAGGAGCTTCGTATCCGCTTCGGCGCCCAACTGTTAGTGAACCTCGCAGAGGGTCACGAGGACGTCATCGTGCCCCTTGGTTTCCGCGGTTTTACAGGGTTTCGGGGCCGTTTCGTGCCTCCGTTCGTTATCACGGATAACGACGCCGGAGCGGCCGCTTCCGAGGGTTGCGTGGTGCAGGTGAAGGGGCCGGTGGCCTGCGTCACGCACGGCAGCTTTTTAGGGGTCTGCAGCCTGCCAAACCCCTGGATTCCGGGACTCTCGCGGGCATGATCTGCCAAAAGTCTGCTGGGCGTGACATGCAAAAGCCCCGCCCGACTGGTTTGGTATCCACTGGATCCCAGTCGGGCGGGGCTGCTTTGCGTGCGGGTTTTAGCCTTCGCAGTCGCGGCAGTACTTGAGACCGTTCTTTTCCAGCGCGATCTGCGACCGGTGACGGACCAGGAAGCACGATGAACACGTAAATTCATCGGACTGCTCCGGGACAACGATGACGGTCAGTTCTTCGCCGGACAGATCGGCGCCCGGAAGGTCAATGCCCTCGGCTGTGTCGTTCTCGTCGATGTCGATGACAGCAGTCTGGGCACCGGAGCCGCGCGACGCCTGAAGGGCCTCGAGCGATTCGGCGGGAGACTCTTCTTCGGTCTTGCGTGGGGCGTCGTAATCGGTAGCCATTGTTGTGGTTCACTTTCGTTGCTGCATAGTGCCATTTCAGGCACCTCAGTGAAGCAGTTTAGGGCATAGTACACGCCATCAACGAATAGTGTGTTCAACAAGACATTAGGCCACTCAAAAACCCCGGAATCCCGGGGTTTTAACTACTCCATAACTCGGACTTTCCGTGCCTGGGCGTCGGCAATGGCCACACCGCTGAGGGCCGGGAGCCAGCCGTACCGGGTGGTTTCGGTGGCTCCGGAAGCCCCCAGCTCTGCGGCGTCGTAGAAGTAGGCAGCCTCGATCCAGGCGCTCACCTTGGACATGATGGATACGATCATCCGGCCACGCTATCGAGGCCCCGTTCAGGACCCGTTTCCGGTCTGTCACCGCTGTGTTAAATGATCCTGTAGCTCAGTATCCGCGTGCCGCCGTCGTCGTCGCCGTCGTCCGGCGCCGCGTGAATAAACAGCCCGGATTCATCCGCGGTGACGGTGACAGGGTTCCGTGTGATGACGTGGCCGGCGCCGCTGAACACGCTGATGGGCACATCCCAAGCGATCCTTTGCCGTAGCGGTTCCACCAGGGCCAGTCCCCCGAGTTCAAGGGCGGTGCCATGGGCCCGCGGCAGCAGGGAAATCCCGCTGCACAGCAGGAGGCCCGGCCCCAGGAGCTGGGCATCCTGGTAGTCGACGAAGTGGCCGGGGTTCTCCCACTGATCCATCAGGCGGCCTTCCGTGTCCCAGGTGAAGAGCTGCCGGGAACCCCAGCTTCCGCCGAACACCAGGTCCAGTCCCGGGTCGCGGAGGATCCAACCGATGTGGTCGTCCACGCGGAACCGCTCGCGGACCTCGAAGGTGTCCGGATCGATCGTATAGACGATGCTTCTGCTCGCGGCGCGGTACTCAGCGACGGAAACCCACACGTGGTCGCCGTCGAAGTCGATACCGCCCGGGTGGTAGACGGTGCCCTCGCCCACCGGAATATCGCGAAGCAGCCCTCCATCTGGCCCGAGGACGAAGACGTGCCCGCTCCCCCGCCCGGGAGTTCGCAGCGCCGGATCCGCCGCTGGGCGCGGCGCTTCGAGGATCTCAACGGACGACAAGAATGTCAGTCCCTTGGCGAAGGCCATGCCCTGCGGGTGGTGCGTCGGAAAGTCGAGGGGGATCTCCTTAACCAGTTCGAAGCGGCTCCCCCGGTCAAGGGCGGAAATATCGTCGGCGTGGAGCTCACTTGCCGGCGTCGGCATGTGCTTTGCTCCACAGTTCGTAAAGTTCGGCGGAGTATTCCGGACGGGCCGCAAGCACCCCGCCCTGTTTCGGGAACGTGTCGATCTCGCCTTCGGAATTGAGGACGATGCCTCCGGCCTCTTGAACAACGAGCGTCGCAGCCAAGTGGTCGATCGGGCTGAAGCTGCCGATGATTGCCCCCGCACCACGCCCGGCAGCTACGCCCACCACCGTCATGGTGGCCGAACCCATGATCCGCATGATGCTGTGCCGTTCGCCGAGCTCGGCGAGCAGTTCAAGCATTCCGGGCCACGGCAAGTGCCCCGCGAGTTCGGTCGCCACCACGGTTCCGGCCAGGTCCGGCGTCGGGACTCCAGCACGGGCAAGCGAAAGCGGCTTGCCGTTCAGCCAGGCACCATGACCGGCCCACCCCTCGAAAATCTCGCCACGCCAAGGATCTGCGACGACGGCGACCGCGGGTTTGCGGTCCACCGCCAAGGCCAGCGAGAACGCCGTCCAGGGAATGTGGTTCACGTAATTGGTGGTCCCGTCGACGGGATCAAGGTACCAACACGGTGCGCCGGGCACGGCGACGCCGCCCATTTCCTCCCCTACCACCGTGTGGCCGGGAAGGCGGGCGGCAATCACTTCGCGGACGTGGCGCTCGACGGCGACATCCACTTCCGTGACCAGATCAGCAGGGTGCGCCTTGGTCGAGACCTGGCCGCGATCGGCGTCGCGCATGTACCCGACGGCCCATTCGGCCAGCTCCAAGGCGACTTTCCGGGACTCAAGTACCTCATCTCCGGCCAGTCCCCCGGGAGCCTGGGCCGAAGCCCATGCCTGCGGGTCTTCACCGATGGCGCTTTGCAACAGATCCAATTGGTTGCTCGTGATCGAATCCACGCCAAGTCCCAAGGCCCAGCGCATGGTTTCCAAGTCATCCACGGTCCAGCACGCAACCTTGGCTCCCGTGGCGTGGATCTGTTCGACCATGTCCTTGCTGAGAACGACGTGCTCGGAATTGACGAACTCGGGACTTAGTTCGGCTAACAGCTCCTCCGGCGGGGCGATCCTCTTGCTCCACGGCAGCCAGATCCGGGCATCCTGGTCGAGGGCGCGGATGGTCCGCATTCCGTCCAGGTTCCCGCACCAGGCCACTTCGACGCCGCTTTCGCGTACGACGGCGGCAGCCGCCTCTGCGGGGCCGGGCTCGTCCATGTCGATGAGCAAGGTTGACCGGCTGCCTCGGAATAGTTCGAGGGCTTCGGAAAGCAGCGGAATTCGTTCCTCGCCCGCGCCCAGCTGCCTGATCCGGTCGTAGTCGAGGTCTGCAGCGTCGGCGTCGAGGCTCCAGATCCTGAGCAACGAGGCATCGTGGAGCAGGATTACCTGCCCGTCCTTCGTTACCCGGACGTCCACCTCCACGAGGTCCGCAGCCGCGTCGATGGCTGAGGCGATGGCGGGCAGGGTGTTCTCCAGGTGTTTGTTGGAGTCGCCCCGATGGGCCGTGGCGCGGGTCCTTTTGGTGTCAATGATGTTACTCAAAGTGCGGCACCCGCCTCTGCTACCAGTCGTCCGTCCCGGAAGGTCATGGCTTTGCGGATCCCCGCATAGGTCCGCTGGCCTGGCTGCATGAGCTCGCCGCTGACAAAGCTGCGGAGCTGGGCGTCGGCCCTGCGCACGTACACTTCTTGGAAATGTCCGCGCGGGACGACCCTCTCGACGGTCGCCGGGACAGCACCTGCGAAGGGCGCGTCTGCCAGGATGACGTCCTCGGGCCGGATCCCGAGAATGTCCGGGCCCGCGGTGATGAGTCCGTTGTTGAGCGAGCCTTCCAGTCGGTTCATGCTGCCGATGAAGGTGGCCACAAACTCGGTTTCCGGGCGGGCATAGAGCGCTTCCGGAGTACTGTATTGCTCGATTCTGCCCGCATTCATGACGGCGATGCGGTCGGACATGGACATTGCCTCTTCCTGGTCATGGGTGACGATGACCGTGGTGATGCCCAGTTCCTGCTGGATCTTCCGGATGTCTTCGCGCACTTTGACCCGCAGTTTCGCGTCCAGGTTGCTCAGCGGCTCGTCGAGGAGCAGGAGCTTCGGCTCCTGGACGAGTGCCCTGGCCAAGGCCACGCGTTGCTGCTCGCCGCCGGAGATGCGCGCGGGCTTGGAATCCTTGTGGTGCAAGAGGCTGACCAACTCCAGGACGGTTTCCACCCTGTCCTTGATCTCGGCTTTGGACATCTTGCGGAGCTTCAGGGGGAAGCCGACGTTCCTGGCCACGGTCATGTGGGGCCACAGTGCGTAGTTCTGGAACACCATGGCGCTGGGGCGGTTCTCCGCGCCGAGGTGTGACACTTCCTGGCCTTCCACCTCAATGGAACCGGAATCCGGTTCCAGGAAGCCGGCAATCATGCGAAGCGTCGTCGTCTTGCCGCAGCCGGAGGGCCCTAGCAGGGACACCAGTTCGCCCTCTTTTACCGAGAGATCGAGGTTGTCGATGATGGTGCGGCCGCCGAGGACCTTGTGGAGGCCGCGTACGGTCAGGCCACCGCCCGACGCCGAGGTCCCCGGCTTCGTGGTGCTGGTCAGTGGTTCAGTCAATGGTTCATGAATAGTCATGGGTTCTCTGTCTGACGTTGGGCGCGGGGCGCTATTTGATCTGGAAGCCTTCGGCGAGCTGGCCGCCGAGGATGTGCTTGTGCGCCGCGAGCATGAGGGCAACGGAGGGGATGGCCAGCAGGATCGAAAAGACTGCTGCCACCTGCGTGGGGTAGTTCAGCACCAGGCTGTACATCTGGGTAGGCATCGTCATGAAGGCCGGCGCCCCGACCAAGTACGTTCCTTGCGCTTCGTCGAATGACGCCAGGAAGGACATCACGGCCGCGACGATGATCCCAGGCAGTGCCATGGGGAGGGTCACTGAAGCGAACACGCGCAGTTTGGAGGCTCCGGCGTCGCGGGCTGCTTCCTCCAGGTTCCGCGGAACCGCTGCGAACGCTGCCGCCGGAATCCACGTCATGAAGACCACTGTGCCCAGCACGTGCACCACGAGGATTCCCAAAATGGTGTTCATGAGGTTCAACGCGTAGAAGAGTGCCGCGAGGGTGACGAATAGGCCCATTTTTGGAAAGGCGTTGGTCGCGAACAGGCTGATCAGGAAGAACCGGCGCCCGGGAAAATCAAAGCGGGCGAAGGCGTAGGCCGCGGGCAAACAAATGATCGCGGATACCAGAACGGTCAGCGGGGCGAAGAACAACGAGTTCTGCACTGCGATGCCGAGCGCGCCGTCGTTGACCACCACTTGCCACCAGCGCAGCGTCCAGTCATCGGGAAGGAGATTGGGGAAGGTCCAGTTACCGGCGAACGCGCGGACGCCGAGCCAGAGCAGCGGGCCCAGGATGAAAACGACCATGAGCACGACGAACAGGCCCACCAGCACACGGCGGACAATCGAGTCCAGCGTGAGCGGCCTGCGGGAGCGGAAAGGAGCCGGCGATCCGGTAGCGGTAGCCATCAGACTTTCCCCTGTTCCTTGGCGGAACGGAAGTTTGCCCACACGTAGAGCGCGGCGATTCCGGAGGCAATCAGGAAGACAGTGAAGGCCATGACCGCCGACTGCTGGGGTTGGTTGAAGGCGGAGAAGTAGTTGGACATGTCCACTCCGAGCATGTTCGGCGAATTGGGCCCGGTGAAGTACGGGACCGTGAAGGATCCAACGATTCCAATGGCCGTAAACGTCGTCGCGATGATGATGGGAACTGCCGCCATGGGAACGATTACTGAGACGATCGTGCGCAAGGAGCCGGCACCGGCGTCGCGGGCTGCTTCGATCATGGCGTTCGGCACGGACTGCAGTCCGGAGGAGACCATGAGCACGGCGAAAGGCAGGGACGTCCAGACCGAGCCGATGATGACCGTGACCATGGTGAAGGCCCATACGGGGAAGTCAAGCCCGAAGAGGGCGAAGACGCTCCGCAGGAAACCCGTGCCGGAGTAGAAGGTCAGGATCGCCCACGAGGCGATGACCACCGGGATGAAGAGCGGGACGATCGCCAGTCCGGAGAGGAGCCGGGCCATTCGACCGCCCCTGAGCTTGAGGTAGAGCCCAATGCCTAGGGCCAGGAAGATGACCGTTGCCGTGCTCACCAGCGTCACGATGACCGTGACCAAGAGGTCGCCGAGGAAGCGCTTGTTGGTGAACATCTCCTGGTACGCGGCCAGGGTTCCCCACCAGGCGTCTGCCTCGTGCACGTTCTGGCCAATGGTGGCGATGGTGTGGTTCAAGCCACCGGTCAGGCCGATGCTGAAGCCGAAGGCGAGCACGATCGGGAAGCCGACGAAGAGTGCGATCAGCAGGATCGGCGGGAGGGCCATGAAGAATCCGACGGCGCGCTGGCCCAGGCGCTTGGGCCGCGGCGCACCAGCCGGCGGAACTGTTGGTTGCAGTTCCGCCGGCTTTTGAAGCGTGGTTGTCACTGGCCGGGAACCTTCTGGTCCCAGAGGTTGTTCAGGTCTTTGCCCATCTGGTCGAAGTAGCCCTTGCGCAGGTTGTTGGTGTCTGCGTCCTTGAACTTGTCCTTCACATCAGCAGGCAATTTGTCCAGGCTGATGGCCGGGAACCCGGACATTTCCTTGATGATCATGGTTTGCGCGTCCGGCGAGAGGACGAAATTGGCAAGCTTCAGCGCGGCTTCCTGGCGGGGCGAGGACTTGGGAATACCGAGGTAGGCGGCGCCGCCGGTGAACGACGGGTTGCTGATCTGGGTGGCCTTTACGGCGGACGGGATCTGGCCGTTGGTCAAGCCGGTGATGAACTGGTCGGACCACACCGGGGCCATGGAGATCTGTCCCTTGGCGAGCAGGTCAAGGGTTTGCTGGTTGCCGTTGGGGTAGACGCCGTTCTGGAAGACGGACGGGTTGAGGTCCTTCAACGTCGCGAAGCCTTGGTCCCAGTACTTCTCGAGGTCCTTCTCGTAGCCCACCGCCATCTTGGCGCGGGCGTCGGCGGGAACGAACTTGTCCAAAACGGTGGCAACGAATGCGCCGCCAGACCCTCCCGACTTGGGCGAGTTGTAGGTGAACTTGCCCGGGTTTGCCTTGATCCAGGCGAGCAGATCGTCCAGGGTCTTCGGCGGAGTGGCAACTGTCTTGGTGTCATATGCCAAGAGCACCGCGGAGCCACGGTACGGGATCCCACCCGTGCCGCCGGCCTTGATGACGTCCTGCGGGACATCGTTCAGTGCCGGAATCGTCTGCGAGCTCACGGAGGTCAGCAGATTTGCTGCGGAAGCCTTGGAGACGAAGCCGCCATCCACGAGGTCGAAATCAGGTTGCTTGTTCTGCTCCGTGGCGCTGGTCAGTTTCGCCAGGGTCTGGGCATCGTGCTCGCCGTGCAGATCGAGGGTGACCTTCACGTTGTAGCCGGGGTTGGCCTTCTCGAAGGCAGGAACGAGGCTCTTTTCCCACAGGTTCTGGACGTTCGTGTCCCCGCTGATAAAGACGGTGATCGTCTTGTCCGGGGATGCGCTGGAGCCATTGTTCTGGGCCGAAGCGGTACTGCTTTGAGCGCAGCCGGTCACAGCGGTGGCTGCAACAACGGCGACGGCGGCCGCTGCTAGAAAGCGGTTGGTCATGGTGTTCCTTCATCTTGAACCGAAAAGTCCCCCAAGGGCAGGAACTACCTTCCAAGGGCAAGGTAAAGGAGTGGGTCATGGCCCATGAATCCGGGGTTAACCGGAAACAGAATTCACGCAAATATGTCAGGACATGCGAACATCAGCAGTAGCAATGGATTGCGCTACTTGCGGGCCCGATTCCGGTGGATCGTCAGGAACGTGACCAGGACGGCTATCGCCGCGGCCAAGGCAAGGCTGACGGGGCCGGTACCCCAGTCGAGTCCCCCTCGATCGGGGGAAACGGCGGTCCAGTCGGAGAAGGACGCCCCCAATGGCCGGGTCAGGATGTAGGCGAACCAGAAGGCCGGGATCGCCGCCAGCAGGCGACGCCAGTGGGCCAGTGCGGGGACGGCGATGACAACCGCGAACATGATGCCTGAGGCAAGGTAGCCCAGGCCCAGCGTGTAGGCGGTCAGGTCCCCGGTAGCCGTGCCAAGCGCAAAGGTTGTCAGCACCGCAGCCCAATAGAAGGACTCCCGACGCCGGGTAGTGATGCTGTGGATGGAGAGGGTCTTCTCGCTCCGGTGCCAGAGCAGGAAGACGACGGCGAGCGCCGCGGTGAAGAAGAGGGTCGACGCCAGATAGGGGACGCCAAGTCCGACGTGGACGGCGTCGGCGGCCATGGTCCCAAACACACTGACCATCGCAACAGCGGTCCAGTACACCCAGGGGATGTACCGGCGGACCCGGAACTGCAGGACCAACGAAATCACCAATGCCGCGAACCCCAGGCCCAAAGCGATCTCGGGTTCGAAACGGTGTACAAGAAAATCGGACGTAGTTTCGCCCATCCCGGTTGTAAGGATCTTCACTACCCAGAACAGGACGGTCACCTCGGGTACTTTCGAGGCGGCGGCTCGGGAAACGGCATTCTGCGGTTGCTCGCCGACAACTGCGGTGTCCTTGAGCCGCGGGCTAGCGGTGAGTTCTTCGGGCATCATGGCCCCCATTGTTCAGGGCTTTCCCGAGCGTTTCCCGAATACGACACTCGTACGACCCTGCCTGACACGGCAGCCAACCCTCAATCAGCAGGCCCGATTCGCGGGATAATGGAACTATGGCCGATCAGGATCTGGATCCTTGGGACGAGTTCGACAGGCTCAAACCCGCGGGACACGATCGCGTCCAGGGCTATCCGGGCGGGGAACCCTTGGGTTTTGGCTTCCAGACGGGCGTGCGGAGCGCGAGAGTGGCCTTCGGTTTCGCCGTCTACTCACTGGTCCTTGGAACCGTGCTCGTCTTTGTCGGGATCATTGACTTTATCGGTAAGGGCGAGTTGCTGTGGCTGGGATTGATGGTGCTCACCGAGGCCGCATTCATCTACGGCTTCATCCAGCTGGCGCACCAAGCGCGCAAGCGCCGCTCAAGCTAGGGGCCCGCCCACGCGGATTGATTGTACGAGTCCGGCCTCCTGCAGCACCGCGATCTGCTTGGCGATCGCTTGTCGGGTCGTGTGAAAGAGCAATCCCTAGGTTGCAGATCGAGACTTGCCACTGTCTCAGAGGGCGGATCTCCTGCGGCGTCCCGCGGCCGCGATGAAGACGGCGACGGCGATTGCCACTATTGCGGCGCCGCCACCGATTGCAGTGAGTGCCTGATCGGTTTGCCCGGACCCTGCGGCCGCTAACGCCGCTTTCGAGGCTGTGGAGCTTGGCGCCCCCGGGGGCATGGCGGCGTAACGGGAGACCGAGCCGTTGCCGGTACCGCTGCCCGGGCTCGTCACAATGACTGTCCCGTCCGGAGCCACCGCCAGATGCCCGGAGTTGCTATCTGTTGGAATGGAGGATCCCACTACTGTTGCGCCCGGGGGGATGACTGACAACACGCGGTCTTGGACCGTGGTCACGTAGAGGGTACCGTCCTGCCCAACGGCTGCCTCTTGGGGTCCTCCGGGGACGAAGATGCGGTACGCGACTGTGTCAGCGCCCGGTTTGATGACAGCGACGTGATTGGAACTAATGTTGGTGACATAAATTGTCCCGTCGGGGCCGGCTGCGATCCCGTGGGGGTTCTCTGTGCTCCCGGGAGTTGCGCTGACCTGAATGGTCCGTGACACTGCGCTCGCTCCCGGGGGAATGACCGAAACCGTCCCCGCGATTTGGTTTGCTACGAACGCAGTTCCGTCCTTCGCGACCGCGACCTCCACCGGTCCTGCTCCGACAGGCACTGTGCGGTCCACGGTCGATCCGTTCGGCGCAATGACCGACACGGTGTGCTCCGAGGAGTTCGGAACGTAGATCGTCCCATCGGGGCCTGCGGCGATCAGATGATTCCCGCGGGAAACCGGGATTCGTCGTGCGACGCCGGTTGCGCCAGCAGGAATGACGCCCACGTCGAACTGATTCGTAGCACTGTCCAGCTCAGCCACATAGAGCGTGCCGTCCGGGGACAATGCCAAGCCTGACGTGGGCCCTCCCGTGCTGATGGTCCGGGATGGCCGGACCGCTCCGGGAGGTACCACCTGGATGCCGCCAGCCCCGCCGTAGTTGCCGACATACGCAGTGCCGTCGGAACCAACCACCACGCCAACTGGCACCCCGCTGATGTCGAGAACTTCCGAAGGGGCCGCCATCGCAGGCATCGCTCCTAGATAGGCGAACACGCCCGCCG
The DNA here is from genome assembly GCF_040686575.1 of Arthrobacter sp. NPDC080073. Taxonomy (NCBI): domain Bacteria; kingdom Bacillati; phylum Actinomycetota; class Actinomycetes; order Micrococcales; family Micrococcaceae; genus Arthrobacter; species Arthrobacter sp. NPDC080073. The sequence goes on from NZ_JBFBKR010000020.1 coordinate 49,306, forward strand.
CGGCCACGAAGGCCACGCTCCAAATTTTCACTTTCTACCCCCACAGATGTCCCCCACAACGGCGCTGGACGCCGACTCGGCGGAGCCTGCTCCGCGTCAGCAGCATATCCTGCGGCCGGTCCTCAGCCCTTGCGCGGCAAGTACGTGTTCACGGGGCGCCCCGTCGAACCGTAGGCCAAATGCAGGTCAACGAGTCCCTTGCGCTCGAGTTCGCTGAGATAGCGCTGGGCGGTGGGGCGGCTGATGCCGACGCTGCCCGCAATCTCCGATGCGCCCAAGGGTTCCGTGGAGTGAACCACCATATCGAGGACTTTTTGCATGGTGGGCGGCAGGCGCCGGGATCCTTTGGCAGGCGGAGCGGTCCGGCGCAGGCTGAAGAGCTGGTCCACGGTCGCCTGATCGGCGACGGTCCGGGACTCGGCTTCCTGCCGCCAGCGCCGATAGGCCTCGAGCTGGGTTTGCAGCTGTTCGAAGCCAAACGGTTTGACGAGGTAGTACACCGCTCCCCCGCGCATGGCGGCCCGTACGGTCTCGAGGTCCCGGGCGGCGGTGATCATGACGGCGTCGAGCTTTTCGCCGGCTCCCTGAAGGGACCTCAACAGGCTGATTCCGTCTTCATCGGGAAGGTAGACATCGAGGAGAAGGAGGTCTGGTTTGAGCCGCTGCACGGCTTCCCTGGCCTCCGCCGCGGTGTGGGCCTCACCGACGCATTCGTATCCCTCGATTTTGGCCACGCGGCTGGCATGGATGCGCGCTACGCGGAAGTCGTCGTCGACCACCAAGGTCCGGATCATTCGATTGATTTTCCTGTCATGACCGGGGCGTCGGATTCCATGTGCGGTTCCGGCAGCCAGATTTCAAAGCGTCCCCCGGGGCCCGGGAAAACATCCATGGTGCCCCCTGCACGGTGAACGATCCTGCTCACGAGCGCAAGGCCTATCCCCCGACGCATTCCCGGCCGCGGTTCCTTGGTGGTGAACCCGTCAGCGGTGATCGTGCCCACCAATTCTGCAGGAACGCCGGGCCCGTTGTCGGTCACGCATATGAAGATGCCGGAGGAATCGTCCAGCTGGATGGTCACCTCACGGGGCGCCGGTTGCTCGGCGAGGATCTCGACGGCGTTGTCGAGGAGGTTTCCGACGATCGTCAGGAGCGCTTGCGTTTCGAGGAACGGTTGGCGCAGCTGCGAGTCGTCCGTCACCGAGATTTGGACATCCTGCTCGGCAGCAACGGTGATTTTCGCAAGCAGCAGGGCCGCGAGCTCCGGCGGCTCGATCCGCGAGCGCAAGCCTTCGCCAAGCGAGCGCGAGGTGTCCGAAATCCGCGATACGAAATTCCGTGCCTGGTCCACATCTCCGAGTTCCAGGAGCCCGTCCACCACGTGGAGACGGTTCGCGTACTCGTGCTCCTGCGCGCGCAAGGCCTCCATCAGGCCTTCGACGGAGCGAAGATCGCGCACCAGGCCCTCGACCTCGGTGCGGTCGCGCAGTGTGACCACCGAACCGATGCTCCTTCCGGCCAAGGCAACGGACATCCGGTTCACCACCAGCAAAGCGTCCTCGGTGATGACGATCTGGTCGGTACCGCTGATCTGGCCGGTCAGCAGGGAACGAAGCCGTCCGGGCGGCAGGAGATCCTCGATCTTCTCTCCCAGCACGTTTTCTTCCAGGTGGAGCAGGGAGCGCGCCTCGGAGTTGATGACGGTGACCCGGCCGTCGTCGTCGAAACCTATCATCGCTTCGCGGATGCCGTGCAGCAGGGCTTCGCGTTCCTGCAGGAGGGACGCAATCTCCACCGGTTCGAGATCGAAGGTGACCCGCTTGATTCTGCGCGCCAGGAGCGCCGAACCCATGGCGCTGATCACGAGCACGACAGCTGAATAACCGGCAATCAGCAACACCTGTTTGGCGAGCTCGCTGCTTTCCGTGGTCTCCAGGATTCCCACCGAAACCTGCCCGACGACGGTCCCGTCCGCCGCGCGCACCGGCGCCTTGGCGTTGACTGAGTCACCGAGGCTGCCTTTGTCGATGCCGACATGGGTCTGCCCGTCAAGGACCGCAACGGGTTCTTCCAGGGTCTGTCCGATGAGGTTCGGATTCGGATGGGAGTACCGGACACCCTTCCGGTCGGACACGACGACATAGTCCGGCTGCGCTTGGGACTGGACTTTGCTCGCAATCGCCTGAATCGTGTGCGCTGGGTCTCCGTTCCCCAGCGACGTCACGATTTCCGGCATTTGCGCCACCGTCGTGGCAATGCCCAGCGCCCGGAGCCGGTACTGGTCTTCGAGGGTCTGGTTGCTGATCTGGGTGTAGAGAAGAGCACCCAAAGTGACTGTCACAAAGAGGATGCAGAGCAGCCACACCAGGATCTGGGAGGCAAGGGGCCGCGCCTTCCAGCGCGCGCCGAAAAATCGCAAGCCACGCAACTCTGGATGCACCGCCAACCTCTTCCTACTCCCTTAGTAGCTTATGTGACAAAGTTCACGCCCACTATCTCCCTCCGGGCTTCCGGATCCTGTGAGCCAGGCAAAATGTCACAGTTCAGGCACAGCAAGGGCATACAGGGGCCAAAGCCTGGGGTTCGAGGATGGGATACAGCTTCGAACCCCTCGGAGTTGAACCTCTAAGGAGCAACATCGTGAATAAAGTCCGGAAAATCGCAGTAGGCGCGGCCCTGATAGGCGCGGTCGCAGGCGGCGGAGCCCTCACTGCCATGGCTCTGCCGGCCGATGCCGCAACCACTGATACCTCGACCGCCAGCCCGTCCGCCCCCGCCACGGGCGACGGTACGCACGGAAACGAAACAGCCCTGACCGGTGACACTGCAAGCAAGGTCAAGGCCGCTGTTCTGGCGGCCAACTCCGGGGCCACGGTGGAGAACATGACCACCGAAGACGACGGCAGCGCCGCCTACGAAGCCCACATCACCAAGTCGGACGGCACGCACGCCACCGTCAAACTA